>JAFUUL010000016.1 GCA_017483805.1 Prevotella sp.
AATTAATTACGTAAGTGACATTTTTTGCAGAAGAATACGAGTCAGAAACGTGCAGAACGTGCAGAACGTGTATGATTTGCATTCGGAATGTTGACCAGTCCTTTCGTAAGTCATTGATAATCAGTATTCATTAGCCGCCGCCCAGGCTGCTGTTGAGGAGTAATTTGTATCGACAGATTTAATTCTCATATTCAAGGGACTTGCCTTTGCCAAAGAGGCAAGTCCCTTTTTCAATGTGATGGACAAGATAGAACGCCGATTGCCCCATCCGCTTGTCGCGGCTGTTCCGCTGCTGGTGCTCATCGGACTGCTGGCCGTGGTGATCGCGCTGTTTGGCAGCGACTCGCTCAACGGGGGCAGCCAGATTGCGCTGCTGATGGGACTGGCCACCTGCGTGGCCATCTCGATGGTGTTCTATCGTGTGCCCTGGAAAGCCTTCGAGACGCAGATGACGCAGACGCTGGGTGGCGTCGCCGTCACGCTGCTCATCCTGCTGACGGTGGGCATGCTATCCGGCTCGTGGATGGTGAGCGGCGTGGTGCCCACCTTAATATATTATGGTGTGCAGATACTGTCGCCGCAGTTCTTCCTGATAGGTGCCTGTGCCATCTGTGCCCTGGTGTCGCTGCTCTCTGGCAGTTCGTGGACCACCATTGCCACCATCGGCGTAGCCCTGCTGGGCATTGGCGATGCGCTGGGCATATCGGAGGCCTGGACGGCAGGTGCCATCATCTCTGGTGCCTACTTCGGCGACAAGATGTCGCCCCTCAGCGATACCACGATCCTGGCTTCGTCGACAACGGGCGTCGACATCTTCGACCATATCCGCTACATGACGCTGACCACCACGCCGGCCTTCCTCATCACACTCGTCATCTTCTTCGTGGCAGGTCTGGGCATGGACAGTGACGTGGAGGTGCAGGTGGAACAATATACCGAGGGCCTGGCCTCGACCTTCAATATCTCGCTATGGACGCTGCTGGTGCCTGTGCTGACGGCGGTGCTCATTGCCCGCAGGCTGCCCTCGCTCATCGTGCTGTTCCTCTCTGCCCTGATGGCAGGAGTGACGGCCCTCATCCTGCAGCCCCACATCCTCAGCGAGATAGGGCAGGGGGGACAGTGGCCCATCGTGCGCGGCCTGGCCATCACCTACTATGGGGCTACGGCAGTGGAGACCGGCTATGCGGCACTCAACGACCTGGTGTCGACGGGTGGCATGGCGGGGATGCTCAACACCATCTGGCTCATCATCTGTGCCATGTGCTTTGGGGCTGTGATGGTGGCCAGCGGCATGATAGAGAGCATCACCCGACTGGTAATCAGTTGGATTCGCCATCGTCTGGGACTGGTGGCCTCGACGGCGAGCACCGGCATTTTCCTCAATATCGCCACGGGCGACCAGTTTATCAGCATCGTACTGACGGCCGATATGTTCCGCCATGTCTACCAGCGACTGGGCTTCGAGCCGCGCCTGCTGAGCCGCACCTGTGAAGACTCGGCCACGGTGACCTCGGTGCTGGTGCCCTGGAACACCTGTGGCATGACACAGTCGACGGTGCTCGGCGTCTCCACGCTCACCTATCTGCCCTATTGCTTCTTCAATATCCTCAGTCCCCTGATGACCATCCTCGTGGCCGCCATCGGCTGGCGGATCAGGCAGCAAAAAACAAATGCACCAGTCGCGATGGACTGATGCACTTGCTTTTTCTTCGTAGATGCCTTTGTCTTAGAAGGGCAGATCGTCGGCAGGGCTGTCGCTGGCAGGCTCCTGAGCAGGAGGGAAGGGGGCGTTGGCAGCCTGAGGAGCGGCACCCTGTGCAGCGGGCTGCTGCGGGGGGAACGGCGTGGCAGCGGGGATGGAACCGCCGGCCTGACCACGCAGAATGTTGTAGGCACGAATCTCGTTGAACCAACGGCCGTTGTACTCGTGGGCATCGATATCAAACTGAACGGTGATCTCCTCGCCGGGCTGAATGCTGAACTGCTTGATGCGGTCTTCGCCGAAGATGCGGAACAGCATCTTGCGCGGATACTGGCCGGGCACCTCGATTACGTATTCCTGACTCATCCAAGCGTTACCCGTGCGGGCAGACACACCACTGTTTGCCGGAAGAATGGCAATGACTTTTCCTGTTAAATCCATATTACTTATTTGATGATTAATGTTTGTATTTTTGCTAAATCGCTTGCGAAATTACTAAAATAGTTTGAAAACAAGCAATTTTTTCGCAAATATTTTGCTACTGACGCACTTTTTTTGTATTTTTGTACCTCAAAACGAATACATAAAACAATTAGAGCAATATGAGATTCACCGTATCAAGTACCGCATTGGGCAGTCGACTGGCTGCTCTGTCGAGAGTAATTAACAGCAAAAATTCGCTGCCCATCCTGGGCGACTTCCTCTTCGAGGTGGCCGAGGGTCGTCTGAACCTGACCGCATCAGACAGCGAGGTGATGATGAAAACCTCACTCGAACTGACCGAGAACGACGGCGACGGCCGCTTCTGCGTGGGCAACCACGACCTGCTGGAGGCCGTGAAGGGCATCTCCGAGCAGCCCATCACCTTCGAGGTGGACCCGGCTGCCAATATCGCCAAGATTAACTATCAGAACGGTCAGTTCTCGCTGCCCGTGGAGAGTGCCGACGAGTTTCCCCAGCCGCAGCAGGTGAGCGAGGGTGCTACCACCATCAGCATCGCCACGCCAATGCTGGCCGAGAACATCAACCGCTCTATCTTCGCCACGGCCCAGGACGAACTGCGCCCCGTGATGAACGGCATCTATTTCGACCTGACTCCCGACTGTCTGGCTATCGTGGCCAGCGACGGTCATAAACTGGTGCGCAACAAGGTGCTCAGCATCCGCAGCGAGCAGCCTGCTGCCTTCATTCTGCCCAAGAAGCCGGCCACGCTGCTGAAGGGTGTGCTGGGCAAGCAGGGTGGCGATGTGGTCATCCGCTTCGACGAGCGCAATGCTGAGATCAACTTCGAGGACGGCGTCATCATCTGCCGTCTCATCGAGGGCCGCTATCCCAACTACAACTCGGTGATTCCCCAGAGCAACCCCAACCAGTTGTCGGTCGACCGTCTGGGCCTGTTGGCAGCCCTGCGCCGTGTGCAGCCTTTCTCCAACGACTCGAGCAACCTGATCCGCTTCCACGTGGAGAACGGCACCCTGCAACTCGATGCCGAGGACTACGACTTCTCGAAGACCGCCACCGAGCGTATGTCGTGCGACTACAACGGTATGCCGATGAGCATCGGCTTCAAGGGCTCCTCGTTCATCGAGATCCTGAGCAACTTCGACTGCGACCAGGTCATCATCCAGTTGGCCGATCCCAGCCGTGCCGGTCTGGTGCTGCCCTCCCAGCAGCCTGAGAACCAGGATGTGCTCATGCTGATGATGCCCATGCTGATCAATGACTAATTGAAAATTGACAATTGAGAATTTTGAATGAAACTGAACTTGAATAAGCCACTGGTCGTCTTCGATTTGGAGACGACCGGTCTTGATTTGGTGAAAGACCGAATCATACAGATATCATATATCAAGGTGTATCCTGATGGTCGAGAGGAGCGCGGCAATCATCTGGTGAATCCAGAGATGCACATCCTGCCCGTTATCACCCAACTGACCGGCATCTCCGACGAGGACGTGAAGGATCAGCCCACGTTCAAGCAACTGGCCAAGACGCTGAGCGACAAGTTCACTGGTTGCGACTTTGCGGGCTTCAACTCCAACTACTTCGACGTGCCCCTGCTGGCCGAGGAGTTCCTGCGTGCCGGCATCGACTTCGACTTCTCCAAGAGCCGTCTCATCGACGCCTGCACCATCTTCAAGAAGATGGAGCGTCGCAACCTGGCTTCGGCCTATAAGTTCTACTGCGGTCGCAAGATGGAGGACGACTTTGAGGCCCACCGTGCCGATCAGGACACAGAGGCCACCTACCGTGTGCTGATGGCCGAACTGGACCACTATACCGAGGCTAAGCAGCGCTCTTTGGGCGAAGATCCAGAAGGCCGCACGCTGGAGAACGACATGCAGTGTCTGGCCGAGTTCTCGAAGGCCAACAACAATGTGGACTTCGCCGGTCGCATCGTGTGGGGCGAGGCCAAGGATGCCCAGGGCAACACCATCCTGGATGCCGAGGGCAAGCCCGTGATGACCGAATACTTCAACTTCGGCAAGCACAAGGGCAAGACCGTGGCCGATGTGCTCCGTTTTGATTCTGGCTACTATGCCTGGATTCTGAGTGGCGACTTCACCTACAACACCAAGCAGGTGCTCACCCGCATCCGCTTGCGCGAGGCGCAGAAGAAGTGATAAGTGAAGAGTGAAAAGTGATAAGTTGATATGCTGAAGGGAAAGAAAATCGTACTGGGCATCACGGGGTCGATAGCGGCCTATAAGTCGTGCCTCATCATCCGCGAACTGGTGAAGCGCGGTGCCGAGGTGCAGGTGGTCATCACCCCTGCAGGCAAGGAGTTTATCACCCCCATCACGTTGTCGGCTCTGACGCAGAAGCCCGTCATCAGCGACTTCTTCTCGCAGCGCGACGGCACGTGGCACAGCCATGTGGCGCTGGGCCTTTGGGCCGACGCCATGCTCATCGCCCCTTGCACGGCCTCTACGTTAGGCAAGATGGCCAACGGCGTGGCCGACAATATGCTCATCACCACCTATCTGTCGATGAAGGCCCCCGTGTTCATCGCTCCTGCGATGGACCTCGACATGTATGCCCATGCCACCACGCAGGAGAACCTGAAGAGACTGCAGTCGTTCGGCAATCATATCATTGAGCCGCAGAGCGGTTTCCTGGCCAGCGGACTGGAGGGCAAGGGACGCATGGAGGAGCCGGAGCAGATCGTGGCCAGCCTGGATCTCTTCTTCGAGCAGAAGGACCTGAAGGGCCGGCGCATCATGATCACCGCCGGTCCCACCTACGAGAAGATCGACCCCGTGCGCTTCATCGGCAACTACTCCAGCGGCAAGATGGGCTTTGCCCTGGCCGAGGAGTGCGCCCGTCGCGGTGCCGATGTCACCCTCATCGCAGGCCCCGTCAATGTTCAATCTTCAATGTTCAATCTTCATCGGATTGACGTGGAGTCTTGCCAGCAGATGTACGAGGCTGCCACCGAGGCCTTTAAGACCAGCGATGCCGCCATCCTCTGTGCCGCTGTGGCCGACTTCCGGCCTGCACATGTGGCCGACCAGAAGATCAAGCGTCAGGGCGACGACCTCAACATCCGGCTGGTACCCAACCCCGACATTGCCGCCGCGCTGGGTCGCCAGAAGCGCGACGGTCAGGTGCTGGTGGGCTTTGCCCTCGAGACCAACGACGAGCAGCAGAACGCCCACCACAAACTGGAGAAGAAGAATCTCGACTTTATCGTGCTCAACTCGCTGCGCAACGAGGGCACTTGCTTCCAGAGCGACGAAAATCAGATCAGCATCATCTCGCACGAGGGCCAGAAGGACTATCCCCGCAAGCCCAAGCGTGAAGTGGCGCGTGACATTATCAACGAACTGGCTAATATCCTATGAAACGGTTGCTCCCATTGATTCTCTTCCTGCTGACCCTGACAGGAGCAGAGGCGCAGGAACTGCTGGCCAAGGTAAACATCAACCACCAGCAGGTGCAGGGCACCGATGCCTCGGTCTTTGACAACCTGCAGGAGACCCTCGAGCGCTTCATCAACGAGCAGCAGTGGACAGAACTGCAGTTTCAGGAGAACGAGCGCATCCAGTGCACGTTCAACATCACCGTCGCCAAGTACGACGCCTCCAGCAACCGCTTCGTGTGTACGGCTCTGGTGCAGGCCAACCGTCCTGTGTACAACTCGGCCTACACCACCACCTTATATAATAATAGGGACAAGAACTTCGACTTCGACTTCGTGCAGTTCGACCAACTGAACTTCAACGAGGAGGTCATCGACAACCAACTCGTGGCCCTCGCTGCCTACTATGCCTACCTCATCATCGGCCTCGACCTCGACTCGTTCGCCCCCATGGGTGGCACCGATGTGCTGCAGCGCTGCATGAACCTGACCAACAATGCCCAGAACCTCGACTTCATCGGCTGGAAGTCGTTTGAGGACAGCCGCAACCGCTTCGCCATCATCAACGACTATCTGGACGAGGCGATGAAGCCCTTCCGACAGTTGCAGTACGACTACTACCGTCAGGGACTGGACGAGATGGCACAGAACGTGGAGCGCGGCCGCACCAACGTGACCACAGCCCTGGAGAACCTGAAGAAAGCCCACGACGAGAAGCCCCTGAGCCTGTTGCCCCAGATATGGACCGACTACAAGAAGGACGAACTGGCCAACATCTACAAGGGCAAGGGCACGCAGAAGGAGAAAGAGGCCGTCTACGACATCCTCTTCGCCATTAACGCCTCGCAGAATCCCTCGTGGGAGAAGATAAAGCAGTGATAAGTGATGAGTGATAGGTGATAAATGAAGAATCATGTTAAGACAACTATATATACGTAACTTTACGCTCATCGACGAACTCGACATGGAGTTCCACAGCGGCTTCTCGGTCATCACGGGCGAGACAGGTGCCGGCAAGAGCATCATCCTGGGGGCCATCGGTCTGCTGCTGGGGCAGCGGGCCGACCTGAAGGCCATCAAGCAGGGTGCCGACAAGTGCGTCATTGAGGCCCACTTCGACCTGTCGCGCTACCAGATGGAGCCGTTCTTCGAGCAGAACGAGATAGAATACGACGCTCAGGACACCATCATCCGTCGCGAACTGACCTCTGCCGGCAAGAGCCGTGCCTTCATCAACGATACGCCCGTGGCCCTCTCCATGCTGAAGGAACTGGGCGAACGGCTGGTCGACGTGCACTCGCAGCACCAGAACCTGCTGCTCAACAAACAGGACTTCCAACTGAGCGTGGTGGACATCATCGCCGCCGATGCCGACCTGCTGGCCGACTATCGCCGTGCCTACGATGCCTACCGCCAGAAGCAGCGCCAACTGGAGGACCTGCGTGCCGAGATTACGCAGGGTCAGCAGAACGCCGACTTCATGCAGTTTCAGTACGACGAACTCTCAGCAGCCCGTCTGCAGGACGGCGAGCAGGAGGAACTGGAACAGCGCAGCGAGACGATGACCCACGCCGAGGACATCAAGCAGGCCCTCTACGAGGCCGAGACGCTGTGTTCCGACGAAGCCAGCGGCATGGTGGGGCGCAGCCGTAGGGCCGTATCCTGCCTGCAGACTATCGAGCGCGTCTATCCCGATGTCAAGGAACTGGCCGAGCGTATGCAGAGTGCCTATATCGAACTGAAGGACATGGCCGACGAAATCAGCAGCCGTCTGGAAGCCGTCGACTTCGACCCTGCCGAACTGGAGAGCATCAACGCCCGCCTGGACCGCATCTACGACCTGCAGCGTAAATACCACGTGGAGACCGTGGCCGACCTGCTGGCCATCCAGCAGGACCTGCAGCAGCGCCTATCGGCCATAGAGAACAGCGATGAAGCCCTGGCCCAGATGGAGACGGAGTGCGAGCGGCTGAAGGACGAATGCCGCCAGTTGGCCGACCGCCTGACAAAGGTGCGCACCCGTGCCGCCAGTCAGATAGAGCACGAGGTGGTCAGCCGCCTGGTGCCCCTGGGCATGCCCAATGTGCGCTTCCAGGCCGCCATCACCCAGGCCACGGCCCTCACGCCCACTGGCCAGGACAGCGTGTCGTTCCTCTTCAGCGCCAACACCTCCACGGCTCTCCAGCCTGTGTCGCAGGTGGCCAGTGGTGGCGAGATAGCCCGTGTGATGCTGTCGCTGAAGGCCATGATCAGTGGCGCGGTGAAACTGCCCACCATCATCTTCGACGAGATAGACACAGGCGTGAGCGGCAAGATTGCCGAGCAGATGGCACAGATCATGGCCGAGATGGGCCGCAACGACCGTCAGGTGATCAGCATCACCCATCTGCCCCAGATTGCCGCCCTGGGCACCACCCATTACAAAGTGTACAAGGAGGAGACGCCTCGCGGCACCACCAGCCACATGCAGATGCTCTCGCCCAATGAGCGCATCGCTGAGATTGCCCAGATGCTCTCTGGCAGCAACGTCAGCGAGGCCGCCATCGAGAATGCTAAACAACTTTTGAAAAGGTAAAAACAGTAAAATAAAGCGATGAAAAAGATACTGAGACATAGGATATGGATGGCGATAGCACTATTCACTATTCACTGTTCACTATTCGTTAGCGCCGCTGTGGCTCAGCCCTCGTGGGTGAAGAAGTCCACCAAGTCGGTGTTCACGCTGAAGACTTTTGGTGCCGACGGCACCCTGCTGGCCAGTTCGATGGGCTTCTACGTGGGGACTGGTGGCGAGGCCGTAGGCCCCTTTACTCCCTTCAAGGGAGCCCAGCGCGCCGTGGTCATCGACGCTCAGGGCAAGGAGATGGCCGTAGAGTGTATGCTGGGGGCCAACGATACCTACGATGTGGCTAAGTTCCGCGTCGCTGGTGCCAAGACCCAGCCCCTGACCGTTGCCACCGCCCGGCAGACGGCCGGCACGCAGGTGTGGCTGCTGCCCTACAGGGAGACGAAGCGTGTGCCCCAGGGCACCGTCCGCAAGGCCGAGACCTTCAACGATACCTACGCCTACTACACCGTGGCCCTGCAGATGCCCGACGATGCCATCGGTGCTCCACTGCTGACTGACGACGGCCAGGTGGTGGGACTCATGCAGCAGCCAGCCTCTGCCAAGGATACGCTGAACTACGCCGTCAGCGCCCTCTTTGCCGACAGCCTGAGCATCAGCGGACTCAGCATGAACGACCGCACGCTGCGCCAGACCGCCATCAAGAAGGCCTTGCCTGCCGACGAGCAGCAGGCCCTGCTCTCGCTCTACATGGGTGTGTCGTCGCTCGACTCGGCCAGTTACGCCACGCTGGTCGACGACTTCATCGCTCAGTTCCCCAAGAGCCACGAGGGCTACGTCTACAAGGCCCAACTCGATGCCAATGCCCACCACTATGCCGAGGCCGACCGTCTGATGGCGCAGGCCCTGAAGGTGACCGAGAAGGCCGACGAGGTGCACTACAGTTATTCGCGGCTGATCTACCAGAAGGCGCTGATGCATCCCGATATTGCCTACGAGCCCTGGACGCTCGACTTCTCGCTGAAGGAGGCACAGCAGGCCCATGCCCTGAATCCGCAGGCCACCTACCTGCAGCAGCAGGCCTACGTGCTCTTTGCCCAGCAGCAGTATGCCGATGCCTCGGCTGTCTACGAGCAGTTGTACGCCTCGTCGCTGCGTTCGCCCGAACTCTTCTACGAGGCCTCGCGCTGCCGTGAGATGGCTCTCGACACCCTGGGACAACTCGCCCTGCTCGACAGTTGCGTGGCCCAGTTTTCGCGCCCCTATCTCAAAGATGCTGCCCCCTATCTGTTGGCCCGTTCGCAGGTGCTGACGGCGCAGGGCCAGTATCGTCTGGCCGTGGCTGACCTGAACGACTACGAATCGCTCATGTCTACTCAGGTCAATGCCCAGTTCTACTACGTGCGCTTCCAGAACGAGGTCAGCGGCCGCCTCTATCAGCAGGCCCTCAACGACATTGCCAAGGCCATCAGCATGGAACCGCAGAACGACCTCTTCTATGCCGAAAAAGCCTCGCTCGAGGTGCGTGTCGGGCTTTACGACGATGCCATCGCCACGGCCACCGAGGCCATCCGCATCTCGCCTGATAACAGCGACGGCTACCTCTTCCTGGGTGTAGCCCAGTGTCTGAAGGGCCAGAAGGCCGAAGGCATCAAGAATCTGCAGAAGGCTGGCGAACTGGGCGATCCCCAGGCTGCTGACCTGATTGAGAAATACTCGAAGTAATTCCGAATTTATAATTCATAATTTTAATATATGTCTTGGCAATACATATTGACTATATTCATCGGTGCCATCCTTGGCGGCGCCATCGGTCTGGAGCGTGAGTATCGCTCCAAGGAGGCCGGCTTCCGCACCCACTTTCTCGTGGGCCTGGGCTCGGCCCTCTTCATGGTGCTGTCCATGCACGGCTTCGACGGCTTCCAGGGCCAGCCCGGCGTCATCATCCAGCGCGACCCTGCCCGCATGGCGGCGCAGGTGGTCAGCGGCATCGGCTTCATCGGCGCAGGCACCATCATCTTCCAGAAGAATGTGGTCAAGGGCCTCACCACGGCTGCCGGCCTCTGGGTCACCTCGGCCATCGGCATGACGGCCGGCGTGGGCATGTACGATGTGGCCGTCGCCGCCACCCTGATGGTGCTGGTCTGTCTGGAGGGCATGAACTTCCTGCACCACCATGTCTTCAAGTCGCGTCAGCGCCAGTATGATGCCGACGAGAATCCGCAGGAGTAACCACTTATCACTCATCACTCATCACTCATC
>JAFUUL010000128.1 GCA_017483805.1 Prevotella sp.
CAGGTTGATTGAACCGCGCACCACGGGCTGGGCGTACCATTTGCCGTAGGCGGTCGACTCGGCGTTGTTGTTGCGCACGAGGTCATACTCCATTGCAATCTTGTTAGTTGCCATTTTGTTGTGTTTTTTGTAGTATTAGAATCTTTGGGCAGACTACATCGGGCCGCCCGTTCCCGCTTGTCTTTCATTGACACTACAAAGGTACGAAAAATATCTGAAACTGCCAAATATTTTCGCAATTATTTTTGAGTAAAATACTTGGTCAAGTAAAGGGGCTGACCATGTGTGCGGCCAGCCTCTACAGATTCAATTATGGCTTATTGACATTGACAATGTAATTGTCTAACTCTGCAATAATCTGGTCCATTTCGTTGTCAAACTTTCTGTTCCCGGTAAAGAACTTGAGTCTGTCCATGATATAATCACGGATGTCGGCGACGATGAGTTTCTGCCTCTTGCGGTCGTGAACACGAAGAAAGTGGGTCAGGCGGTTGATGACAGCCGTATCTATGCCTTTCAGGAAACCGACGAGACACCTGCCCTCCTCATAAAGCGGATACGGATAGTAGAACCCCTCAAGAGGACTATGCTCCTCAACTCCAAGCCACCAGACTGTTTTGTTTCTTTTCTTTTTCATTTCTTGGTCTATAGTTTAATGTTTATACTCCAGTTTCTCATATCTACCGTCGGGCTGACGGCGGATCCACTGCCTGCTCACCCAGACGTTGATCATGTTCTTCGTTGCCTTCTCAGAATCGTCCATGCCTTGGCTCTTGCGTATGGCAACCACATCGCTGAGGGTGAATGTGTTGCCGCTGATGAGCAACAGCAAGTTGGGCTTACCGGGTCTCGAAGAATACTGCAACTTGTTCTCGGCTTCACGAATCCTGTCGCCAAAAACATGCAGTTTCGACCACAGGCAGTAGTGGAAACTCCATCTGATGAAGGCCTCAATGGCGGGCTCCCATTTGAAGCCATTAGCCACGTAGAGCACGCAGGCCTTCAGGAAGGCATGGGTCAGTCCGCGATGGGTCAGGTTGTCCCACGTGCGGTCATAGTTGGTCTGCACGAAAGCGGCACACTCGTCCTTCATCGCCTCTGCCAACGCGATGGCCTGCTTGCAGACAATCCGGCCATTGTCATCGGCGTGACTCCGCGCACTTTTCAGGTTGTCTATAAAAGGCTGCAGGCGTGCGGCATATCGCTCGTCGTAGGGCTTGTACTTCGGTTCCTTGGCGCCTATAGGCTGGTCTGGGATGAAGGCCACCTCCTGCCGGTTGAGCGCACCTTTCAGCATATCGCGCTTGAAGAAATCAATTGCTCCTTCAGGTGTTGCCGACACGCAATAGTTCAGGAAGAGGGGCACGTCTACCGTCACACTCTTCTCGCCCACTCGGCGCTGACGTATCTTTCCGTCGCGGTCATCGGCTTCGCGCAGCAGCACCAGGGGCGACATGCCGCCAGTACCGTTCTTGAACCCCCAGAGGTCTTCTATCTCTGGTGCTTCCAGAAAACAGGGCAGTCCGTGGTTCTGCTTCATCTGCTTGGCCAGTGCAGGGATGGTCGTGTTGGGAAAGACGATGCGCTGCACCAGGTTGTCAGGCCTGGCCTCCTTCTTGGCATTGGCGCCCTTCAGGTTGTTGCGCTCGTCTATCTCCACCTGCCGCTCCATGTTGTCATGGCTTTCCGCCATCAGGTCGGCCAGCATATATTGGAATATCAGAGGCAAGCCGCCCTTTCCAACGCTCGAAGGCCCCACAATCTGTGCATTCAGTTTGGCCTGCACAAACAAGTTGTTGGGATGCCTGAAACTTACATCGTCCATCAGCGTGGCCGCTGCAGGGAACCCTGCCTGACTATAGGCGGGCTGATAGAAGTCAGGCGTGTTCCACAGGTATGCCTTCACAAAGCGTGGTACCAGTGGCGTCATCTTAGGCTGCTCGTCGCTGGCATAGATGATTTCCATGTCCTTGACGGCACGGCGTATGCGGTCATCGTCACTCAGGCCGCGATAGTTGAAGTCGATGTCCGCAGGGACGTCGTTCTTGGTCTTCACATCTGCCATGGTCGGCAGGGGGATTAATGCCGGTGTCTGTCCGGCAGTCATGCTTTCGTTTACGTTGTTCATCATTCTTTGTTTGTTATCATCACTATATAGGTTTCATAATCTTCCCTCGACAGTTCGCCGCGCAGGAGGGCCTCCGTCATGTCGGCCCTCTCTGCTGCGACCGTGCTGCTTGTAGAGTCTTCAAACGTGCTACTGCTCATCATACCACGTTCATCACTTCCTGGAGGGCCTGCATAAATCTGCGTGCCTCCTCGGTTTCACTTGCCATCAGGTCTCCCACGCGCCGTTCTCCCAGATTGTCGGGCATCGACAGGTTCAGGCGGTAGCGCTTGGCCGACTTGCGAATCCAGCCGTGCGGCAGTGCTAGCAGCGTCTGGTCTGGGCGGCGCTTGGCCCCCTTGCGCTGGTATTGGCGAAAACCAATCACCATCTCATCATCTACTTGCTCCGCATACATGGAGCCTGGAACTCTCTTTCCCTGCATCAGGGTGCTGAGCAGTTGCTCAGTCAAAACATACTTAATCTTCATAACTCAAAGATGATTTAAATTTGATGCTGCAAATTTACGAAACTCTTTTTAAATAGTAAATTATTTTTGTTATCATTAAATCTAATTTTGCTTTATTTCTCCCTACTTTAGTTTTCTTCAAATATGCTTTGTAACTGGCGTTTAAGTGCTTTAAAGTCTACATGGAGATTAGAGTGCTCTTGGGAGGAAATGTAACGATAAAATACCATTTTGTTGTGCTCGAATCCATCTGTCTTTTCTACCACTCTGATCAGTTCGGCCAGAGCCAGATATACGTCGGACTTCGAGAACCTGCCGCGGCCATGTCGGGCATGTGCCACGTAGTTGAACCGCAGGCAGGTGATGGTCTGTGGCGTATCGCTCTCATCCAGCAACAAGAGTTTGCGCTCCCGTTGCTTGTTTACCCACTGACAGAATATGTCGTGGCACTTGGGCGTGAATTGGTTAATCACTCGCGAGTCCCTCCTGAATGGAGTCAGTCGCTTTCTTCTCTCAAGTCGCTTTCGTGATGCGACGGTCAGTTTGCCTTTTGACATGTTGCTTATCATCCGGAGGAATAGTTTGAATTCCGGATTCACCAAGCGGGCGAAAAGGCGTCTGGGGTTTACTGAGTGAAACGGGGCGTACACGGCATGAGGGGGAAACCATTTAAGGAAGGGGGAGAAAAGTTATCTCCAGATATCAAAAGATAACCCTTCGGCCGAGCGTAGAATTGCTGGCTCACGACAAATTACAATCCTTACAATTACAATTGAGTTTTCTGCTGGTTTTCCGGTGACTTGAAAATACCTCAGAAAACTTTTATTATTATATATTATATAATAATAACCTGATTTTTACCCTCTATGGTGACTTAGAACAGGCAAAAATCTCAATTGTAATTGATAGAATTGATAGGAATCCTGTGTCAGGTGACTCTTTTAGATTGGATAGTTCTAACTATGGGTTTGCTCCGTCCAAACTCCGAGTTCGCTTCGTCCAAAGTCCTGGGGCTGGAGGACATAAAAAGTTAAAAAAGCAGCATAATGTAAAAAAAGTAAGTAGGTTTATTTGGAAATGAATAAATAAATCACTATCTTTGCACCGTGAATCAACTGGAGTGCTAACACCCTCCTTTCGGCGATTGGTCATCGCCACTGTCCTCTCCGTAAGGAAAGAACCACGCCCCTTGTCCTGCAACATGGGGCGTTTTAGTTGCACCCTGACCAAGTGCAACGCAGCCTGCCGTTGGGCAACAGCGGCTCGCTAGTGCAGAGAGGAGGTGTTAGCATGAAAGTTGATTCACAAGAAAAAGGCATGAAGCGTGTCTATTGCCGATATATCAGGAAGAATGGGAAAATTTACTTCCCTCGTAAGGCTAAGTTCTTTAGTTTTCTAGTAGAAAAGTAAGAAAACGGCGTGAATGCTAATTTCAGGGGAGGTGCGGGCCTCTCCTCTTTGGTATTTCAAGGTGCATTATCTTGATGTAGTCTTCGCCACAGCGGTAAAAAATTCTCGTATCCTCAAAATATATCAACTTTTTTGCAGAATTTTTTGTTAAAGGAGCAATTTTTCCATTTTATTTTCGTACCTTTGCCATCGAACACCGCCACGATGTCCGGGCGAGGGCGGCGGTGGGACATAGTGGAAATAAAAAAAAGAAGCGTTATGCTCGTCTTGCGTTCTGAAACCTGAGAAATTTCAAAATGTGGCAAGAAGACATGATGGCTTCCATGCGATAGCGTGGATGCTTGTCACTCTCCCACATTAGGTTTTCTCAGGACCTCAGGACGTAGATGTGGATACAGTTCCACGCTTCTCATATAATAAAAAGTAGTCTTCTGAGGGACTGGGAGGATTGGGCTTTAATAAAACTATAAATTATGGACTTTAAAGATTCAATGATGCAATTGGCTGAACGCGTATCGGCCCTTAAAGAATCCATCCAAACGGAAGAGGCCACCAAAAATGCTTTTATCATGCCGTTCATTCAGATTCTGGGATATGACGTATTCAATCCTCTGGAGGTTGTCCCCGAGATGGATTGTGACATTGCGAAGAAGAAGGGGGAAAAGATAGACTATGCCATTATGAAGGATGGCGCACCGATTATGCTCATTGAATGCAAACACTGGAAACAGGACTTGAACTTGCATGACAATCAGTTGAAGCGCTACTATGTTGCCTCAAAGGCAAAGTTCGGGGTCTTGACTAACGGCATAGTGTATAGATTCTATGCTGACCTGATCAAGGAGAACATCATGGATGACGTACCTTTCCTTGAAATCAACTTGGAGAAAATCAGGGAGACCCAAATCGAGGAAGTGAAGAAGTTCTGCAAGGAAAATTTCGACCTCGACAATATCCTGAGCAGTGCCAACGAACTGAAATATATGTCGGAGGTCAAAAAGGTTATTCGTTCGGAATTCGATGAGCCATCCCCTGAACTCGTCAAGTTGCTGACGAAACGCGTGTATGAAGGCATTGTCACGCAGAAGGTGCTGGATCAGTTTACAGACATCGTGAAGCGGGCATTGAAGAGCCATATCAACGACGTGATGAGCGAGAAACTCGGAATAGCCATCAAGGCCACGGAAGCAGCAGGGGCTCCTATTCAAACACCTTCTGCTGCGACTGAGCCGAAAGAAGAGGAACCTTCAAAAGAGGAAGAAAAGGCCTCTAAGATTAACACGACTATTGAAGAGATGGAGGGATACTATATTGTGAAGAGCATCGTTTGCGAGGTCATTCCGTCAGAGCGAGTGACCTATCGTGACTCACAATCCTATTTTGCCATCTTTGCAGACGACAACAATCGCAGACCCATTTGCAGGCTGCACTTCAACAACACCAATAACAAGCGCATTGGATTTGTTGACGAAAACAGGAATGAGCAAATGGAAAGCATCGAGAGGATAGATGACATCTACAACTTCAAGAAACAACTCATAGAGGCTGCTAAACGATACGTGTAAATGGAGTTGGTGAAGCGTTTCTTTACAAACGACAATACGATGCTGGTGCTGGTACTCATCAACACCGGCATCATATTTATCAGTGGTTTTATGCCTGGTCAAGGCGGGTGGCTCCTTATTGTTGATACACTGTTTACCTTGCTTTTCTTGGTCGAAGCGGTGGTGAAAATTCGTGTTCGTGGTTTCTCTGACTACTGGTCTGACGGGTGGAATCGGTTTGATTTTATACTTGTGTTGTTAGCCCTCCCGTCATGTATCAACTTATTTGGAATCATATTCCCAGGTACAAGTATCCTACTTTCATTAAGGACGATGCGTGCCTTCAAGACATTCCGCTTGCTGAAGTTTGTACCCAATGTTGACAATCTAATTAATGGCATTAAGTTGGCATCCAAGGCCTCATTCATAGTCGCCATCGGATTGATGGTGCTTTTATTGGTATTCAGCATCGTTACAACATTTCTGTTTGGAAGTGCTGCTCCTCAGTATTTCGGCAATCCTGCCCTTAGTGTCTATTCCATCTTTCGTTTGTTTACTATCGAAGGATGGTATGATATGCCAGAAGCCATTGCAGCCAACAGTGGTACTGGGATGGCTGTATTAGCAAGAATCTATTTCTCGTTTCTTCTTTTCCTTGGTGGAATCATAGGCATGAGTTTAGTGAACAGCATATTTGTCGATGCCATGGCGGCGGACAACAATGACGAAGTATTGGAGAAGTTGTCTCAAATAGAAGAGAAACTGGACAAGATGCAACAAGAGCGAACAATTGTAGAGAAAGCCCAGTTCTTACACAGCGGAACCGACCCCGTGTGTAATTAGATGCTCTGCCGCGAGTGCAACCGGCGGAAAGGAGCGAAATAATGACACAGCGGAATCGCCCCCTTCGTGTAATCCGGATTGCACGAAGGGGGCGAATAAAACAAAAAATCCGAACCGCCAAACGATTCGGAGAGAAAATCTTTAATTACATTAGTTTGGGGCCTCCAAACTCCTACTATCCAACAAGAATACGACAAAGGTGTGAGATGAATTTCAAAAAAAATCAGAGAGAATGCACGCTGTGTAATCGATACTGCTTCGGCGAGCAGCCGACTTGCTTGGAGAAGAGGCGGGAGAAGTAGTAGCAGTCGTCGATGCCGACGAGATGGCAGATCTGGTTGATGTGCATGTCGGTGTTGCGGAGCAGTTGGCAGGCGCGGTCTATCTTCATGCGGTTGAAGTAGGCGAGGGGACTCTGGCCCGTCTGCTGGCTGAAGAGACGGGAGAAATGGGAGGCCGAGAAGCCGGTGTAGCGGGCCAGGTCGCTGATGGTGAGCCGCTTCTCCAGGTTCTCCTCCATATAGTGGATGGAGGCCGCCACGATGTCGTCGCTCTCGGTGGAAGCCTCCTGACGGTAGAGGCGCAGATAGCGCATGGAGGCCAGGTAGTAGTGGAGCAGGCTGGAGGCATAGCGCAGGCTCTCCAGGTCGGTGCTGCGCTCCAGGGTGGAAAAGATGTCCTGGAAGATGTGGTTGCGCTCGCTGATGCGTGAGTTGAGGGCGGGGCGGATGTCCTGCGGCGTGAGGGCATCCTGCGAGTAGATGGCGGCATGCGGGCCCGTGAAGTGAATCCAGTAGATGGTCCAGGGACGGTCCTTGTCGGCAGCGTAGGTGTGGGCCTGGCCGGGCGGCAGAATGAAGTATTGGTTCGCGCGTACCTTGTATTGATGGCCCTGCACGGCGTACCAGCCTTCGCCCTCCATGCAGTAGATGAGCACATGCTCGGCGATGGGGGCCCGGCGCTCGCGGAAATGGCCGTCGGCATTGGGGTAGTAGCCAATGTCGGTGATGTAGAGACTGCTGACCAGCGGGTCGCTGGCTTCCATCTCGATGGTCATGGGTGGCAGCACGATGCTGCGCTCGCCAGTGAAGCCTTCTTTCATAGCGGGGGCAAAGATAATAAAATAATCCATCTTATCCAAAAGATTTTCCATCTTTTTTGTGAGGAAATCGCCGTACCTTTGCAGCGTGAAACTAAGAAACCAAAAACAATATGAGTAACTACAGCAAATCTTTCCTTTACTTCATCTGCATGGTCTCGGCCATGGGCGGACTGCTCTTCGGCTACGACTGGGTGGTGATAGGCGGTGCCAAGCCGTTCTATGAACTCTATTTCGGCATCGGCGACGACCCCGTGATGCAGGGCGTGGCCATGACCACGGCACTGGTGGGCTGTCTGGTGGGTGCGATGGTGGCAGGAGCCGCTGCCGACCGCTACGGCCGCAAGCCACTGCTGATGGTGTCGGCCGTGCTGTTCACGGTGTCGGCTGTGGCCACCGGCCTGTTCAACGACTTCACCCTGTTCAACATCGCCCGCTTCGTGGGCGGCGTGGGCATCGGCGTGGCGTCGGCCTTGGCACCGATGTATATCGCTGAGGTGAGCCCGGCTGAGATTCGCGGCCGGATGGTCAGCCTGAACCAGATGACCATCGTGCTGGGCATACTCGCGGCGCAGATCGTGAATATGCTGCTGGCCCGTGAGACCTCGGTGGCGGAGAATCTGGCGTGGGACACGGAGTGGGGGTGGCGCTGGATGTTCTGGGCCGAGACGCTGCCGGCTGGGGTGTTTCTCATCATGAGTTTCTTTATTCCGGAGTCGCCGGTGTTTCTGAAGATGAAGGCCTCCCCAAGCCCCTCCAAAGGAGGGGATGTTGAGTCACATAATGCATCATCTAACCGAACATCCCCTCTTTTGGAGGGGCTTGGGGAGGCCCGCTATCGCCGGGTGCTGCTGCTGGGCCTGGTGATTGCCGTGTTCCAGCAGTGGTGCGGCACGAACGTCATCTTCAACTATGCGCAGGAGATATTCGTCAGCGCAGGATTCGATGTTGACGGTATGTTCATCAATATTGTCATCACGGGCATTGCCAACGTGGTCTTCACCTTCGTGGCCCTCTATACCATCGAGAAGTGGGGCCGCCGCACGCTGATGCTCATCGGTGCCGGCGGACTGGGCTGCATCTATCTGGTGCTGGGCATCTGCTACTATCTGGGCATGACGGGCGTGCTGATGGTGGCGCTGGTGGTGGCGGCCATCTCGGTCTATGCCATGACCCTCGGCCCTGTCACGTGGACGCTGCTGGCCGAGATTTTTCCTAATCGCATCCGCGGCATCGCGATGGCCACCTGCACGTTTGCCCTGTGGGTAGGCTGCTGCACGCTGACCTTCTCGTTCCCGTCGATGAATGCGGCGCTGGGGTCGAGCGGCACCTTCTGGGTGTATAGCGGCATCTGTGTGTGTGCCTTTGTATTCCTGTTCCTCCGCTGTCCGGAGACGAAGGGAAAGTCCTTAGAAGAATTAGAAAAAGAATTAGTAAGATAGATTATGATTAAGGCTTGGAGAGAAATTGTGACCATCCCGACCTATGAGATCGGGAAGGCAGAGAAGAACCCGATCTTCTTGGAGAAACGTGTGTATCAGGGATCGAGTGGGGTAGTGTATCCTTACCCCGTTATCGAGTCGATAGCCAACGAGCCCACGCCCCACGAGTGGAACGTGGTGTTTCTGGAGAACGAGTATATCCGGGTGATGGTGATGCCCGAGTTGGGCGGCCGCATCCAGATGGCCTACGACAAGATTCGTGAGCGCCACTTCGTGTACTACAACCACGTGATCAAGCCCGCACTGGTGGGCCTGACCGGTCCGTGGATCTCAGGCGGCATCGAGTTCAACTGGCCGCAGCACCACCGTCCGTCGACCTATCTGCCCGTCGACTCGACCATCGTGGAAAACGAGGACGGCAGCGTGACGGTGTGGGTGAACGAGATGGAGAAGATGTTCCACCAGAAGGGCATGGCCGGCTTCACGCTGCGTCCTGGCTGCGCCTATCTGGAGATTCAGGGCCGCGTGTCGAACCGCACGTCGCTGCCTCAGACCTTCCTGTGGTGGGCCAACCCTGCCGTGGAGGTGAACGATGCCTACCAGAGCGTGTTCCCGCCCGATATCAACGCCGTGTTCGATCATGGCAAGCGCGCCGTGTCGAGTTTCCCCATCGCCACGGGCACCTACTACAAGATGGACTATTCGGCTGGCGTTGACATCTCTAACTACAAGAACATCAAGGTGCCCACCAGTTATATGGGCGTCAACTCGAAGTACAACTTCGAGGGCGGCTACGAGAACGACACGCAGGCCGGCATGCTGCACGTGGCCTCCCACCACTTCTCGCCCGGCAAGAAGCAGTGGACCTGGGGCAACGGCGACTTCGGCCGTGCATGGGACAGGAATCTGACAGACCCCACCCCCAACCCCTCCCCTGTATGGGAGGGGAGTAGTAACACTCAAAGGGATAAACTTCTTACTCCCCTCCCTCACAGGGAGGGGCAAGGGGGAGAGTCTTCCTTTAGGCCCTACATCGAACTGATGGCTGGCGTGTACACAGAGAACCAGCCCGACTTCACCTGGCTGATGCCCTACGAGGAGAAGCAGTTCGTGCAGTACTTTATGCCCTATCGTGAGGTGGGCATGGTGAAGCAGGCCTCGAAGGACTTTGTGTTCGGCATCACCCACCCCCAACCCCTCCCCAAGGGAGGGGCGTGTGTCACCTTCAAGGTGCTGGCTACCTCGAAGAAGGAAGTGCGCATCGTGCTGAAAAGCGACGATGGCACAGAATATTATAATAAGGTGCTGACGCTCTCGCCGGAGGCCGTGCTGACGGAGACCGTCGATGTGAAGGGAGCCAAGTTCGATGAACTGACCTTCACCATCAGTAAGACTATCCAAAAGCCCCTCCCCTGGGGAGGGGTAGGGGGTGGGTTCTCTTGGCACGCCGAGCCGGACGAGATCCGTCCCATCCCCGATGCTGCTGAGGCCGCCCTCTCGCCAGAGGACACGAAGACCGTAGACCAACTCTACCTGACAGGCCTGCATCTGGAGCAGTATCGCCACGCCACGTGGTCGGCCCTCGACTACTACGAGGAGGCCCTGCGCCGCGATCCCCGCGACGTGCGCTGCCTGAACCAGATGGGACTGTGGTATCTGCGTCGCGGCCGCTTCGAGAAGGCCGAGGAGTATCTGCGCCGCGCTGTCAAGGTGTGGCAGAAGCGCAATCCCAACCCCTACGACGGCGAGCCGCTGTTCAACCTCGCCCTCGCCGTGAAGTATCAGGGCCGCCTGCAGGAGGCTTACGAACTGTTCTGGAAGTCCACATGGAACAAGGGCTGGGCCGATGCCGGCTATTTCGAGGCCGCCTGCATCAGCGTCGGTCAGGGTTGCTACGACGAGGCCCTCGACGAACTGAACCGCAGTCTGATCTTCAACGCCTGCAACCACAAGGCCCGTGCACTGAAGGCTGCCGTGCTGCGCCTGCTGGGACGAAAGGAAGAGGCTCTGGCATGGATAGAGGATAGCCTGCTGCTCGACCGCTTCAACTATGGCTGCCGGTATGAGAAATATCTGTTGACAGGCGAGGACACCTTCGGGGAACTGATGCGGAAGAGCAGTCAGAACTACGACGAACTGGCGCTGGACTATGTGCAGGCCGGACTTCATGAGGAGGCTCGTGCCATCTGGAATATCGCTATCAGCGAAGGGGCTACGACGCCGATGACCTATTACTATATGGGAAGCCTCACCCCCGACCCCTCTCCGAATGGCGAGGGGAGTAATTACTTCCAAATGGCAGAGCATGCCGATTCCGACTACTGCTTCCCCAACCGTCTGGAAGATGTGCTGGCACTGGAGGCTGCCAAGGCGAAGAATCCCCAAGGGGCCCGTGCCCCTTACTATCTGGGCTGCCTCTACTACGACAAGCGCCAGTACGACCTGGCCGTCGAGAACTGGGAACTCAGCGCCGAACTCGATCCGCAGTTCCCCACCGTGTGGCGCAACCTGGCACTGGCCCGCTTCAACAAGCAAAGCAGCGAGAGCAATGGTGCTGGCACCGATTGCCGAGTCGCGCCGCTTGTCGGCAAAGCCAACAAGCAGGGACGTCAGCAGGAAGCCCTCGAATATATGGAGAAGGCCTTCGCCCTCGATACCACCGACAGCCGCATACTGATGGAACTCGACCAACTGTACCGTCGTATGCAGAAGCCCCATCAGCAGCGTCTGGACCTCCTGCAGAAGTATCCGCAACTGGTGCAGCAGCGCGACGACCTCGTGCTGGAGGAGATCACCCTGCTCAACCAGGTGGGCCGCTTTGAGGAGGCCAAGCAGAAACTGGATGCCCACCAGTTCCATCCCTGGGAGGGCGGCGAAGGCAAGGTGCCCGCACAGTATCAGATCTGTCGGGTGGAACTGGCCAAGAAGTTGCTGAAGCAAGACCCGCAGTCAGCCGAAGCCAAGCGCCTGCTGGAGGAGTGTCTGGTCTATCCGGCCCATCTGGGCGAAGGCAAACTCTACGGAGCGCAGGACAACGACTTCCTCTACTTCCTCGGCCGCTACGAAGAGGGGACCGCAGGCCCCACCGAGCCCGCCGCCGCCATGTACTATAACGATGCCAAGCCCGACAAGATCTTCTATGCCGGCCTCTGCTATCGTGCACTCGGACAGGAGGACAAGGCCCGCAGCCTCTTCAACAAACTGGTGAACTACGGCAAGCAGCACATCTGGGAGAAGCAGACGATGGACTACTTCGCCGTCTCGCTGCCCGACCTGCTCATCTGGGAGGACAGCCTCGACCAGAAGAACCGCATCCACTGCCTCTACATGCTCGCCCTGGGCTACTACGGGCTGGGCGACCGCGCCCGCTCGGAGCGCTATCTGGCCGAGGTGGAGCGGCTCGACATCAACCACTACGGCACGCAGGCTTTCCGCTCGCTGATGCAGATGTGAACGATTTTTCTGTAAAAAGAACGCAAAACCTATGGGAATTTGGTGCAAAGTTAGTACCTTTGCACCAGATTCACCGCTAAGACTCAATCCAACAAACTACTAATAGAAACGCGTATGAAGAAACTATTACTAACACTCATCTCGCTGGTCTTTGCCGCAACAGGCTTGCAGGCACAGACGGCCAATCCCACCGATCGTGCCCTGTGGGCATCGATAGCCACCAAGCCGAGTGGCGGCGACCTGACCACCAACAACGACTGGAAGGCGTACTACGGCAAGGTGCTCGTCTCGTGGCGTATGCTGCCCGGCGATGACGCTAACACCGGCTTCGACCTCTATCGCCAGATAGGTTCTGGCACGGAGACCCAGTTGAACAGAAAGGCCTCGTTTGTGGGCGGTATACACTACGAAGTGACACCCATCACGGCTACCAACTATCAGGACAGCCCGTCGAGTCTGACGCAGGACATCACCTACCGACTGACCTATACCGGCAGCCAGGAGACGCTGGCCACCTATACCATCAAGCGGACTCAACTGCAGTCAGGCCTGCCCTACATCTCCATCCCCCTGAAGGGTACCAAGGATGTCTACGAGGGCGATGACCTGGAGTATCAGGCCAACGACGTCAGCGTGGGCGATCTGGATGGCGACGGCGAGTTTGAGATCATTGTCAAGCGCCTGCAGTCGCCTGCAGGTCATGCCGACGGCGGCACCGGTGCCAGTTACAGCAGCCACAACACCATCTATGCCGTCATCTGGGATGCCTACAAACTCGACGGCACCTTCCTCTGGCGCGTCAAGGGCGGTCCTGGCATCATCCTCGGCAACAGTTCGGCCTTTGCTGTGGCCGACCTTGATGGCGACGGCTGTGCCGAGATGGTCATCCGCACCTGCGAGGGCACCGTGTTTGGCGATGGTCAGGAGATACCCGACACCAATGGCGACGGCAAGATAGACTACCGTACATGGGGCAACGAGAACTCCAGCAGCCCCGGCTGGGTGGACCACTACAACAGTGCCGGCCCCGAGTTTATCTCCGTCATCGACGGCAAGACCGGCCGCGAGTTGGCCCGCGACAACTTCATTGCCCGCGAGACCAGCGAATCCTGGGGCGACGGCTACTGGAAGCGCGCCTGCTCCTTCCGTGTGGGCGTGGCCTATCTGGATGGTGCCGCAGGACTTCCCTCGGTCATCTTCGGTCGTGGCGTCTATGCCCGCTCGGTGCTCGAGGCCTGGGACTACAGGAACGGCCAGTTGACCAAGCGCTGGCGTTTCGACAGTGCCAAGTCTGGTGGAAAAGATACCAACAAAGACGGCAAGGCTAACAGCGCCTACGGTGGTCAGGGCAACCACTCGTTCACCGTGGCCGACCTCGATGGCGACGGTTTCGATGAGATCATGTACGGCTCCATGGCCATGGATCAGGACGGCTATGGCCTGTGGAGCACAGGTCTCGGTCACGGCGATGCCCAGCACGTGGGCAAGTTCCTGCCCGACCGCGACGGCCTGCAGGTCTACCACTGCCTGGAGAGCGGCGTGACGATGGTGGCACTGCACGATGCCAAGGACGGCTCGATCATCTGGGATAAGAAAGGTTCCAGCGCCAACGACACCGGCCGCGCCCTGGTGGCCGACATCGACCCCTCTTCGCCCGGCTGCGAGTTCTGGTGGGCAGGCTCAAATGCCTACTCGAAGGATGGCTCGAAGGATCTTGGCTACAAGCCTTCGTCCTGCAACATGGCCATCTGGTTCGACGGCACTCTCAGCCGTCAGTTGATCAACGAGAACACCATCAGCAACGACCGCAACGGCGGGCGCGTGTTCACCATGTACCGCTATTCTGAGCACTTCATCAATGGCACCAAGTCGAACCCCTCGTGGTACGGCGACCTGGTGGGCGACTGGCGCGAGGAAGTCATCGTGCCCGACCAGACGCTGGTGGGCGACCTGAAGGTATTCTCCACCTGGTACCCCACGGAGCACAAGTTCCCCTGGCTGATGACCGACCACACCTACCACATGGGCGTGCTCAACGAGAATATCGGTTACAACCAGCCGCCCAACCTGGGCTACTATCTGGGCACCGACCTGAAGAGCGACGCCGAGGCACTGGAGGCCTACAACCAGCAGAATGCTGCCTACGTGGCAGCCTACAAGCAGCGCATGCAGGACTATGTGACGGCCATCTCAGTCGTAGAATTCAGTGGCAAGGATGTTGCTGACGATTACTACTACACCCTCGGCGGTCAGCGCATGACCACGCCGCCCGCCCACGGTGTGTATATCCACAAGGGCCGCAAGTATTCCAAGTGATGACAATATATCAGGATTCTTCCCTCCAGACCCTCGAACATTTCGTCCTTAAAAGTTTTGCGCTCTCACTTTTTTTGCTTACTTTTGCAGGACGAAATGAGACAACTCGCCTTCTACGCCACACTCCTGCTCCTGCTGGCCGCCTGCACCGACGGCCAGCGGATGCGCCGCCAGTTGGCAGAACTGCAGGCCCGCAATGAGGCCGATTCCCTGCTGACCGACGACTCGCTGGCCCTCGCCCTCACCGACTATTTCGACCGCCATGGCACCACCAACGAGCGGATGCTGGCCCACTACCTGTTGGCCCGCACCTATGCCGATCAGGGTGAGGCTCCCACGGCTCTCGACGAGTTCCACGTCGCCGCCGAACGGGCAGATACCACTGCCGAAGACTGCGACTATGGTCTGCTTACAAAGATTCACCTGCAGACGGCAGATTTGTTTTATCATCAGGCTCTCTATCTTAGCCAATTGGATGAATTGACAAAGGCGCGCCATTATGCAATGAGCGCAGCAGACACCATACTCGCCATTCACAGTTTAGGCTCACGCTCGTATGCTTTCAGCCAAATGAATGAGCAGGATTCTGCCATTGCTGTCCGTCTGGCTACGGCAGAGGCATATTTGCGTCTTGGGTACACCAAATATGCAGCCATGTATTACGGGGCACTGGTCTTACCGATGGCAAACAACAAACAATATAATTTGTCAAAGAGATATCAAGATATTTATGAGACCTACTCTGGCCTTTTTGATGATAGAGGAGAAATTGCAACAGGTAGTGAGGTGTACTACTATGCCAAAGGACTGTATTACCTCCAAACCGAAAAACTTGACTCCGCAGAATATTTCTTCAGAAGAGAGAAGTACGTAGGCTTGGACCTCAATAATCAGTTGTCTGCTAGCAGGGGCCTAATGCAGTTGTATAAGAAGAAGTACAATCCCGATTCCCTGGCAAAATATGCTGAGATATACTGTGCGCTCACCGATTCTCAGACCAATAGTTACGAGACGGACAACATACAGCGCCAGCAACAACTCTACAATTACGAGCGCAGTCAGACCATTGCCAGTCAGAAATCCAAAGAGGCTGCTGAAGCCAGGAGCATCATTTGGCTATGCCTTATCGTAATTATCATTCTGCTTTTCGCCATCTATGTTTATGTGAGCCATGTTAGGAAAAGGCGGGAAAAAGAGTATCGTCAGTATCTGCACAATCTGGAGTTGCTGGAACAATATAAAACCGATGTCGAAAACCTGGAGGCTGAAAAGAACAGCCAACTGACTCAGGTCATTGCCGAGGCAAAAATGACGATAGCAAATCTCACTGAGCAAATCCGTCAGTATGAGTCAAAGGCAA
>JAFUUL010000129.1 GCA_017483805.1 Prevotella sp.
ATGACGACACCCCCGCTACCGACGAGCCTGCCGAGTATGAGAACATCGCTGCCCTGAAGGCTGCTACTGATGCTGGCGAAGCAAAACTGAAACTGGTCAATGCCCAGATTACCTACATTGGCACGTCTCATGACGATTGGTCTGACACCGATCAGGAGAACATTGTCATTGAAGACGCTACGGGCGCATTCCTGCTGCAGGATGCCGGTCTGGCCGACTTCGTGAAGGCTGGCGACATTCTCAACGGCACGCTCAACCTGAAGGTCGAGTCCGCTTGGGGCATTGTTTCCTTCACGGGTTCTTCTACTACGCTCTCGTCTGCCCTGATGCTGGGTAACGGCACGGTTACGCCGCTCGACCTGAGCGACGACGTGACCCTGCTGTCGTATCTGGCCGACAGTGATTGGCGTCTGGCCAAGTTCACTGGCGCAACCGTTTCTGTTGAGCATGGCACTTATGGTGATGACGTGTATTTTGACCTGGTCGAACTGGGAGATAAGTTCCCCGTCTATGACCTGCTGGGCACTAATCTCGAGACTCCTGCCGAAGGTGCCAAGGTGAATGTCGTGGGCTATATCTACTCCCTCTATGGCATACAGTCTTTCCAGCCTGTCAGCATTGAGGTCGTTCCCGAGGAGCCCATTGTCGACGGTATCGCCACGCTGAAGACCGCTACCGAACAGGGCACGGTCTACAACCTGAACGGCCGGAAGGTGCAGAAGGCTCAGAAGAAGGGTCTCTACATCATCAATGGCAAGAAGGTTGTCGTGAAGTAGTCCGCAAGCACTACCTATAGCATCGAGGATGTGTCAAAATTGGCACATCCTCTTTTTGATTTTCATTTTCAGCAGTCAATTTGGTAAAAATATGTTAATTGTGGAAGGATGCGGCGAGCCAGAAAGTCCGTAAACAGGGCATATTCCGCGTTACAGCGGCATCTAAGCAGCGCGTATATGCTTACACAAAACATGGTGCACTTACTACACTTACTGCACCCAAAACGGTGGACAATAAACAACGATGGACAATAAACAATAAACATTAAACAATAACCGTTAAACATTAAACAATAAACGGTAAACAATAAACCGGTAAGCAAGAGGTGGGGGAACTGCTGAGTGTCCAAACACTTTGCAGATTCTTGCCGAAGCATTTTACAAAACAATGTTTCGCGTTGTGATTTGTCAAATCTTTGTCACGATTTTCACCGCGATGAGGGTTATTCTGATAACTCACAGAGATATTTTCATAACTAACGGAGATATTTTTTTATCTCTGTGAGATATTTTCATAACTCGGTACCTTATTAAGTGCAGTTAGTGCAGTTAGTGCACCTTGTTTTTGTTAAGTAGTCAATTGGCCGCGCCCGTGTGTGATAGCCCTGTACATCGGCTTTTCGATGTTTTCTGTGCCATCCTTATTAACATATTTTACCACCCAAATATTTTTTTGCTGTGCTTGTCTTTATTGCAGGTGCTTTCTCACGCTGCCGTCGGCGCGACGCTCAATGACGAGGCCCTTGGCGGCGGGGCTCACGGCGCGACCGTCGAGGCGATAAAGATGCGGGGCGGTAAGCCCTTTGGCACCCTCCAGCGTGGCGGTGGCAATGCCGGAATGCTCGCTGCCCGTGACATGGGCCTTGCCCGCATTGACGATCTGACCCGTCACGGTGTCGATGAGCAGGGCCACCACGCTCAGGCGGTCAGGATCCTGCACGAGCACGTTGTCCGAAGTGTCGAAACGCTGTACGTAGGTCTGCGCCTTGCCGCATGTGAGGGGCAGGCTGATGCTGCCCTGCAGGCCGTTGTCGATGCCCGCCACGTCGATGGCCACATGGTCGTAGGGGCCGTAGAGGTAACGCCCGCTCTCGACCAGGGGCTGCATGGGCTCGTCCCAGTCCGTGGCACCCGAATAGGGGTTGTACTGCTCCCAGCCCTTTTCCGTGCCCGTCAGGCCGTCGGCCACGAGCACGAAGGCCAGTTGGTGGTGGGCTGTGGCGGCGGTGTACCAGAAGGTGGTGGCGGCCTGCGCCGTGATGGTGTGGCCGTCGGCATCCCATGCGGCCTCCACAGCCACGTCGGCCTCCACCTTGTGCTGTAGGGCGTCGCTCACCACCCGGTCGGTCAGAAACTCCTTGGCGAAGAGGTCAAGCCCCAGGTAGGGGTCGCAGGCTATGAGCCGGTCGATGGCGCACGAGGGGTAGCCGTCCAGGAAGCGTAACTTCGCCGGGCTGGTGTCGTAGTCCGGGGTGGTCATGGGGTCGTCGTGGTGGATGGATATGCCGATGAAGCGGTCGCCGAACTGGCTGTCCAGCAGGTGCAGGCCCAGGTCGCCACGCGGACAGTTGGGGCACCACGTGCCCGTGTATTCCTCCATCACTGCGCGCTTCAGGCCGTACTGCTGCAGGAGCACCTGCGGGGTGCTGGCCTGCGGGGTGTCACTCAGGTTGTCGACCCCATTTACGCGGGTGACGCTGACCGTCAGGTCGTGGAGCGCAGCCTCGGTGGGCATGTTGACGGGCAGGCTCACGCTGAAGGTGGCTCCCAGTTCGTCGATGGGGGAGGGGAGGTCGGCATGGGCGTTGGCCACTGTGTGTGCGCCTACGCTCACGGTATAGTCGATGCTCTCCACGGCCTGCAGGCCGTCGTTGCGCATGCCCAACTGCAGCGTGGCTGCGTCGCCGGCAATCAGCATGGGCTGCTCAGCAAGTTGTGGACTGACCGACGTGGCTCCGAGTTGACCGCCGGAGACGAGCAACTGCAGGGCCAGGGGCCCCTGTGAGCCGCTGCGGTCGGCATTGGCAATGAAGCACGAGTTGGGCACCGACTGCTCCTTGGAGGCCGACAGTAACTGACAGGGGTGCTGGGCGGCCAGCGTCGCGTCGACACTGATGAGCACGCCCACGTAGATGCTGGCATAGCGGTTGTTGGCGGGCAGGATGTCTATAGGCTCGTCGAAGATCACCTCGGTGGCCTGTCCGTCGTTGTTCACGTCGCGCAGGTCGGCTGCTGCGGCCTCCTTCTGCTGGCGGTCGGGCTGCGTCGAGGTCCAGTTGACGGCACCTACCGAGGCCCACGCCTTGACGCCCGTGACGGCCGTCTTGTCGCTTAGATAGATGCGCACGCCGTGCAGGCTGGTGCCCGTGAGCAGGTCGTTGGGGGCCACCAGGCGCACGTAGCAGTTGGTCTGGCCGCCAGATAGCGTGGTCTGCACGTCAGTGCCCATGCTGCTGTTCCAGTATCCCCACCATGCCTGGCTGTTGTCGGCAGTAGCGGTGGCAATGAGCAGCAGGAGTGCCGTTAAAAGTGAGAAGCAGCGTTTAGTCATGTCGTTTGTTGATGTAAGTGTGGTTAGAAATGGTTATTTCTGACTGTCCTTTTCGCGGATTTCCACGCGGCGTATCTTGCCGCTGATGGTCTTTGGCAGTTCGTCGACGAACTCGACGATGCGGGGATATTTGTAGGGGGCCGTCTCGCGCTTCACGTGCTGCTGCAGTTCCTTCACCAGGTCGTCGCCGGCCTTGTCCTTCCACTCCTTGCCCAGCACGACGGTGGCCTTGACCACCATGCCGCGGATGTCGTCGGGCACGCCGGTGATGGCGCACTCCACGACGGCGGGGTGGGTCATCAGGGCACTCTCCACCTCGAACGGGCCGATGCGGTAGCCGCTGGACTTGATGACATCGTCGATGCGGCCCTCAAACCAGTAGTAGCCGTCCTCGTCGCGCCACGCCACGTCGCCCGTGTGGTAGATGCCGTCGTGCCATGCCTCGCGGGTCAGTTCTGCGTCGCGGTAGTACTCCTTGAACAGACCGATGGGCTTGCGGTCGCCCACGCGCACAACTATCTCGCCTTTCTCGCCGTCCTCGCAGGGCGTGCCGTCGGGCTTCAGCAGGTCGATGTCGTACTGTGCGTTGGGCATGCCCATCGAGCCGGGCTTGGGCTTCATCCACGGCATGGTGCCCAGCGTCATGGTGGTCTCGGTCTGGCCGAAGCCCTCCATGAGCCGGATGCCCGTCAACTCGTGGAACTTCTCGAAGACGGCGGGGTTCAGCGCCTCGCCGGCTGTGGTGCAGTATTCCAGTGCCGACAGGTCATATTTGGAAAGGTCTTCGCGAATCATGAAGCGATAGATGGTGGGCGGTGCACAGAACGACGTGACGCGGTATTTCTCCATCTGGCGCAGCATGGTGTCGGCATTGAACTTCTCGTGGTCGAAGACGAAGACCGTTGCACCGGCAAACCACTGGCCGTAGAACTTGCCCCACACGGCCTTGCCCCAGCCCGTGTCGGCCACGGTCAGGTGGAGCGAACCCTCGTGCAGGTTGTGCCAGAAGACGCCCGTGGTCAGATGGCCCATGGCGTAGAGGTAGTCGTGGGCCACCATCTTCGGCTCGCCGCTGGTGCCGCTGGTGAAGTACATCAGCATCGTGTCGTCGTTGGTGTTGACGAAGGCGGGCCGCTGGAACTGCGGCGCACTGCCGATCTCCTTCAGATAGTCGCGGAATCCCTCGGGCACGTTGTCGCCGATGGCGATATAGTTTTTGACCGTCGGGCTCTCGTCTTTGGCCAGCATGATCTGGCTGGTCACGTAAGGATCGTCGACGCAGATGATGGCCTTCACCGAGGCGCGGGTGTTGCGATACACGATGTCGTGCTTGGTCAGCATGTGGGTGGCGGGAATGACCACGGCGCCTATCTTGCAGAGGGCCAGCATGACCACCCACCACTCGTAGCGGCGCTTCAGGATGAGCATTACGGGGTCGTTCTTGCCGATGCCCAGCGACAGCAGATAGGCGGCTGCCTGGTCGCTCTGCTCTTTCAGTTCAGCGAAGGTGGTCTTGATCTCTGCGCCCTGGTCGTTGGTCCACAGCAGGGCCAGGCCGTCGGGCTTCTCCTGTGCCCAAGCGTCCATCACGTCGTAGGCAAAGTTGAAGTTCTCTGGAATGATGAACTCCAGGTTCTTGTTGTAATCCTCAACAGACTCAAAGTGGGTCTGCTTCAAAAATCTTTCTACCATAGTCTTTGTATTTGGACAGAAATGATTATAATTTCCTTTAGGCTATTCTACCGTAAAGGCCAGGAACTTCACGGCCTTGTCGCCTACGGCCAGCATGCCGTGGGGCTTGGTGGAGTCGAAATAGATGCTGTCGCCCTCCTCCAGGACGATGGTCTTGCCGCCGATGTAGAGTTCCATCTTGCCCTCCAGTACGAGGTTGAACTCCTGGCCGGGGTGCGTGTTCTTGTAGATGGTGCTTGCGCCCGGCTTCGGCTCGACGGTGACGATGAACACGTCGGCCTTATGGCTCACGAAGCCGCTCACCAGACTCTGGTACTTGTATGCCTTCGTGCGCTCCACCGACATGCCCTGCCCCTTGCGCACCACGAAGTAGGACTTCATGTGCGGGGCCTCGGCGAAGATGAGTTCTTCGGTCGAGATGCCATACTTGTGGGCGATCTTCATCAGGTTCGAGATGGTGATGTCGGCCTCGCCCAGTTCTATCTTCTCATATTTCTCCACAGCGATGCCGATGGTCTCAGCCATCTCGCTCACCGGGATGTCGAGCACGTCGCGCAGTCCGCGCAGTCGCTCGCCTATCTGTTTCAGTTGTTCGTCCATTTTTTTTAGCCCCCTAAGTTAGGGGGATGGGGGTCTGAACAAGCGTAAATATCAGACCTTATTGTTTTTCTTTGATGATGGGAGTCTGCGCTTGTTCAGACCCCCAACCCCCTAACTTAGGGGGCTTAAATCCCTGCCTTTAAACCGCGGATGACGGAAGATGTGAATCCGGCATGCTCCATCTCGTTCAGACCCTTGATGGTCAGGCCACCGGGGGTGGTCACCAGGTCGATGGCCTGCTCGGGGTGCATGCCGCTGGCCTCCAGCAACTTCACGGCACCCAGCATCGTCTGCATCACGATCTCTTTGGCCTGGTCGGCCTTGAAGCCTAACTCCACGCCGCCCTCAGAGGCCGCACGGATGTAGCGCATGGCATAGGCGATGCCGCACGAGGCGAGCGTCGTGCCGCTGGGCAGGTGCTTCTCGTCGGTGATGAGCGTGTGGCCCATCTCGTCGAAGATGGCCTGAACCAGTCCTGTCTGGTGCTCCAATGCCGCATCACACGGCACGATGAAGGTCATCGAGGCCAACTCGGCTATGGCGATGTTGGGGATGACGAGGAAGAGCGGCGGACACTGCTCGCCCAGCCATTCCTTGATGCTGGCCGAAGGCACGCCGGCGGCAATCACGATGAGCGTCTGCTTCTCGGGCACCAGCACCTCCTTGATGCCCTTGAGCACGCTCTCCACCAGCCAGGGCTTTACACAGACGCACACGATGTCGGCCGTGCTTGCTGCCACCTGGTTGTCGGTGGTCACCGACACGCCCTGTCTGGCAAACTTGTCGACGACGGCCTCCGACGGGTCGCTCACGGTGATGTCCTCGTTACGGAAGAAGTTGCTCTTGATCAATCCCTCCACGGTGGCGCCACCCATGGCGCCAGCCCCTATCATTGCTATTTTCATAATGCTTTCTGTAGTCGTTCAATAAATTCGTCGGCCAACTCCTTGGTGAAGGTCAGCGGCGGCAGCAGGCGGAGCACATTTTCGCCCGAACAGCCGGTGAAGACGTGCTGCTCGTACACCAGACGCTGGCGCACGGGCTTCTGCGGCGTGTAGAGTTCGATGCCTATCATGAGGCCGCGGCCGCGCACCTCCTTGATCTTGTCGTTCTTCAGGCCGCGGATTTTCTCCATCAGGTAGTCACCCACCACGCGGGCGTTCTCCACCAGGTTCTCCTGCTCCATCACGTCGAGCACGGCCAGGGCAGCCGAGCAGGCCAGGTGATTGCCGCCGAAGGTGGTGCCCAGTTGGCCATAGACGGGCTGGAACTCGGGACTGATGAGCACGGCCGACATGGGGAAGCCGTTGGCGATGCCCTTGGCCACGGTGATGATGTCGGGCTTGATGCCCAGCCACTGGTGGGCAAAGAACTTGCCGCTGCGCCCATAGCCGCACTGTATCTCGTCGCAGATGAGCACAGCCCCGTAGCGCTTGCAGGCGTAGGCCAGTTTCTGGGCAAACTCCGGCGTGGCCATCTGGATGCCGCCCACGCCCTGGATGCACTCCAGGATGACGGCGGCGATGCCCCCGCGGGTCAGTTCGCGCACCCACGGCTCGATGTCGTTCAGCGGCAGGAAGCGCACGTGGTGGTTGTCGTTGATCGGGGCCACGATCTTCGGGTTGTTGGTCACCTCGACGGCCAGACTCGTGCGGCCGTGGAATGACTTCTCGCACGACAGCACGCGGGTGTAGCCCGTCTTGAACGAAGCCAGTTTCAGGGCGTTCTCGTTGGCCTCGGCACCGCTGTTCACCAGAAACAGTTGATAGTCCTCATAGCCGCTGATCTGGCCCAGCCGCTCGGCCAGTCCGGCCTGCAGTTTGTTCTGCACCGAGTTGGAATAAAAGCCTATCTGCTGCAACTGCTCTGTCACCTTGCTGATATAGTGCGGGTGGGAGTGGCCGATGGAGATGACCGCATGGCCGCCGTAGAGGTCCAGATACTCCTGTCCTTTCTCATCCCAGACCCTGCAGCCTTCGCCCTTGACGATATTCACGTCGAAAAGGGGATACACGTCGAATAGTTTCATATTGTTGTTCCTTATAAATCCGCTGCAAAGTTACTAAAAAAAGGTTGCTATACAAAAAATACTCCATCTTTTTTATGTAAAGATGGAGTAAAATGCATGAATATGCAAGTGATAACAGTAATTTTTATTCGCATCTATCTTTCCGTATGCCTTTTGTCAGATCTTCAGTTCACGTCATTGACGCTGCAAAGGTAGGAAAAAGTGTGGCGTGCGGACTCTCAAAATCGGTAATTCTACTTACAAATCAAACATTTGTTAGTCGATTCCGCCTTCTTTTTAGGGTGGAGAAAGTTTGTTTACAGAAAAAAATCGTAACTTTGCAGTCAGAAAACAAGATGTCATGACTGAATGAAAAAGAAATTTAGATATAGGCTAAGTGCGCTGATGCTGCTTTTGGTGTCGTTGGTGGGGGCGGCCTTACCGACGCTTGCCGACGATCCTGTGATATATATGCCCACGTGTCCGGCCATGCAGATAGAGCCACTGCGGCTGCCCGACCTGAACCTGCCGCGTGCCACCCACTCCGTGTTTGTTGCCGGCGGCGAACTGGTGGTGGTTGGTGGCCATACATCGGGCTTTGTGCTGACCGAGACGGCCGAGTATCTGAGCGACGGCGAGTGGCACGTGGTGCCCACGGCCTATTCGCACGACGGCGGGTTCTCGGTGGTGATGAAGTCGGGACGGGTGCTGATAGGCGGCGGCTATGAGAAGAACCTGGGCATCGGCCAGATATTCTCGGTGGAATGGTACGACCCGGCGACCCATTCGTTCGAGGGCTTTGGCTGTCTGGACGCCAAGCGGGCTCAGGCGCAGGGCCTGGAGTTGGACAGCGGTCGGGTGCTGGTCAGCGGCAACTGGTATCACGACGACTCGATGGAGATGTTCGACGGGCGTAAATTCTTTACCATGGTCGATTCGGTGACCCACCAGCGCAGCATGCCCTACTTGTTCCGCACGGCGAAGGACAATGCGATAATCCTGGGTGGATGGGACACGCGGGGATATGCGTATGAGGACTATCCGACCACTGTAGACCGCCTGAAGGGCGGCCCGGTGGACATCCCTTTCCTGTCATCATGGATGCCCCTGCCTTGTCCGGCGGAGCACCGTCCGCAGGACAGTTTCATCGGCAACGAGGAGCGTGACATCTATGCCTACCTGATGGCCGTCTGCGATCTCAGCGGGACAAAAGCCATCGCGCTGGTGAGGAACGGGGAGATAGAGCGTTTGCCCACCGACTTCTTCATCCCGACGGAATGGGAGGACACGGAGTTGGCCTATTTCTCCAGTGTGGTCGTGGACCGTCAGCGCGCCCGCGGCTATATGGCTGCTTTAGACTTGAAGGGACGCACCTTTATACTATGTATTGACTATGCGGATGCCATTGACGGCGACTGCCGACTGACCGGACAACCCGCCAAACTGACCCTCCTGTACACAGACGTGCTCGGCTCCAGGGCCGATTGGCCCGGCCACACGACGCCCGTGCTGACGCCCGATGGCGACCTGGTGCTGGTTGGCGGTGCGATCGACGATAACTTTGCGCCCAGCCGTGCGGTGTGGCTGTTCCCCGTAGGCGATGGCGACCATACGGCGCCGACTGGCTGCCCGTCACTGTGGCCTTGGGTGATAGGGGCCGTGGTTGTGCTCCTGTTGTTAGCCATAGTCGGTATGGTCTGCTTTTGGCTCATCAGATGCCGACGGGCGAATCCGGTCGCCACAACCACGGGTGCTGCTGTCACTGCAACCATGGCGGGCAACGAGGAACTGATGCAGCGCATCTGCCGGTTGATGGAGCAGGAACAATTGTATCTGAAGAGTGGCCTGAAGGTCTCTGACGTAGCCGCGGCACTGGGCACCAACTCCAGTTATGTGACCGCTTGCATCAACAGCCTGCGTGGCTGTTCGTTCTCTCAGTTCGTGAATGGTTACCGCATCGACTATGCCAAGCAGATGATGCGCAACCATCCTGACAAGAAGATGACCGAGGTGTGGATCTCCTCTGGCTTTGCCAATGAGACATCCTTCTTCCGCACTTTCAAGGCTGTGGTCGGCACCACGCCCAAGGAGTGGATGCAAAGTCTTGACGAAACAAAATAATGAAGGTATAGAATATGATTGATTTCCTGAGTGATCTGATTGCCTATCCCATCATAGGGTTCCTGTCGCTGCTCGACCATCTGGTGTCGTTTGGCGGTGTGGATGTGTCGAACGAGACGATAGATGCCATCGACGGTATGAACACGCCCAATATGGTGGCCCAGTGGCGCCATCGCATCAACCGGATGTTGGGCGGAAACCGCCCCTACGAATACTACGCAGCCCAGCCCAATCAGGAACTCCTGAGTTGTGGCTGTGGCTGCGGATGTGGTTGTCTGGTGGCCGCCCTGCTGATGGGGGCCTTTGTGCTCTTCCTGCTGACGCTTTAGAAGGCAGAGGCTTTCAGTCGGAGGCCGGCCTTCTCGTCGATACCAAACATCAGGTTCATGTTCTGCACGGCCTGGCCCACGGCACCCTTCAGGAGGTTGTCGATGCAGGAAATCATCAGGAGTTGGTCTTCGTATTTCTCCACGTAGACCACGGCTTTGTTGGTATTGACAACCTGTTTGATGTCAGGACTCTTGGCGACCAAATGTGTGAAGGCAGCATCGCGGTAGTAGTCGGCGTAAATCTGTCGTACCTCCTCTATGGGCTTGTCGCACTTAGCATAGGCGGTGACAAAGATGCCTCTTGCGAAGCAGCCGCGCTGGGGGATGAAGAGCACACGACCACCGTACCCGGGATGAAGTTCCTGCACCGTTTGGTTGATTTCCAGAAGATGCTGGTGGGTGAAGGTCTTATAGACCGAACAGTTGTCGTTGCGCCATGAGAAGTGGGTGGTGGCACCAGGCTTCTGGCCTGCGCCTGTGCTACCCGTGATTCCGTTCACATGGATGTCGCCGCTGATGATGCCTGACTTCAGGGCTGGCAGCAGTGCCAATTGGATACACGTGGCAAAGCAGCCGGGATTGGCCAGATGCTGACAGCCGGCAATCGTGCTCTTGTGCGTTTCTGGCAGTCCGTAGATGTAGTCGTGGTCGCCCTTGATGCGGAAGTCTTGTGCCAAGTCGATGATCTTCACGTTCTCAGGGATGGTGTGCTCCTTGAGGAAGGCCTCGCTCTTGCCGTGGCCGAAGCAGAAGAACGCCACGTCGACCTGCTCGAAGGGCATCTGGTCGGTGAAGCGCAAATCAGTCTCGCCAATGAGCCCTTCATGTACGTCGCTGACAGGGTTGCCTGCATTAGACTCTGAGTTGGCAAACACGATTTCCGCCTCGGGGTGGTTCAGCAGCAGGCGGATGAGTTCGCCACCCGTATAGCCTGCTGCACCTAATATTCCTACTTTGATCATCTTTTCTCGTCCTTATGGATACCGTAGTACACGCGGAGTGGGGTAGACGATACCTTGATGAAGCCCTTGGCCTCGTCTGCCGTCCAGCCGGTCTGCGTCTCGCCGTATTCGCCCAACTTGCTCTTCGTCAGGTCGTTGTCGCTGTCGATGCCCACGGTCTCGAAGCCGTAGGGGCGCAGTTTCAGGATCGAGGTGCCCGTCACGTTGCGCTGGCTGCTGGTGAGCATCGCCTCGATGTCGGGCATCACGGGCTCCAGATACTGGCTCTCGTGCAGGAACATACCATACCAGTTGGCCACCTGGTCCTTCCAGTACTGCTGCCACTTGCTCAGCGTCGACTTCTCCAGCAGGCGGTGAGCCTCGATGATCAGTTTGGGGGCAGCGGCCTCGAAGCCCACACGGCCCTTGATGCCGATGATGGTGTCGCCCACGTTGGCGTCGCGGCCGATGGCATACGAGGCACCGATCTCCTCAATCTTCTGGATGGCCTTTACACGGTCGTCAAACTGCTCGCCGTTCACGGCCACGATCTCGCCCTTGTCGAAGGTGATCTTCAGCAGCGACTCCTCCTGCTGCGTGGCGTGCTTCAGATAGGCCTCCTCGGGCAGTCCCTGGGTGGGGTCGAGCAGTTCGCCGCCGCAGATGCTGGTTCCCCAGATGCCCACGTTGTACGAATACTTCAGTTTGGTGAAGTCGGCCGTGAAGCCGTGCTCGTTGAGATAGTCCACCTCCTCCTTGCGGGTCAGTTTCTGGTCGCGGGTCAGCGTGATGATCTCCACGCCGGGGGCCATCACCAGGAAGGTCATGTCGAAGCGTATCTGGTCGTTGCCGGCGCCCGTCGAGCCGTGGGCGATGGCGTCGGCCCCTATCTCGTTGGCATAGCGGGCGATGGCGATGGCCTGGAAGATGCGCTCGCTGGAGACGGAGATGGGGTAGCAGTTGTTGCGCAGCACGTTGCCGAAGATCATATACTTCAGCGACTTCTCATAGTACTCCTGTGTCACGTCGAGCGTCACATATTTCACGGCGCCCAGTTTGTAGGCGTTCTCCTCGTTCTTCTTCAACTGCTCAGCCGAGAAGCCGCCGGTGTTGGCGCAGGCTGCATATACGTCGTAACCCTCCTGGGTCAGTTTCATCACTGTGTAACTGGTGTCAAGTCCACCACTGAATGCTACTACTACTTTCTTCTTGTTTGCCATATAATTCTTAACTCTTAATTCCTACTCGGACAGAGTCCGATAACTCTTAATTCTTAATTCTTAACTCTTAATTCTCCTCCAGTTCCTCCAGATGCCGGATGCGCGAGATGACCTCGTCGGGAATCTTGGCGGGCAGGTGCTCCGTGGGGTCGTAGAGCATAGCCGTGCAGATGCAGTATTTGCGGCCGGTGCGGTGCAGCACGTCCACGTTGACGCAGCCCTCGCAGCCCCTCCAGAACGCCTCGTCCTCAGTCAGGTCGGCGAAGGTGACGGGCTGGTAGCCCAACTGCGTGTTCATGGCCATCACGGCAGCACCGCTGGTGAGTGAGAAAATCTTGGCGTGGGGCCAGCGGGTGCGGGCCAGCGTGAACGTCATGTCCTTGATGCGCTTGGCCAGTCCCAGACCGCGGAAGTCGGGGTGGACGATCAGGCCCGAGGTGGTCACATACTGCTGGTTCTCCCAGGTCTCGATGTAACTGAATCCGGCAAAGCGGCCGTCGCTCTTCCTGAGGGCAATGACGGCTTTGGCCTCCATCATCTTCTTGGCCAGATACTCATGGGTGCGCTTGGCGATACCCGTTCCCCTGACCTTGGCAGCCTCAGCAATAGTGTCGAGAATAGTGTCCACGTAGGCCTCATGCTGAGGCTCTGCCACCAGTACTTCAATTTCTTCGTTTATCTGTTCCATTTCAATGATGCGTTATGCATAGATGAATTACTTCAGGTTTGGCACCACTTCGCTCAGTGCCTCGGTCACTTCCCGGTGGCTGCTGCCCTCCTTGATGACGATGAAGATGTTGTCATCGCCGGCTATGGTGCCCAGAATGTAGGGGATGTTGCTGCGGTCAATGTTCCAGGCGATGGCACTGGCATAGCCGGGACGTGTCTTGATGACACCGAGGTTGCCCGAGAACTGAATACTGATGAAGCCCGGAATCTGCATCATCTCGCGAACGGACGATGGCGTGCTCACGCGCTTGTACATCGTCTCGTTGGGCAGCACATACACGTAGTTGCCTCCCATCGTGGCTGCCTTGGCCACCTTCAGTTGCTTCAGGTCGCGGCTCAGGGTGGCCTGAGTCAGTTTGAAACCTTCCTTTTGCAGGGCGGCCAACAGTTCCTCCTGGCTGCCCAGTTGCTGGCTTGAGATAATCAGGCGCAGGGCTTCAAGTCGTTGGTTCTTTTCTTTCATCTTGGTATATTTATTCAACTTTGGGCTGCAAAATTACTAATTATTCCGCATACGGCCAAATATTTTTGCATATATTTACACGGATAATTGAAAAGTGGACGATTTGTTTGGCTAATTGCCTGTTTTTCCTTATCTTTGCAATCAAAAAAAATAATAACCCGCAGAAGTATGGAGAATCAAGTGAACACGGCCCAGGAGGAGGTTTGGCAGTCGTTGCTGGCCGCCTTTGGGGGAAAAGGACGACTGATGGACGAGTTGCTGCGCAGGGAGCAGGCGTATGGCAATCCTGTCAGCGAGGAGCAGATGATGCGCCTGGCCGATCATCTGCGCTCAATGGTGCAGGTGGCTCCCTTGGAGAGCCTCGTCGGTCCCCATGTCACCGAGGTGCGCCCCATGGCGCTGGAGTGTGACGTGGTGCGCTTTCAGAACAACAAGGAGAAGTGGGTGGCCCTCGTGGGCCTGCTCGATGGCTATCCCTATGAGATTTTCACCGGATTGCAGGATGACGATGAAGGCATCATGCTGCCGAAGTCGGTGACGAAGGGCAAGATCATCAAGCAGGTGAATGCCGACGGCACCAAGCGCTACGACTTCCAGTTTGTCAACACCCGTGGCTACAAGATTACCGTCGAGGGCCTGTCGGAGAAGTTTAATCCCGAGTATTGGAACTATGCCAAACTCATCTCTGGCGTGCTGCGCTACCGCATGCCTATAGCCCATGTCATCAAACTGGTGGGCTCGCTGCAGTTGCAGAGCGAGAGCATCAACACCTGGAAGAACGGTGTGGAGCGTGCGCTGAAGAAGTATCTGCCCGGCAGTGCCGATGCCGACGACGCTCAGCAGGAGGAGGGCTTATGATGCGCTGCGCTGATGGGGTGGTGTTCCTGCGGGATGTACGGCTCTATGCCTTCCACGGCGTGCTGCAGCAGGAGCGCAGGGTGGGCGGCTGGTTTGTCGTCAGCCTACGCGTACATTATAATAATATAGTAAGGGCCTGCGAAACCGACTGCGTGGACGACACGCTGAACTATGCCGTCCTGCTGGACATCGTCCGGCGGGAGATGCAGCAGCCCTCCTCGTTGCTGGAGCACGTGGCAGGCCGCATGGCGCAGAGCGTCTTCGACCGTTTCCCCGATGTCGATTCCGTCGATGTGACTGTCACCAAGGAGAATCCCCCGATGGGGGGCAATATGCAGGGTGCAGGCGTCGAATTACACTTAATAAATGATAAAACTAAAGGCTGACTTATCGCATTTCCACTAAAAAAGCGTAATTTTGCATCCGATAGTAAGACGTATGGTAAAAAGAATCATCCTATTTCTGTTGTTGCTGCTGTGCTGCACATGGGCCGATGCTGCCGACAAGCGTAAGTTTACGCTCGTCATCGACGCCGGACATGGAGGCAAGGATGCAGGTGCCCTGGGCAAACGGCTGAAGGAAAAAGATATCAACCTGAATGTGGCCCTGGCCTTCGGGCGATATGTGGAGAACAACTGCCCTGACGTGAGGGTCATCTATACCCGCAAGACCGATGTGTTCATCCCCCTGCACGAGCGGGCCTCCATTGCCAACAAGAACAAGGCCGACGTGTTCATCAGCATACATACCAACTCGGTGGCGAGCAAGAAGCCTGTCAGCGGACTGGAGACCTACACCATGGGTATGCGCCGCTCCGACGAGAAACTCAGTGCCGCCATGCGCGAGAACGACGTGGTGCTCATCGAGAGCGACTATAAGCAGCACTACTCCGGCTTCGATCCCCGCTCGCCGGAGAGTTACATCATCTTCGAGGTGCTCAACGATGCCAATATGGTGGAGAGCGTAGAACTGGCCAAGGCCATTCAGAAGAACGTGTGCCGCACGGCCAACCGTCCCGACAAGGGCGTCAAGCAGGATGCCTTCCTGGTGCTCCGCGAGACGTCGATGCCAGCCTGTCTGGTGGAGTTGGGCTATATCACCACGGCCTCTGAGGAGACCTATCTGGGCAATCGCCAGAATATTGACGCCCTGGGCCGTGGCATCTATCAGGCCTTTGTGGAGTACAAGAACAAGCATACGGGTACGCCGCCCAAGGCCGTGCCTGCCAAGCAGGCCCCTGCAAAACAGGAACCCGTAGCCCAGGAGCCCGCTCCCGCTAAGCAGGAACCTAAGCCTGAGGCACCCCAGCCCGACGTGGCCGAGCAGGCACCCGCCGCCCCAGCCCCGGTGAAGGCTGATACGGTCAAGGCCGAGAATGTGGGCCAGGAGGAACCGGACGTACCGGCCCCGCAGGCTGAAGAGGCGCCTGTCTTCAAGGTGCAGTTCATGACCAGCGATCGGCAGTTGAAGGCTGGCGACAGCAGGATGAAGGGCCTCACCGGCGTGGACTCCTATAAAGACGGTGCCGTGTGGAAATTCACCGTAGGTGCCTCCACCGATTATAACGAGATACGCAGCCTGCGCCGTGAGGTGGCCCAGAAGTTCCCTCAGGCCTTCATCGTTGCCTTCAAGAACGGGGAGCGGATGGACACGCAGGCCGCCATACAGGAATATCGGGAAAAAAGTAAAAAGTAAAAAGGTAAAAAAGTAAAAAAATACGAGAATATGAAGTTTCTGACGAATGAAGTGAAGATAGCCCTGGTGGCCATTGTCGGCATTGTGATCCTGTTTTTCGGTATGCAGTTCCTCAAGGGGCTGACCATGTTCTCTTCCGACAACAACTATTACGCCCGCTTTGGCGATGTCAGCGGACTGTCGGCCTCCAGCCCCGTCTATGCCAATGGCTACAAGGTGGGAGTCGTAGAGGGCATCAACTACAACTATGACGATCCCAACAATATCGTGGCCGTCATCGGTCTCGACAGCAAACTCAGCCTGCCCAAGGGCACGACAGCAGAGATCTCGAGCGACCTGCTCGGCAACGTGAAACTGGAACTGAAGTTCGGCCCCAACCCCGTTGACCTGATCAGCAAGGGTGACACCATCCTGGGCGGCGCCCAGCAGGGGCTGATGGCCAAGGCAGGCAACATGATTCCGCAGGTGGAGCAGATGCTGCCCAAACTGGACTCCATCCTGGCTTCGCTCAACGCGCTGCTGGCCGATCCCGCCATCAAGAACTCGCTGCACAATGTCGACGAGATCACGGCCAACCTGACCACCACTACCAACGAACTCAACCAACTCTCGGCATCGCTCAACCGCCAGATGCCGCAGATGCTCACCAAGGCCGACGGCGTGCTGGCCAATACCGAGGGCATCACCCACAAACTGAACGAACTGGACATTGCCTCGACCATGCAGAAGGTGGATGCCACCATGCTCAATGTCGAGCAGGCCACTGCCCGCCTGAACAGCAACGAGGGCACGCTGGGCCTGCTGATGCGTGATCCCGGATTGTACAATAATCTGAATTCAACCATGCAAAGTGCTGACTCACTGCTGATTGATCTCCGGCAGCATCCCAAGCGCTATGTCCACTTCTCCGTTTTCGGCAAAAAAGATAAGTAAAATTGATTTTGTCTAAATAGTCAACACTCCCGAAATGCCGATTCTCCGTTTTCTAACTTGCTGATAATGAGGATGGGGCAAACCTGCAAGGGCTTTAGTTGATGAAAAAACGTGAAACATCCTAATCTCCCAAAGAATAGCAAGTTACAAGGTTTGTAAACACAATTGGAAAATTCGGACAATTTGCAGAATTCAAAAAAAAGTGCGACCTTTGCAAATCGAAAACAATAACTAAGCCAAGCATCATCTTGCGCTTTAAACTAATTTAAATGAAATAACGCCCGCGATGCAAAAGAGTCATAAGGCGCTTTGGGACAACTGCCTCCATCTCATCCGGCAGAACGTCACAGAGCAGATATATAAAACGTGGTTCGAGCCCATTGTCTTCGAGTCCTACGACGAGCAGGAGAAGACAGTGCTGGTGCAGGTTCCAAGCCCGTACATCTACGAGTACTTGGAGCAGTACTACGTTCGTCTTATGGCTTGGGCACTCTCCAATAGTTTCAAGGCCAATGTCCGCCTGACCTATCGGCTGGTCATCGACAGCGAGCACAAGAAGTATCAGGAGGTGGAGGGCGAGCGTCCCGACGATGTGGAGGCTCCGCGCCAGACCACCCGCGGCAACAAGACCCCCACGGTGCTCGATGCCGCCGTGCCGCAGGACCTGAACCCGCAACTCGACCCGAAGAAGACCTTCGAGGGCTTCATCGAGGGCGACTCCAACAAGTTGCCCCGCACGGTGGGACTCTCCATCGCCGAGCATCCGGGCAAGTCTACCTTCAACCCCTTCTTCATCTTCGGCCCGTCCGGTTGTGGCAAGACCCATCTGATCAATGCCATCGGCGTGCGCACTAAGAAACTCTATCCCCAGAAGCGCGTGCTCTATGTGTCGGCCCGCCTCTTCCAGGTGCAGTTCACCGACTCCGTGCGGCAGAACACCACCAACGACTTCATCAACTTCTATCAGTCGATCGACGAGCTCATCGTCGACGATATCCAGGAGTGGGTCAGTTCGCCGAAGACCCTCGACACCTTCTTCCACATCTTCGACCACCTGTTCCGTCTGGGCAAGCAGATCATCCTGGCCAGTGACCGTCCTCCCGTGGACCTCACTGGTGTGAAGGACCGCCTGCTCACCCGTTTCTCCTGCGGTCTCATTGCCGAGTTGGAGAAGCCCAATATGCAACTGTGCATCGACATCCTCAA
>JAFUUL010000017.1 GCA_017483805.1 Prevotella sp.
CGTCTTTTACGACAAACTCACGTTTTTCTACCTGGAGATGCCCAAGTTCACCAAGGCTGAGGATGAACTGGTGACGATGCTCGACAAGTGGATGTTCGTGCTGCACAACCTCGCCCGGCTGCTGGATCGTCCCAAGGCCCTGCAGGACCGCATTTTCAAGAAAGTGTTCGATCAGGCAGAGATAGCAAAGTATTCTGACTTGGAGCGCCGCCAGTACGAGGAGAGCAAGAAGGTGTTCTGGGACAACTACAGCGTAATGAAGACGGCGACAGACAAAGGTCGGGCTGAAGGACGGGCTGAAGGTCGGGCTGAAGGCAGGGCTGAAGGTTTGGCTGAAGGTGAAGCCAAAGGCCGTGAGGAAGAGCGCAGAGAGAATGCTCGCAAGATGAAGAAGAAAGGCTTTACCGTTGAGGATATAGCCGATATCACTGGCCTCACGATTGAAGACATCGAAAGACTATAGCCATACGCACATGCTGGGCGTACCATAAAGATCGCCGACCCTCACGGGCCGGCGACTTCTGTTTTTGCGGACCAGCCTACTCTCACGAGCCGGTGGGCCGAATGTGTCTTTATTAACAATTTAAAACTATAACTTTTCATGAGAAAAGTTGTCGCGAAGCGAGGAGTCGAACCTCTAGTTGTGCGCCCACCGACTGGGCTGCCTTGCGTCTCTGCTATTAGCGAGAAAAGGTGGGCGACAAGCACTGGGGCCTGCGCCCACCTTTGATTGAAAATAGTTTTTGAATGAAAGGGGAGGTTCCTGGTCCCTTTTTGGTTGTAATGGCCTGTTCTTGCGATTCTATGGAGTCAGAAACCTATCCCTTCTGGTTGGCGGCTTATTACCAGCCGGTGCCGCCGTTCATGTCGCCGGCATCGTCACCGGCGTCTCCCTCTTCATTACTGCCGGCCAAGATCATGCTCTCCATCTTGACGAGGATGACCTCCATTTCGGGAGCCATATATTCTTTCAATTCCATTTCTCTATTCAGTTTTATTTCATCGGTATTCTAATATGAGTTCGCCCGCGCTCAGTTGAATGCGAGCGAACCCGATAAAAGGAATAGTCGCAGATTACTTAACAATAACCTTTTTGCCGTTCTGGATGTAGACACCCTTCTCGGTAGGAGCACCCTGCAGTTTCACACCATTCAGGTTGTACCAGCCCTCGGCGCTCTTGGCATTTGTACCGCCGAACTCAGCAGCCTTGATGACAGTTGTCGTACCATCGAGTTCTTCGAAGGTGAAGGTGATGCTGCGAGCGTCGTTAGAAGCAGACAGGTCAGCCCATGCATTGAAGGCCTTGATGTTAGCCTGCACACCAGCAGTCGAGATGTAGTCCCAAGTGGTCTTTTCCTTATCGCTGTGATAGAACAGGAAACGCAGTGATTCGTCTGCATTCGTGATGGCTTTCTCGCCATAGGTACCTACGAGTGTATAATTGTTACCAGCATCAACGGAAGGAGCGGTGGTGTTCTCAATCGTAACCTGCTCAAACTTGAGGTCAACAGGTGCCGTAATATCGCTGGCGGTCTTGACCATGAACGGCTGGTTAGCAGGCAGAGCACCCATCGTCAGTTTGAAACTGATATTGTCGTCAGTGGTGCCCTCTGGGTTGACCACATTCACGATAGCATAGCCAATAGCCTTAGAGAGAGCAGCAACTGTTGTCTCGAACGGCAGCACCATAGTGTACCACTTCTCAGCCTTCCATGCAGAAGTTCCAAGTGTTGCAGTAGTGTTTGTAATGGTCACAGTAGGATCGAATGTCACCTTCACGTCAACCGTCTGTTTGTCGTAGTCCTTGATCTTGCTGGCAACATTCTCCAGAGTAAGAGCGACGCCAGAAGCATCTTCATCCAGACCTTTAATCGTCAGTTTACCCTTAACGATGTTCTTGTCATAGTCATAGTTGCTATTAGCCTCCTTGTCTTTAGCAATAGCATAGGTGATAGCATCGGCATGCTCACCGACTGTAGCAATAGTGGAAGCAAGACCGCCGATGTTCAGACTTGTAATCTCTTCACCATCCACCAGACCTTCAACCTTGATGGTATAACCATTGGCGTGGCTGTTATCATAAGCGTCAGTCAGAGAAGTAGAGTAGAAGACAGCATCCAGTTTAACAACACCGCCCTCACCATACAACTTATTCTGGACTGGTGAATCACCTGACTCGTCAAACAAGTTGACAGTCTGGTCAACGATGGTAATCGTCAGTTCCTTCTTGCCAACGGTCAGTTTAGCGTCTTTGAAGTTAACAGTATAGTCGTTGTTCTCTGCCGTTGCAGATACGGTGTATTCGCCGACGGACAACTTGGCCCACTTGCTGGTTTCAACTTCGTTGCCCTCTTCATCCTTAATAGTATAGGTGACATCTTCAATCAGACCCGTCACATTGTTGCGTACAGTCTGGCTGATAGCCTCAGCACCCTCACCAGTCTCATCAAATTCGAAAGTGAAATTATTGGCAGCAGTCACTGCAGTACCATATGTGGCATTCGTCACCTTGACCTTCAGAGGCAGTGTACCGGGGTTTACAGTCAGAATACCCTTTTCGAATGTAATATCATAGTTGTCGGCAGTCAGGCCACCAACCGTGATGTCGTACTCACCTACGTTGTTGCCACCCAGAGCCGAATAAGTCAGTTTGTTAGAGAAGCCATCAACGGTCTCTCCATTCTGCAGTTTGGTCTTGATTTCAGCAGCATTTGCCTCCAGCAAGTCAGCACCAGTCTTACCAATGGTAGCAGAGTAATTGGGCGTGCCACCCAGAGCAATCTCCTTATCTTCTGCCTTGATGGTCAGAGGAGCCTTTGCAATGCCGAATGCCTTCTTGACAGTGCCGGTATAGTTACCCTTACCAGTGATGATGACATAGGGGAAGTCAATCTCATCCTCAGTCTTAGGCACGCTCTGAGAGTCGACGGTCTTCGTGAACGACTCAGAATTTGTCAGCGTGTAAGCCTTCGTGTTGTTCTTGTAGACAACTTCATAGTTAGCGGGATCCAGAGTTGCGCTTTCCAAAGTGAACAACACAGTAGGCTTTACCTCATCACCACCGAGGTACTTATAAGTCTTGCCCTCACCATCTGTCGTAGCAACGGTGGCAGTACCCGCTTCAATGCTTTTCTTGTTAATTGTCAGTTTGCCGGTATTGATGAGCACCTTGTAGTTGTCAGCAGTCAGACCAGTAGCAGATACTGTGTATTCGCCCTGATCAGTAGGAGTTGCCACATTGTAAGAGAAAGAAAGGTCATTAGAATTGTTCGTAAAGAACTCGCTCTTCATCTTACCATTTTCAACAAATGCAGTGATTTCGGCCTCAGACATCAGGCCGCTTTCATACTCAAAATCATAAGAGGTGGGGAGCGTTCCGCCAAAGGCTACAGCCTTGTTCTCAACCTTTACATACATTGTAGCCTTATTGACGGTCAGCGTAGAATTGGTGACGCTGAAAGTATAGTTGTCGGCTTCTGTAGGAGCAGTGACTTTGATGGTATAAGAGCCAGCCTTCAGTTTGCCACTGTTAGTGTCTTTATCGCTTTCCTGGGTAGAGGCAGCAACACTCAGCGTACCAGTGATACCGTCGTGAGAGGTTTCCAGGTAGTTGTCGGCCAGTTTTGTGCCGTCTGCATCGACCAGACCTTCAATAGTGTAATCAAACTTAGAGGGAACATTAGCACCATAGGTTATCGACTTGGCCTTTGCTGCAATGGTTACGGCCTTCTTGTTGATGACAAGATTAGCAGAAGTTTTGGTGATGTTGTAGTTGATGTTCTGTCCTGCGTTATCATCAGCAGTCACGACAATGGCGTTTTCATAGGTACCTGCCTTAGTCGTGTTTTTCTGTGCATCAGCCCTACCCACTGTGTAAGTAAGAGTCTCATCAGTAAGCACGCCATCGCCTACAGTTGCAGAATAATTGCCATCGGCTTCACCATAGGTCTTTGCAACCTCTTTCGCTGTTATCGTAACAGCAATCTTGTTGATAGTGAAAGTCACCTCTTTGGTCTGAGCGTCATAGCCTTGGGGGGTGTAAGTGGCGACCAACTTGTACGTACCAGCATTTTTTACCTCATCAGCAGTGATATTGGTCTCAGTTGATTCAACAACCTTCTTCCACTGCGTAGATGCAGTTACAGTCTCCTCGCCCCATTTCACCGTAATGGCCGGATCGTAGGCGGCTCCCTTGTAAGTGGCGGAGTAACTGCCAGAACTTTCACTGATGCCAGTACCTCCCAGACTGACGGTCAGAGTAGGATCTGCCCATCCTGCCAATGGCAAGAGAGACAGCAACATCAAAATAAGAAAATTTCTTTTCATACGTAAATGTTTTTAATTTGTTAATAAAATGATTAATTGATAAAAATGATATCTTTGTCTTTTCTTGTTTCCCAACAATTGTTTTGAGATGAGCACACAGCGGTGCTGACCAGTTCCTCCCCAGACTGGCGATTCAAGTCAAAAACTTATGGAAACAAAAAAAGACGTGGGAGTATGTATCTCTCCGCGCCTATCCCTACGTTCAGGCCTTAGCATTGCCCCTATCTAAGGATAAGCAACGTAAAGCCTGCCCACGTCAGGTGATATATACATATACACACTACCACCTGACGCAATTCACCCTATGTCTACATATACGCAAAGATGGTACACCACCTCTCGGAGGGTACACCTTATTATATATATAAGGGAAATTATCAGGCGTAGGGATGATACTATAATCAACCTTACCGCGGACGTCTCTGTTGCATTACCGCTGTAGATAGATTCAAGTTTGCTAAGTTTGAACGTACAGACAGGTAACGTGTTGAAAACGTCCTTTCGAGACTGGCCGTACAACTGGCCCGAGGTCTCGTTCCATCAATGTTGTTTTAACGTGCCCGCCCTCTCATGAGCAGGCATTTCGGGTGCAAAGATAAACATAATTTCTGAATCGCCAAAGAATTTTAAGAAAAATTGCGCCTTTTGGTGCAAAAAAATTTGGTGTTTCGCTCGGTTTGCACTACCTTTGCCATCAGAAACAACTAATTACCTCAAAGATATGAAAAGACTTTTTCTGATTCTACTGGCCTGCGTGGCCCTGACGGCCGGGGCCAAGGCGCCGAAGAAAGCAGCGGTGCAGAGCGACCGCGACTACTGGCGGCAGGAGGCCTACAAGATGGCACAGCCCGTGCTGGAGAACATGGCCAAGGGCCAACTGCAGGCGAATATGGTGACGGAGTTCTCGCCCTCGTTTGACAACCGCAACCGCAAGGTGGTCTACATGGAGACCTTCGGCCGACTGATGGCGGGCATAGCCCCGTGGCTCAGCCTGCCCGACGACGATACGCCCGAGGGACTGCAGCGGCGGCAACTGCGCGAGTGGGCTCTGGCGGCCTACAGGAACTCGGTGGATCCCGAGAGCCCCGACTACCTGTGTTGGGGCGTCTCAGGACAGAACCTGGTGGACGCCGCCTACATAGCCGAGTCGTTCGTTCGCGGCTACGACGCCCTGTGGGTGCCGCTGGACAGCGTGACCAAGCGCCGCTATCTGGACGAGTTCAAGAAACTGCGCTCCATAGAGCCGCCCTACACCAACTGGTTCCTCTTCTCGAGCATCATCGAGAGTTTCATCGCCAAGGTCACCGACCGGAGGGAGTATGACGACTTCCGAGTGATGATGACCATCAGGAAGGTGGAGGAGTGGTACGTGGGCGACGGCTGGTATGCCGACGGCCCGGTCTTTGCCTTCGACTACTACTCGAGTTACGTGTTCCACGCCATGTATCTGGAGACGCTTCAGAACATGATCGATGCCAAGGCCCGCACCCGACTGGAGTATCAGAAATACTACGACCGCGCCCTGAAGCGGGCCCAGAAGTACAGCATCATACTGGAGCGCTTCATCTCGCCGGAGGGCACCTTCCCCGTGATAGGCCGCTCGACGCCCTACCGCATGGCCGCCATGCAGCCCCTGGCCATGATGGCCTGGCGGCAGACGCTGCCCAAGGAACTGACGAACGGACAGGTGCGTGCCGCCCTGACGCAGGTGATGCACCGTATGTACGACCAGCAGAACAACTACAACGAGGGTGGATTTCTGACCATCGGCTTCTGCGGCCATCAGCCTGAGACGGCCGACTGGTATACGAACAACGGCTCGCTCTACATGACCAGCCTCTCGCTGATGCCTCTGGGACTGCCTGCCGACCACCCGTTCTGGACCTGCGAGGCTGAGCCCTGGACGCAGGTGAAGGCTTGGGGCGGACAGCCCTTCCCCAAGGATCATCGCTGGGCCGATGATATTCAGACAAAAGACAAGTATTAAGTGATAAGTGATGAGTGATGAGTGAATAAGATGCCTGCCACTTTGCACGGTGCAAAGTGGCAGTTTCATTACGGCAAACCTAAGGTTTGCTTCGTCCAAACTCCTGATTACCTCAGGGCGTAGAAATTGTCGTTATAGACAGCCTCGCGAACCTGGTTCAGGCCGGCCGCATCGTTGGTCACGGTGAGTTTCTCGCCGCTCTGCAG
>JAFUUL010000130.1 GCA_017483805.1 Prevotella sp.
CACCTTGTCGGCATCGAAATTGGGCGTAGGCCTGCTTATCTCTCTGAACACGGGCCGGGCAACGCTGTCCGACACTGCTATCTGCTGACCGTCCTGGGCCACAGCAACCGCAGCAACCATCAAGAGGGCGGCTGTGAAAAGTTTTCTCATAAATCTTTGCGTTGTTTTCATTTTGCCTGCAAAGCTAATCATTATCCTCCAATAATCAAAATCGCAAACCAATATGAGTCATATTACCAACCAATATGGGCCATATTACCGACCAATATGGGCCATATTACCGACCAATATGGGCCATATTACCGACCAATATGGGCCATATTACTTTGCACCTGGATAGTTATTACGCCACAAAGGGTTATCTTTAAGGTGTAATTTTTCAGTATTTAAATTATAATTACTACCTTTGCGCATTATTTTTAGGTTAAGGTAAAAAACAAAAAACAGATACACAATATGAATATTTCACTGAAATGGTTGAAAGAATACGTTGATTTCAACCTCACTCCCCAGCAAGTTGCCGACGCGCTGACCTCTGTCGGCCTGGAGGTAGATGCCCTTGAAGAGGTGCAAAGCATACGCGGCGGCCTCAAGGGACTCTACGTAGGCAAAGTGCTCACCTGCGAAATGCACCCCAACAGCGACCATCTTCACGTAACCACGGTGGACCTTGGCCGCGAGGAACCGAGCCAGATCGTATGCGGCGCGCCCAATGTGGCAGCCGGACAGAAGGTCATCGTGGCCGACCTGGGCTGCACTCTGTACGACGGCGACAAGGAGTTCCACATCAAGAAGTCTAAGTTGCGCGGTGTGGAATCGTGCGGAATGATATGTGCTGAGGACGAGATAGGCATCGGCACGAGCCACGACGGCATCATCGTTCTGCCCGAAGATGCTCCCGTGGGTATGCCTGCAGCAGAGTATTATCACCTTGAGAGCGACTGGGTTATCGAGATAGACATCACCGCCAACCATGCCGACGCACTGTCGCACTACGGAGTGGCGCGCGACCTCTACGCCTGGCTGAAGGCCAACGGCTACGAGACAAGCCTGCACCGACCCTCGTGCGACGACTTCAAAGTGAGCGGCAACGAACTTCCCATAAGTGTCACCATCGACAATCCAGAGGCTTGCCGCCGCTATGCCTGCGTGTCGCTGACGGGCTGCGAGGTGAAAGAGTCGCCGCAATGGCTCAAGGACAAGCTCACCGTAATAGGCCTCAGACCGATAAACAACATCGTCGACATCACCAACTACATAATGATGGCCTACGGACAGCCGCTCCACTGCTTCGATGCCGACATGGTGGCTGGCCGCCAGATTATCGTTAAGGACAACAACGAGGGCCGCAAGTTCGTCACCCTCGACGGCGAAGAGCATACACTCGGAGCCCACGACCTTGCCATCTGCAATGCCGAAGAGCCGATGTGTATTGCCGGAGTGTTCGGCGGCAAAGGCTCCGGCACCTACGAGAACACCACGAACGTGGTGCTCGAGAGTGCCTACTTCCACCCCACGTGGATACGCAAGTCGGCACGCCGGCATGGTCTTTCGACCGATGCTTCGTTCCGCTTCGAGCGCGGCATCGACCCCAACGGCACCATCTACGCTCTGAAGCAGGCGGCTATAATGTGCTGCGAGCTGGCAGGCGGCAAGGTGTCGATGGACATCTGCGACGTTTATCCCAACCCGATAGCCAATGCCAAGGTCGACCTGAAGTACGACTACGTTGACAAGCTGATAGGCAAACACATCGACAAGCTCACTATCAAGAACATCGTAACCTCGTTGGAGATGCAGGTTCTGGCCGAGAACGAAGAGGGATTGCAGCTCGAGATACCGTCGTATCGCGTGGATGTGGAGCGCCCCTGCGACGTTGTCGAGGACATCCTGCGCATCTATGGATATAATAATGTGGAGATTCCGACACAGCTCAAGTCGTCGCTCGTGATACCGGAAGATGCCGACCGCAAGCACAAACTTGCCAACCTCGTGGGCGAACAGCTCGTGGGCTGCGGCTTCAACGAGATTATGAACAACTCGCTCACAAAGCTTTCTTACTACGACGGCTCGAAGACTGAGTTCAACAACTACACTCCCGACACTACGGTGAGGGTGATGAACCCGCTCAGTGCCGACCTCGGCGTGATGCGCCAGAGCCTGCTGTTCGGCGGACTGGAGAGCATCTCGCGCAACGTGAACCGCAAGCAGACCAACCTGCGGCTGTTCGAGTTCGGCAACTGCTACCACTATGTGGCCGCGCAGAAGAACGACGAAGAGCCTATCCGCGCCTTTGCACAGGAGCACCACCTCGGTATGTGGCTCACGGGACAGCACATTCAGGGAACCTGGAGCCATCCCGACCCCGACAGCAGCTTCTATGAGCTGAAGGCATACGTGGACAACGTGTTCGCAAGAATAGGCATACAGAAGAACATGACCGTCACCGAGAGCAGCGACAACAACATCTTCGACCGCGCTCTGAAGATTATGAACCGTGGCGGAAAGGTGCTTGCCGAGGTTGGCATCGTAGCCCGCAAAGTGCTCAAGATGTTTGACATCGAGCAGCCCGTTTACTTTGCAGACCTTCAATGGGATGCAATGATGAAGGCATCGAAGAACAACAGCGTGGTGTTCAGCGAGATAACAAAGTTCCCGAGCGTGAGCCGCGACCTGGCTTTGCTTATCGACAAGACCGTCGAATTCAAGCAGATAGAGCAGATTGCACGCCAGAGCGAGAAGAAACTCCTCAAGAGCGTGGAACTGTTCGACGTGTACGAAGGCCGCAACTTGCCTGCCGGCAAGAAGAGCTATGCCGTGAACTTCATCCTGCAAGACGCGCAGCACACTCTCAACGACAAGCAGATTGATGCCATAATGCAGAAGCTCATAGCCAATCTGAAGAAGCAGCTGGGAGCCGAATTGCGCTAAGACACATCCTGAAATCACATCAACAACAAGGTAATAACCAAATCACGAAATAACAACTATGGGAAGAGCATTTGAATATCGCAAAGCTGCCAAGCTGAAACGATGGGGCCACATGGCCAAGACATTCACCAAAATCGGAAAGCAGATAGCCATTGCAGTAAAGGCCGGAGGACCTGATCCCGACATGAACCCGGCACTGCGTGCAATCATCGCCAACGCCAAGCGCGAGAATATGCCCAAGGACAACATCGAAAGGGCTATCAAGAACGCTATGGGAAAGGACCAGAGCGACTACAAGGAGGTGACTTACGAAGGATACGGCCCACACGGAATAGCCATCTTCGTGGACACACTGACCGACAATACCACGCGCACCGTGGGCGACGTGCGCTCGGTGTTCAACAAGTTCAACGGCAACCTGGGCACCCAGGGCTCGCTCTCGTTCCTCTTCGACCACAAGGCCGTGTTCACCTTCAAGAAGAAGGACGGACTGGACATGGACGAGATGATCCTCGACCTGATAGACTTCGGCGTGGAGGATGAGTACGACGAGGACGAGGAGACGGGCGAGGTGACCATCTACGGCGACCCCTCCTCGTTCAGCGCCATCCAGAAGCACCTGGAGGCCGAGGGCTACGAGGTGACCGGCGCCGAGTTCACCCGCATACCCAACGACCTGAAGGACGTCACCCCCGAGCAGCGCGAGGCCATCGACAAGATGGTCGAGAAACTGGAGGACTTCGACGACGTGCAGACGGTCTACACCAACATGAAGCCCGAGGAGGAGTAAGAGAGGAATAGGAGGCGGAGCGTGAGGGCCCGTGTGTGGGCCTCTTTCCCAAAAGCGTCTGAATACCATCTTTCTTCTATCTCCAGATTTTTCTGAGTTTTGCTTCCACCTCCGCTAAATTGCGTGAAACACCTTTACACAATTTGGTGGAGGTGGAAGTAAAAGTATTGATGTGATTCAAAATTTTGCCCTGAGCACATCGCCCTTCGCTCTATCGAGCCTGCTCACGCTCGGTAGAAATGATGAGAGCATCGCCTTACTCTAACTAAATCGCAACTTTGATGAACAGCGCAGAGCCATGCGGCTCAGAATCACTTGGAATACTTGTGCCCCTTGTGGATATACACACCATGAGAGGGCGGCGTGGTCATGCGCTGCCCATTGAGGTTGTAGAAATGAGCGCCATCAGAGACAGCCAAACCGGATTTCACCTCCTGAATAGCAGTAGCCACGTAGCCAGCAGCCTCCCAAGCCTCACGGTCGCTTTTCAAATCGGCGCCAAGATAGTAACTCAGGTTGTTCGGCTGATTGTAGCCTACGTTCTGGTTGACGCACGACATATAGTATTGGTGGTCAGTCATCAGCCAAGGAAACTTATGGTCTGTGGGATACCACGTTGAAAATATCTTGACTTCCTTCAATTTCGTGGCATCGGGCACAATGACTTCCTCGCGCCAGTCGCCCACTAGATCGCCATACCACGAGGGGTTGCCCTTAGAGCCATTGACGGAACTCATGTCTAAGGGCCACAGGGTGAAGGCGCTGCCCGAAGCCATGCTATTGATGATGTTGTCCTCCATCTTCTGCCGAAGCAGCGAGCCGTCGAACCAGATGGCCATCGCACAGCCACCCTTGATGCCTTTTGTATTGGTAGTGATCTCTGTGCCGTCGGCCCGTATGATGTTGCCCTGATAGTAGTAGAACTCGCAACCAGGATATTCGGCCATGAAGTCGCCAGCCAGACAGCGTCCCATGTCGTTGTCGCTTGTACCGTCCTTCTTCCAGATAACAGAACCGTCGCGGGCATCGTGGAGGGCCACCATCGTCTTGTCGTTCTCCAGACAGCGGAACACCTGCAAGCCCTCACGGTCGGGCAGGAACTTGCCCACGTGCTGGGCATCACCATGTCCAAGACCTGTGCTCCACAGACCATAGCCGTCTTGATCCATCGCCATCGAGCCATACATGAACTCATCGAAACCGTCGCCATCGAGGTCGGTCACGGTGAACGAGTGGTTGCCCTGACCGGCATAGGCGCTGTTAGCCTTGCCGTCTTTGTTGGTATCTTTTCCACCAGACTTGGCACTGTCGAAACGCCAGCGCTTTATCAACTGACCGTTCCTGTAGTCCCAGGCCTCAAGCACCGAGCGGGCATAGACGCCTCGACCGAAGATGACCGGGGGAAGCCCTGCAGCACCATCCAGATAGGCCACGCCCACGCGGAAAGAGCAGGCACGCTTCCAGTAGCCGTCGCCCCACAGGATAGACAACGCAGTTAGCCCGCCAGTACAAACTATGTAATTTATAGTATATAGATACGCACCACATGACGCTTCGTTTGTCATCTGTCTGTTGTGGCTTGGAATTTGCGATGTTCGTATTTCACAACGACAGACGTTCGAAAACGTCTTTCTCATATATATAGCCGCCCCGCCGAAGCGAAACAACACTGCAAAGATAATACAAAAAAATCCGAACCGCCAAGCGATTTGGAGAGAAATTTACTGAAATCGAGAAACTAATCCTGCACTAAGTAATGGAACTACATAAACTCACGGTTGAACCACATCTCGAAGACGATATCAGACAGATTTTAATCGTTGACCTTAGGCTCCAGGACGGGCGTGTAGTCCTGCGGGGTGTGGGTGCTCTTGATGCGCCACTCCTTGGGGTAGAGATTGTTGGCACGGGTGCCGATGTTCTTGGCCAGGCCGAGGGGAATGCCCTCGAAGCAGACCTCGACGAGGCCGCGAGGAGTGTCGGGCGGCAGGGCGAGGGCTTCGTGGCGCAGATAGGCGAGGGCTTGAGAGTAGGTGAGGGGGAAAGGAAGACTCTCCCCCGACCCCTCCCTGTGAGGGAGGGGAGCCATTAGACGAATGGGCTGGGATTTAGTGGAGTACCTACTCCCCTCCCTCACAGGGAGGGGGTGGGGGAGAGTCTTTTTCCCCTTTCTCAACACACACATAAAGAGTCCCTCGCTGCGGCTGATGCCGGGGATGAAGCGATAGACGAGCTCGCTGAAGCCGGGGAGTAGCGAGCCTGTGATGTGCCACTCTGGGCGGGTCTCTACGGGCAGGACGCGGGCATCCAGTTCGGAGAGCATCCAGCGGATGTTTTCCTCGTTCTCCTTAGTATTAAATGTACAGGTACTATAGATGAGGATGCCGCCGTCGTTAAGGCACTGCCAGGCATCGCTGACGATGTCGCGCTGCAGCATCCAGCATTTCTCCACGTTCTGCGGGCTCCACTCGCGGATGGTGGCTCCATCCTTGCGGAACATACCCTCGCCGGAGCAGGGCACATCGCAGAGGATGAGGTCGAACTTCATCTTCGACTTGCGATAGTCGCGGGGATAGAGGTTGGTGACCAGATGGTCGGCGTAGCCCCACTTCTGGACGTTCTCCAGCAGGATGCTGGCCCGCTGGCGAATGGGCTCGTTGCTATAGAGCACGCAGCCCTGGGGCAGGGCCGAGCGCAGCAACGTGGACTTACCGCCAGGGGCGGCGCACATATCAATTGACAATTGACAATTGACAATTGACAATGTCTGGCGCAGCACTTCGTCGAGGAACATCGAGGCGGCCTCTTGCACGTAGTAGCAGCCGGCGTGGAAGAGGGGGTCGAAGGTGAACTGGGGGCGTGAAGACAGATAGTAGCCACCGGTGCACCAGGGCACGGGCTCGCTGCTGCCTGCGGGCTGCCACCCCTGGGTCTTCAGGGGGTTGAGGCGGATGCTCACAGGGGGCTCTTCGTCGAACGAACGGAGGTATTGCTCAAAACGCTCGTCGCCCATCAGGGCACGGGTGCGGCGGATGAATTCGTCAGGTAATTGCATAATCGCTTGCAAAATTAAAAAAAAAATCGCACCTTTGCAACTTATTAGGCAAAAGATGCGTCAAACGGACGAAAAGAGTTGAAAATTAAGAGTTAAGAATTAAGAGTTGTCGCCTTCGGCGATTAAGAATTAAGAATTGAGATGAAGAAAGTATTATTGACAATGGTGTGGCTGCTCTCGCTCACAGTAGCGATGAACGCAGCAAAGAAGAGCCCCGCGGCTGTGGTGGACACGGTGGCGGTGGACGAAGTGGAGGTGTTCTCGGATACGACCAGCGTCGACTCGGCCGATGTGGCCCGTCAGGGCGGCGGTGCCTGGGACGACTGGCAGGATCCCTGGGGTGATGACTGGGAGGATGACTGGAACGACGAGTGGGGCGGTGGAGGCAGTCTCTTCAAGATGGGCAGTCTCGAGATGGACGATGTGGCCGGTATGTTTTTCGCGGTGTGCCTCTGTTGCATCGTCTTCGTGCTGGCGCCAGTGGCCCTGATCGGCATCATCCTCTATTTCGTCTACAAGAACCGTAAGGAGAAGATGCGCATGATGGAGATGGCCCTGAAGAACGGCAAGCGCATCCCGCTGGACGTGATGGGAACGCCGACGCCGCAGACGGACGCGCTGTGGAACAAGGGTATCAAACAGATATTTCTGGGTGCCGGATTGGCTTTCCTACTCTGGATTCCCATTGGCAAACTGGGCCTGGCCATCGGCGCGCTCATCCTGCTCATAGGCTGCGGCAACGTGGTCATTGCCCGCCATGAGAAGAAGAAACAGAAGGAGCACGACCGCATCTTCAGCGGGCCGGAGAGCAGCAACGAACCGGAACAGGAATAAGGAGCGGTGACGATGGAGTCGCTCAGTGATATCTCTCTCGTGACACAGGTGGCGGTGTTTCGCAACCGACGGGCCTTCGACCGTCTGGTGCGCAAATACCAGTCACCTGTGCGGCGCTTCCTGCTCAACCTGACGCTGGGCAACGAGGCACTGAGCGACGACCTGGCGCAGGACACCTTTCTGAAGGCCTACGAGCACATTGCGCAGTTCAGGGGCATCGCATCGTTTCAGACGTGGCTGTTCCGCATTGCGTACAATGTGTTCTATGACTATAAGAGAGCCCCCCATTCAGCCTCTGGGGGGCCTATTATAGACTCTGCGCTTGAAACTATAGAAGCCCCCTCGGGGGCCGTAGGGGGGGCTCTTGATATTCACACCGCCCTGTCCATGCTGAAAGACGAGGAGCGGGCGTGCATCACGCTGCAACTGATAGACGGCTATCCGATAGGCGAGATAGCGCGGATGACGGGGATGAAGGAGAACACGGTGAAGTCGCACCTGAGACGAGGAAAGGAAAAACTGACAGAGTACTTAAAACGAAACGGATATGACGGAAACAGATGACAACAGAATGCTGGAACAGTTCTTCGAGCCGGCACGACGGCTGGAGATAGCGGATGCAGGCTTCTCGGACAGGGTGATGGACCGCCTGCCCGACAAGGCCATCCGCCTGTCGCACTGGTGGACGGCCTCGTGTGTGGCGGTGGCGCTGGTGCTCTTTGTGGTGTTCAGGGGATGGGAGCCGCTGCTGCTGGGCTTGTGGGGCATGACCCGCACGCTGCTGACCCACGTGCATCCCGTGCCGTTCTTCATGACGGTGGGCGTGCTCAGTTGTCTGGCTCTGCTGGAGTTGGTGCATCGGCAGGAGCGGATGCCGCTTTGAGGTCCATGCCGTAGGTGGTGCGCAGCACGATGAACTCCGTGCGGCGGTTCAGTTGGTTGCACACCTCCTGTTTCTCTTCGTCGTCGAGGGCGCGGATAAACTCCTCCGTCAGCACGTCGTCTTCTTTCAGCCACGGATAGGTCTCGGTCAACTTGCGCCTGATGGTCTTCGGCTTCATCTTGCCATAGCCAACGGGCGACAGGCGATCCTGGGCGATGCCGTGCTCTATCAGATAGTTCACCACACTCTCGGCCCGTCGCTGCGACAGCCGTTCGTTGTAGGCCGCCGAGCCGCGGTAGTCGGTGTGGGCACTCAGTTCGATGGTCACGTTGGGGTTCTCGTTCAGCAGGTCAATCAGTTTGTCGAGTGCCTCGGTCGATTCGGGGCGCAGCGTGGCCTTGTCGAAGTCGTAGAAGATGTTGTCGATCAGCACGGGGGCGGTGATGGAGGCCAGCGGGAACTGCAGCACATACTCCTCCGACTCCAGCACGGGCTCTACGCGCAGTTCCTCTTTGTGGTTCAGGTAGCCCCGGCAGGTGCCCAGGAACACATAGTTGACGCCGGGCTGGATGACCTCGGTGAACGAGCCGTCGCCCTTCACGCTCAGTTTCTTGTTAGTGCCGTCGTTGCCCACCATGTAGACCAGGCCTTCGGGCAGTTCGTAGCCGTCTTTCTCATAGACCCAGCCCTTCACCGTCTGCACCACCTCATGCTTCTCGAACGAGTAGATGTGATCCCAGCCGCGGGCGTCGCCCCGGTTGGAGCAGAAGTAGCCTCGGTTGTGCACGCCCTCGAAGGTCATGCCGAAGTCGTCGCCCTGCGAGTTGAGGGGGAAGCCGGGGTGCTCAAGCACCCAGCGGGTGGTGTCTGGCGTTGCGATGAAAATGTCCAATCCGCCGAAGCCGGGGTGTCCGTCGCTGGAGAAGTAGAGGTCGCCGTTGGGACGGAAGGTGGGAAACATCTCGTTGCCCGGCGTGTTGACGGGCTCGCCCAGGTTCTCCAGACCCACCAGTCCGTGGGTGGTGATCTGGATGCGCCAGATGTCGTAGCCGCCCAGTCCGCCAGGCATATCGCTGACGAAGTAGAGCCACATGCCGTCGGGCGATACCGCCGGATGGGCATAGGTGGACAGCGTGTCGCGGGTGATCTCCAGCGGCGTGGCCTTGCTCCACGAGGCATCGCTGCGGTTGGAGGTGGCTATCTGGGCGTAGCGCGGATACTGCGGGTCGGTCTTGCACACCGTCAGATACATCGTCTTGAAGTCCGGTGTGAAGGCGCAGGCCCCCTCGTCCTGCTCAGTGTTCAGTTCGCTCTCTATCAGTTCGGGCTTCGACCACTTGCCCTTGTCGTCTTTCTGCGAGAAGAAGATGTCGGCATTCTTCGTGCCCGTGATGCCGCTCAGTTCGTCGCCCTGTGCCTGGTTGCGCGTCGACGAGAAGTACAGTTGGTCGTAGTCATCGCCGGCCAGGGCGGGTGAGTACTCGGAGCGTCGGGAGTTGAAGAGTTCCTGTTTCTTGATGGTATAGCCGGAGTATTCGGCCTCCTTCTTCCATTGTGGTGCCTTGCGTGCTGACTCGAGGCCGTTCTTTACCAAAATGTTCTGAGGCATAGAGTCTTGCAGCAGCGTGAATGTCTTCTCGGCATCCTTGTAAGAGCCGTTTTTCAGTTGCAGGCGGCCCAAGTGGAACTGCACCGTAGAGTCGGCCTGCTTGTAGCGCACGGCATTGTTGTAGGCGGCGATGGCTTTCTGGGTGTAGTTGATGCGGCGGTAGCAGTCGGCCATCTTCAGGGCCCGCTGTCCGCGCAGTGGCTTGTCTTTCGCCTTGGTCTGCGCATAGGCCTTCTTGTACTGAGTGGCAGCATCATAGTATTCGCCCAGGGCGAAGAACTTGTCGCCCTTCTTCATGGCCGATTCTGCTCCGCATGATGCCAGCAGCAGGCAAGCCACAAGTACAGATAGTAAGGTGTAAACTCTGCGCATACCACTATATAACGCTCAAAGTCGCGTTTTATTGTGCGAGAGGCACACGACGATTGCTTTGGTCGCTGATGACCTCACGGACAATCTCGGTCACCTGGGCCTTCAGTTCGTCGATGAACTGCTGCGGCTCATACTTCTTTGCCTCGATGTCGCGCAGTTTCTTTTCCCAGATGCCGGTCAGTTCGGCACTCTTCAGCAGTTCCTCGCGAATCAGGTCGATGAGTTCGATGCCCGTCGGCGTAGCCACCAGGCGCTTGCGCTCCTTGCGGATGTAGTGACGCTTGAAGAGGGTCTCGATGATGGCGGCACGGGTGGAGGGACGGCCGATGCCGTTCTCCTTCATGGCACGGCGCAGTTCTTCGTCGTCCACCAGTTTGCCGGCGGTCTCCATGGCGCGCAGCAGTGTGGCTTCGGTGTAGTAGGGCGGGGGCGTGGTCCACTTCTCGGTCAGCGTGGGCTTATGGTCGCCGCTCTCGCCCTTGATGAAGACGGGCAGGGTGCGCTCCTCTTCGTCGGGCTTTTTCTCGTCATCGTCGGCCTGCGTGTCCTTGGCATAGACCGCGCGCCAACCTGGGTCGAGGATGGTGCGGCCGGTGACCTTGAATTCGATTTTATCCTGGCTAGCCTGACTAGATTGGCTAGCCTCGCCAACCACCTCACCCAGCACAGTGGTCTGGGCAAACTTGCAGTCGGGATAGAAGGCGGCGATGAAGCGGCGGGCCACAAGGTCGTAGACCTTGTGCTGTACGTCGGTCAGGTTCTGGGCGATGACGCCAGTGGGGATGATGGCGTGGTGGTCGGTGACCTTGGATGAGTCGAACACCTTCTTCGACTTCAGCAGGGGCTTGCCGCCCAATGGCCGGATCAACTCGGCGTAGGGGGCTTGGCCGGCGAACTTGGTCTGAAACAGGCCGTTCATGGTCTGCGGACACTTGGCATAGACATCATCGGGCAGGAAGGTGGTGTCCACACGGGGATAGGTGGTCAGTTTCTGCTCGTAGAGTTGCTGGATGATGTTGAGCGTCATCTCAGCGGAAAAACCGTATTTCTTGTTGCAGTCCACCTGCAGCGAGGTGAGGTCGTAGAGCGAGGGCGGCGTCTCCTTGCCGTTCTTCTTCTGCACGTCGGTGACGGTGAACGGCTTGCCCTCGATGGTGGCGAAGGCCTGCTCGCCCTCTTCCTTCGAGGTGAACTTGCCCTTGGTGGCCGTAAACGTGGTGTCGCGATAGACGGTGGCCAGCACCCAGTAGGGCTCGGGCTTGAAGTTGTCTATCTCTTTCTGACGGTTGACGATAAGGGCCAGCGTGGGGGTCTGCACCCGGCCGATGGAAAGCACCTGACGGTTCTGACCATACTTGATGGTGTAGAGGCGTGTGCAATTGATGCCCAGAAGCCAGTCGCCCACGGCGCGGCTCAGGCCGGCCATATAGAGTGACTGGTATTCGGCCTGGTCCTTCAGGTTGGCAAAGCCCTCGCGGATGGCTTCGTCGGTCATCGACGATATCCACAGACGGCGCACAGGGCACTTGGCCTGGGCTTTCTGCATCACCCACCGCTGGATGAGTTCACCCTCCTGGCCTGCGTCGCCGCAGTTGATGATGCCGTCGGCAGCCTGCATGAGACGCTCGATGGTGGCAAACTGCTTCTTGATGCCCTCGTCCTCCTTCAGGCGGATGCCGAAGCGCTGGGGAATCATGGGCAGGGCCGAGAGACTCCACGACCGCCACATGGGGGTGTAGTCCTCCGGCATCTTCAGTTCGCACAGGTGGCCGAACGTCCAGGTCACCTGATAGCCGTTACCTTCCATATAGCCGTCGTGGCTGCTGTTGGCACCGATGATGCGCGCTATGTCCTTTGCCACGCTGGGCTTCTCTGCAATACAGACAATCATGCTGTTCTCTTGTTTTCAGCATGCAAAGGTACAAATAAGCGAGGAGAAAACCAAATTTACAAAGAAAAAATGGAACCGCAAAGTTCTGCAGTTCCATTTTTGTAGGCTTAATAGGCGTGGTCGTCGGCCGCTATCTCTGCCCGGTCAATCTTCTTGCTGTCAATCTTGCGCCAGCAGTAGACGATATAGGCCAGGACGAAGGGAACGAGCAGCGACACCCAGAACATGGTGTTCAGCGTGAAGTAACTGCTGGAAGAGTTCTCCAGCGTGAGTGACGACTGTAGGTCGGCCGTCGAGGGATAGTAAGCCGTGTGGTTCCAGGCCGAGGTGAGCAGTAGGGCCAGCACGGTGAGCACGGTACCGATGCCTGCAGGCCAGATGCCGAGGATGAAGTCCTTCGACAAGATGGTCTTCGCGATGCCGAAGAGCACCAGTACAACACCTATTAATAAGACTGCCAGCAGATACCACATATCGATGAGGTTGTGCAGATACTTGTTCGGCTCCATCGAAATGACACCCTCGTCGTTGTAGGCGAAGCCGTCCTTCAGCAGGAGATGGACCAGATAGACCACGAACAGCACAACAAAGGCGGCCGAGGCAATGATGAGTTGGCGACGGCTGCGGGTGCGAATGGTCTCGTCGTTCACATTATTAATAATGTAGAGGATGCCCTGCGTGCGGGCCAGGAACATCACGGCCACACCAAGCACCAGTACCCAGGGATTGAGCAGGGCGTCGAGACCGTGGGAGGCGTTGGCCCAGCGGCTGATGATGGGCGTGGCGGCAGTGGTATCAATCAGGTTGTTCTTCTCGATGATGAAGTTGCTGCCTTCGAAGAAGGTGGCCACGGCACCGCCCAGGAGCAGTGGTCCCACAATGCCGTTGAGCACGAGGAAGCACTGGAAGGTCTTGGGGCCGAGGAAGTTGCCCAGTTTGTTCTGGAACTCATAACTGACGGCCTGGAGCACAAACGAGAAGAGGATGATCATCCACAGCCAGTAGGCTCCGCCGAAACTGGTCGAATAGAACAGCGGGAACGAGGCGAAAAAGGCTCCACCGAAGGTGACCAGCGTGGTGAACGTGAACTCCCACTTACGACCTGTGGAGTTGATGAGCATGCGGCGCTCCTCCAGGGTGCGGCCCAGCGAGAAGATGGTGGCATTGGCTCCCTGAACAAAGAGCAGGAAGACAAGCAGTGCTCCCAGGAGTGATACGATGAAGCACCAGTAGTGTTGTAAGAATTCGTAACTCATAGTCTATTTTCTTAACTCTTAATTCTTAACTCTAAACTCTTGACTCATTTCGGTCCTTTCTTGATTTGTTTAAGCAGGATATTGATCTCTACGGCCAGCATCGTGGTGAAGAGGATGAGGAAGAGGACAAACGTGATGATGACGCTGCTGGAGTGCAGGTCGCTGACGGCGGCCCAAGTAGGCAGCATGTCCTGAATGGTCCAGGGCTGACGGCCAAATTCGGCCACGAGCCAGCCGCTCTCACTGGCAATGTAGGCCAGGGGCACCAGTGCGATGGCAGCCCAGCAGAGCCAGCGGGGCAGGGCCGACGGGGTGTGCTGGTCGGCCTCACGCTCGTCGAGCAGGCCGATGGCAGCGAGCAGTCGGCGCGTGAACAGCGATACGAACGGGAACCGGAACAGTAGCAACAGCAGTACGGCGAAGAAGGCAATGAACAGACAGCCCAGTCCTACCATAGTGCGGAATGCCCAGAAGTTGATGGGCACCGAGGGCACCAGTTCGGCCTTATCGCGAATGTAGCCATAGCCGAAATACTTGTAGTTATCGTTGAGTGTGGTGAGCAGACCGTTGAGCGTAGCCTCGTCAGCACCCTCAGCCTTGGCCTTACGATAGTCGGCCAGTGCCTGAATGGCCAGTTTGCCGCGCTCAATCTTCTCGTCGGCCGAAGGCTCTACCTCTCCTGTCACGGGGTTGGTCCAGCCACCCTCCAGGATGTCCTTGATGCCCGGCACGTAGCCGTCGGGCCGGTTGGTGGCCATGATGGACAGACCGTAGGGCATATCGATCTTCATTGGCGGTTCCTCGCCAGCCATGATCTCCTGCATCGAGGGCTGCTGGAAAGGATTCACCAGCGAGATCATTGTCAGGCCCTGTTCGGTGCCGCCCTGATAAAGTGCCTCCATAGCAGCCAACTTCATGGGCTGTACCTGAGCCACGGTCTGACCCGACTTGTGGCCAGTGGCTGCAGCGCCGATAGAGGCCACCAGACCCACGATGACGGCAATCTTCATGCTCTGCACGGCCATCTCTGTCTCACGCTTCTTCAGCAGATACCAGCAGCATACAGCCGTCACGAATACGGCACCGATGATCCAGGACGAAATGACGGTATGGCAGAACTTGTCGATGGCGAAGGGCGAGAGGGCCACCTCGAAGAACGAGGTCATCTCGTTGCGCATCGTGTCGGGGTTGAAGGTGCAGCCCACGGGATATTGCATCCAGGCGTTGGCCACCAGAATCCACCAGGCCGAGATAGTGGCTCCCAAGCCTGTGAGCCAGGTAGAGGCCAGGTGGAACCCAGCCGACACTTTCTTCCATCCGAAGAACATGACGGCCACGAAGGTGCTCTCCATGAAGAAAGCCACGATGCCTTCGACGGCCAACGGGGCTCCGAAGATGTCGCCCACGAACCAGGAGTAGTTGGACCAGTTGGTGCCGAACTCAAACTCAAGGATAATACCGGTGGCTACACCCATGGCGAAGTTGACGCCGAAGAGTTTCTGCCAGAACTGGGCCGTCTTCTTCCAGAAGTCGGTACGCTTCTTGTAGTAGATAGACTCGGCAATGCCCATGATGACCGCCAGGCCGAGCGTCAGCGGTACGAAGAGCCAGTGGTAGATGGCCGTGAGCGCAAATTGTGCCCTTGACCAGTCGATGGTTCCTTGGTCGATGTTGAGAAAGATGTTTTGCATCATATTGCTATGTTTTTATTAGGTTTAGGTACGATAGTGTCTATGGGGCAGCCCGCTCAATGAGTTCGTTGGCGACGAAGCCGGCTTCGTCGCCTTTGTCGGCGTGCTGGCCGATATAGTTAGGGAAGAAGAATACCTTGAGGATGGCAAACATGATGAACAGTTTGACCAGAATGACTGCCCACAGCGTCTTCCCCAGGGTCATGTTGCGGAAGCCGTCATAGTACAGGTCGAAGGTTCGGTAGAGAAAGCCGTTCTTGTTCATAGGCTATTGTCAATAGGAGTTGGTTTCAAGCCACAAAGATAGGTAATTAATTCGAAAGTTCCAAACTTTTTGTATGTTTTGTCCTTTTTTTCAAAAATAATATTAATTAATGGAGGTGTAAGGGCTGTTTTGTTTGGGCGTTTCGTGGGAAAGTACTAACTTTGCAGCCGAAAAAAGATTGTATATGAACAAGAGACAAATAATACTGATTATCAGTCTGGCCGCCTTCATCATTGGCTTGGGCGTCGCCCTTGTATTGGCCCTTGTCGACAGGGAAGACCTGAAAGGTGAGAACCAGGAACTGCAGGAACTGCGCGAACTGGCCGAACTGGACAAGCAAGAGATGGAGAACGACTATGAGCGTCTGACCATTCAGTATGGTGAGATGATTTCGCAGATCAACAACGACTCACTGATAGCCCAACTCACACAGGAGCAACTACGCACCCAGCAACTGCTGAAGGAACTGAAGGAGGTGCGTGCCACCGATGCCCGTGAGATTGCCCGTCTGAAGGCCGAATTGGCCACGGTGCGCGAAGTGTTGCGCTCCTATATTCGCCAGGTGGACTCGCTGAATCAGGTCAACCAGCAACTGGCAGCCGAAAACGATCGCGTGAAGGATGAATTGGCCCAGTCGAACCAGGCCAATGAGGGCCTGCGCCAAGAGAAGCGGAACCTGACAGAGAAGGTGGCCATCGCCGCCCAACTGGATGCCACCAGCATCTCGATGACGGCCCTGAACAAGCGCGGCAAGGCAACAAAGAAGATGAAGGACTGCAAGACTCTGCAGGTGAACTTCACCATCGCCCGTAATGTGACGGCCACCAACGGCAACCGCACCCTCTATGTCCGCATTCAGACGCCCAGCGGCGCAGTGCTGACTGAGGGCACTTTCCCCTATGAAAACCGTCAGTTGGAGTATTCGATGAAGCGTGTGGTGGAGTATGCCGGCGAGGAACTGCCCGTGACGGCCAACTGGCAGGTGGGCGAGTATCTGGAGGCTGGCGACTACCGCGTCAGCATCTTCTCGGATGGTAGTATGATAGGTACGCGAACTTTTACTTTTAACTAAATACGATGAAAAAATATCTTGCTTTTGGCCTTTGGCTTCTGGCCATAGGCAGCCTGCCTGTCGGGGCTCAGACGCTGCTGAGTTTGGACAGTTGTAGAGCGATGGCCCTGCGCAACAACAAGCAGATGGGCGTGTCGCAACTGAAGCAGGAGGTGGCTACCAATCTGAGGAAGTCGGCCCGCACGAAGTATCTGCCCCATGTCAGCGCCATCGGTGCTTATGTGCATACCAGTGAGGAGGTGTCGATACTCAACGACCGGCAGAAGGGCGCACTGTCTAATATGGGCACCACCGCAACCGGTGCACTGGGAACGGCACTGGGAGGCTCTGTGGGACAGATTGGCACGGTGCTTGGACAGATGGGTGTGCCAGCAGAGATGCTTCAGCAGATGGCCGGGCAGTTACAGCAAGGCATGGCAACCATGTCGGGTCGGCTGAACGTGTTCGGTCAGGACATTGTTGATGCTTTCCGCACCGACACCCGCAACATCTGGGCTGGTTCGGTGATGGTCACCCAGCCCGTATTCATGGGTGGAAGCATCGTGGCTATGAACCGGCTGGCCGACATCAACGAGGAGATGGCTGTCAATTCGGCTGATGCCCGTCGTCAGAGCGTGCTTTACTCCACCGACCAGGCCTACTGGCAGGTGGTGTCGCTGAAGCATAAGAAGAAACTGGCCGAGAGTTATCTGGAACTGGTCAAGAAGTTCGACCACGATGTGCAGCGCATGATTGATGAGGGCGTGGCCACCCGCAGCGACGGGCTGAGCGTCAGCGTGAAGGTGAACGAGGCCGAGATGACCCTGCAGAAGGTGGACGACGGACTGGTGCTGTCGAAGATGTTGCTCTGTCAGATGATTGGTCTGCCTTTGAATGAGGAAATCACGCTGGCCGACGAGGATATGGAGAACCTGACCGTCGTAGCACTGCAGCCGCAGTTGGATGTGCAGCAGGCTGTGGAGAACCGACCCGAACTGAAGATGCTGAGCAACTCGGTGGACATGAGCCGTCAGGTGACCAACATTCTAAAGGCCGGCAACTTGCCGCAGGTGGCCCTGATGGGCGGCTATGCCGTTAGCAACCCCAATGTGCTGAATGGCTTCGAGAAGAAGTTCGGCGGTTTCTGGAATGTGGGCGTCATGGTGCGTATCCCCATCTGGAACTGGGGCGATGTGGCCTACAAGGTGCGTGCCTCGAAGGGTGCCACGGCCATTGCCAACCTGGAACTGGAGGAAGCCCGCGAGAAGATAGAACTGCAGGTGAACCAGAATACCTTTAAGGTGGACGAGGCCAACAAGCGTCTGGCCATGGCGCAGTCGGCCATCGAACAGGCTAACGAGAATCTGCGCACGGCCAACCTGGGATTCAGCGAGGGTGTCATTGCTCCCACCGTGGTGATGGAGGCTCAGACCGCTTGGCTGCAGGCCCAGTCGCAGAAGATTGATGCCGAGATTGATGTGAAGTTGAGTCACGTAGAGTTGAACAAAGCATTGGGAACACTTTATTAATTGAGAATTGATAATTGACAATATGAGTAATCAAGCAAAAAAACAACACCATAACATCCTGTGGGCCATCCTCGGCTTTGCAGGCGTGGTCATCGTCGTGGCCCTGATCGGTTTCTTTACGCTGGGTCGTGACCCCGAACTCATTCAGGGACAGGTGGAAGTGTCCGAATATCGTGTGTCGAGCAAGGTGCCCGGCCGTATTCTCGAGATTCGTGTCAAGGAGGGCGACTTCGTTCATGCCGGCGACACGCTGGCCATCCTCGATGCCCCCGAGGTGAGGGCTAAGATGCAGCAGGCGCAAGGTGCCGAGGCCGGTGCTTCGGCCATGGAGCAGATGGCACAGAACGGTGCTCGCAGAGAGCAGGTGCAGGGTGCCTATCAGTTGTTGCAGCAGGCCAAGGCTGGACTGGAGATAGCCGAGAAATCCTATAACCGCGTGCAGCGGCTCTACGACGAAGGGGTGATGAGTGCCCAGAAACGTGATGAGGCCTATGCTCAGTATAAGGCCTATGAGGCCCAGATGAAGGCTGCCCAGAGCCAGTACGAGATGGCTGTGAACGGAGCCCGTCAGGAAGAGAAACTGGCCGCCAAGGCACAGGTGGAGCGCGCCAAGGGTGCCGTAGAGGAGGTCAACTCCTACATCAACGAGACGGTGCAGATAGCCCAGATGGACGGCGAGGTGAGCAGCATCTATCCCAAGGTGGGCGAACTGGTCGGCACGGGCAGTCCCATCATGACCATCTCGATGATGGACGATATGTGGGGCGCCTTCAATGTGCGTGAGGATCAGTTGAACGGTATGCAGATTGGTTCGGAGTTCATGGCCTTCGTGCCCGCTTTCAACCGCGAAATCAAGATGCAGGTCTACCACATGAAGGACCAGGGCTCGTATGCCGTGTGGAAGGCCACGAAGGCCAACGGCCAGTTTGACCTGAAGACCTTCGAGGTGAAGGCCCGTCCCGTGGATACCCTCGAAGGACTGCGTCCCGGTATGTCGCTCATTGTCAAGGAATGAAGCAACTGCGGCAAATATGGCAGATAGCCCTGCGTGAACTGCACATCCTGCGCAGAAATCACATCTATGGGTTCTGTATGGTGGTGTTCCCATTACTGGTGATGGTCTTCTTCACCTCGATGATGGACGACGGACTGCCTACGGAGATGCCTGTCGGTGTTGTCGACCTGGACAACACGTCGACTTCGCGCTCGCTGGTGCAGCGGCTTGATGCCTTCCAGATGTCAAAGGTTGTGGCCCACTATCCCAGTGTGAGCGAGGCGCGTCATGCCATGCAGCAGAACGATATCTACGCCTTCTTCTATATTCCTAAGGGAACGACCGATGACCTGCTGGCCAGCCGCCAGCCCAAGGTGTCGTTCTACTATTCCTACACGACGCTGGCCTCGGGGGCACTGCTGATGCGCGACATGAAGACCATCGCCACGCTGGGCTCGGCTGCTGTCGGTCAGGCCACCTTGCGGGCCAAGGGTTTCACGGACGACCAGATACAGGCGTTCCTACAGCCCATCAGGGTCGACCTGCACCAGATAGCCAATCCCTGGACCAGTTACAATGCCTATCTCTCCACGATGCTGGTGCCGGGCATGATCATGCTCTTCATCTTTCTCATCACCGCCTATTCGCTGGGCAACGAGGTGAAGTTCGGCACGTCGAGGGAGTGGCTCGCCTTGGCAGACAACAATATCGTCATCGCCACGCTGGGCAAGTTCCTGCCGCAGACGCTCATCTGGCTGGCACTGGTCTATGGCTACGAGTTCTATGTGTTCTACGTGCTCCACTTCCCCCATCTGGGCAGTCCCTGGATGCTGGTGCTGCTGGGGCTGATGCAGGTGGCTGCTGCTCAGGGTTTTGGCATCTTTGCCTATGGCCTGATGCCTTCGCTGCGCATGTCGATGAGCGTCTGCTCGCTCTGGGCCGTGCTCAGCTTCTCGATGGCCGGATCGGCCTTCCCCGTCATGGGCATGGACGGCCCGCTGCAGACGCTCTCGTGGCTGTTCCCCTTGCGCCACTACTATATGATCTATCAGATCTGCGTGTTCAACGGCTACCCGCTGTTGGAGGCGTGGTTCCACATAGCCGCCCTGGCTGCCTTCATCCTGCTGCCCTGGCCGCTCATCAGGAAAATTAAAAACGCGATGCTGACTTATGTCTACATACCATAGTTTGAGCAGAATGATTCACGACACCTTCTACATCTGGCGACAGGAAATGATGCAGGTGTTCAAGGATGAGGGCGTACTCATCTTCTTTATCATCGTGCCCTTGGTCTATCCGCTGCTCTACTCGTGGATATACAACAATGAGACGGTGCACGAGGTGCCGGTGGTGGTGGTCGACGACTCCCACACTGGGCTGTCGCGGCAGTTCGTCCGGATGTGCGATGCTTCGCCCGATGTCCATGTGGCCTTCTATGCCCAGGATATGGACGAGGCCAAGTCGCTCATCAGCCGTCAGTTGGTGAAGGGTGCCTACTATATCCCCAGCGATTTCGAGGTTAAGGTGAACCGCATGGAGCAGGCCACAGTGGGCGTCTATTGCGATATGTCGCTCATGCTGACCTACAAGGCCGTCTACCAGGCAGCGCAACTGGTGTCGATGAAGATCGGGTCGGAGATACAGACCAAACTGGGACAGCACTATACGACCCGTGAGGAGGCCATCGCCGCCAAGCCTCTGGAGTTCGACGAGGTGCCTGTCTTCAACCCGTCGGGTGGCTACGGCTCGTTCATCCTCCCCGGCGTGCTGATGCTGATTCTTCAGCAGACGCTCGTGCTGGGCATCGGCCTGTCGGCCGGTACAGCCCGCGAAAACAACCGCTACAAGCAACTCATCCCCATCAGCCGCCCCTATCAGGGCACGCTTCGCATCGTCTTCGGCAAGGCGCTCTGCTACTTCATGGTCTATGCCGTCATGGGGGCGTGGCTTGTGGTGGCAGTGCCCCGTCTGTTCCATTTTCCGCAGTTGGCCTCATGGCAGCCGCTGCTTCTGCTGATGTTGCCCTACATCCTTTGCTGTATCTTCTTTGGCATGGTGGTGTCGTGCATCGTGAGGTATCGTGAGAACGTGATGCTGCTGATGGTCTTTGTGTCGGTGCCGCTGCTGTTCCTGACGGGTGTCAGTTGGCCGCAGTCCAACATCCCCGGCTTCTGGCAGGGCGTGTCGTGGGTCTTCCCCTCCACTTGGGGCGTCAGGGCCTATGTGCGTCTCAACTCGATGGGAGCCACCCTTGGCGATGTGGCACTCGAATTGAACATCCTGTGGGTGCTAACCGCCATCTATTTCTCCATCGCATGCGGCGTCTACCGCTATCAGATCTATCTGACGCGGCAAGATGCCTTGGAGCGTTTGAGTGAGATGAAAGAGCGGAAGAAGGAGCGTGAAGCCGCCCGTTAACTCCCTACAATCTTAGTCTTTGGCAGTTCCTTGTTGCGGCGGTTGACCACCGTGACCACAGCCTGCGCCAGATTGATGAAGGCCTGACCTGTCATCGTGTCTACCTTGGTGGCGGCAGGTGCACCCTCGTCGCCGCTCTCGCAGATGCTCTGTACCAGCGGAATCTGGGCCAGCAGGGGGATGTTCATCTCCTGGGCCAGTTGCTTGCAGCCTTCCTTTCCGAAGATATAGTATTTGTTTTCTGGCAGTTCGGCTGGGGTGAACCACGCCATATTCTCGATGAGGCCCAGGATGGGCACGTTTACCTTGTCGTTGCGGTACATATCGATGCCCTTGCGAGCATCTGCCAGAGCCACCTGTTGCGGGGTGCTGACGATGACTGCACCGGTGATGGCCAGCGTCTGCAGCAGGGTCAGGTGAATGTCGCTGGTGCCTGGAGGCGTGTCCAGAATAAAGTAGTCCAGTTCGCCCCAGTTGGCATCGGCGATGAGTTGCTTCAGCGCACTGGTGGCCATACCGCCGCGCCACAGCGTGGCCGTGTCGGGCTTGACGAAGAAGCCGATGCTCAGCAGTTTGACGCCATATTGCTCGATGGGCTCGATGAGGTCGCGGCCGTCAATGTTTGTGGCGTAGGGGCGGGCATCCTCCACATGGAACATCTTGGGCATCGAGGGACCGAAGATGTCGGTGTCCAGCAGGCCCACCTTATAGCCCAGACGGGCCAGGGCGATGGCTAGGTTGGCCGAGACTGTGCTCTTGCCCACGCCGCCCTTGCCGCTGCTCACGGCAATGATGTTCTTCACGCCGGGCAGCAGTTTCTCCACCTCTGGACGGGGCTTCGACTTGAATTCGGTGACAATCTCCACCTCCACGTCCTTTCCGCAGTGGTATTTGATGGCAGCCTCAGCCGCCTTGACGGTCGACTTCAGAAATGGGTCGGTATCTCTGGGGAACAGCAGCACTACCTTCACCTTCGTGCCGTTGATGCTGGGGGTGTCGGCCACCATGCCGCTTTCCACAAGGTTCTTCTTGGTGCCCGCATAAGTGACGGTTGCAAGCGCATCCATAATCAATTTAGGATATAGTGTCATTTCTTTTTTACTTTTTTACCTTTTTACTTTTTTACCTTTCCCTATTGCTCTACAATCTGCGGGAACTTGTTCCACGTCTTGTCCTTGTGGTAGTGGCTCTTGGCACCACGTGGCACCGTGATGCGACAGGCGTTCATCACCACGCCCTTGAAGGTGCTGTGGGTGATGGAGGGTGGCAGCGGAGCCATCGTGTAGACCTCCTTCAGCGAGACACATTTGGCAAAGGCATTGCCGCTGATTTTTTTCAGGGCAGCAGGCATCTCCACATGTCGCAGGGCACTGCATTCGCGGAAGGCCGCACTGCCTATGCTGCCGCAAGCGGCGGGGATGGCGATGGTCTGCAGCGACGCACACTTCTCAAAGGCGTTGTCGCCAATTTTCGAGATAGCGATGGGCAGCAGGATATTCGTCAGCGACGAGCATTCTTGGAACGCATTGTCATCGATTGACTTCACCGACACAGGCAGGTTGACCACCCGCAGGGAGTGGCAGTAGCGGAAGACGTCGCTCTCCAGTTTCTCGATGAATCCCTGTATGGTGACGCTGTCGAGCGAGGTGCAGTTCTCAAAGCAGTCGCTACCGATATACTTGGTCATGTTGGGCACGTTGAGGACGCGCAGGCTGGCACAACTCTCGAAGGCATGGTCGCCGATGCGCACTAGCGACGTCGGCAGTTCTATCTCTTCGAGCGACTTGCATTCGAAGAAAGCCTTGTTGCCGATGGTCTTGATGGTAGATGGCAGTTCGGCGGTCTGCAGACTGGTGCAGCCGAAGAAGGTCTCGTTGCCGATGGCCTGCAGGTTACCCTCTATGATGAACTGCCTCAGGTTGCTGCAGCCTGAGAAGGCTGCATTGCCTATGCGGCCCACGAAGCCGGACTCAAAGGTCTGCAGACTCATGCAGTCCTTGAAGGCCTCAGCACCGATGCGGTTCGATGTGGCCACTTCCAGGTCCTGCAGGCTCTGACAGCCCTCAAAGGCGTTGTTGCCTATCTCGGTCAGGTTGTTGTCGGCCATCTCTACGGTGGTCAGTGCGCGGCAGCCCTTGAAGGCCTCGTTGCCTATCAGGGTGACCGTGGCCGGCACGGTCAGCGAGCGCAGACTCTCACAGCCCGCAAACGCCGCATTGCTGATGCGACTGATGCTGGCCTCCTCCATCTCCACCTTCTCCAGCATCTTGCAGTTGTTGAAGGCATATACGTCGATGATGTTCACCGTCTTAGGTATCTTCAGGGCTGTCAGTGCCACGCAGCCGTCGAAGGCGTGGTTCTCAATGGCCGTCAGTTCCGACGGCAGGCGTATCTCCTCTAGGCTGATGCAGCCGTTGAAGGCATAGTCGCCGATGATGCTGGTACTGTCGGGGAGAATCACCTCTTTCAGGTTGACGCAGCCGCTGAAGCAACTGCGCCCTATCTCGCTGGTGCCATTGGGCAGGACGATACGCTCCAGCACCTTGCAGTTCAGAAACATGGCTGCCGGCAGCACGTCGGCCCGGGTGCGGAACGAGCCTTTCGCCTCGGCGATGGAGCATTCCGACAGGTCGATCGACTTCAGCACGGCCTCGCCGGCCTTCTTCGGCCTGATGCGGCTGGTCATCTGCTGGATTACCTTGATGTCGCTGCCGTTCAGCGGTCCGCATACCTTCAGGTCTTCTATGGTGTAGCGGATGCTGTCGGGCAGTTGCTCACTCAGTTTCCCCACGGAGTCCACCGTCACGGTCATCTTCTGTGCCACGCACATCGTGGTGCAGAAGATGAGGGAAAGCACGCTTATCAATAGTCGTTTCGTCATATATACTTCTTGTTTATTTGGCAGTCTCCAGCGAACTGCGTTTCGTGCGGTGGTAACTGCGGTATTCGTCCAGCGGAATCTCTATGTCGGGCTCTTCCAGCCGGCCCTCGTGGGGCAGCCGGAACTTGATGTACTTGATGCTCAGGCCACGCTCCAGCCACATCTTCTCATAGTAGGTCTGTATGCTGGCTGCTGTGCTGAACGCTGCATCGCCTTGACGGTCCTCGGCATAGAGGTCCTCGGTCTTCAGTTCCACGGGCAGGTGGTTGTGGTCAACCATCGCGGTGGTGTAGGTGAAGAGGAAGTTGGAGTCGGTCTTCAGGTGTACGATGCCCCCGTCAGCCAGGAAGCGCCGGTAGCGCTCCAGAAAGTAGGTCGACGAGAGCCGCTTTCTGGGATTCTTCATCTGCGGGTCGCTGAAGGTGAGCCAGATCTCCTGCACCTCGTCCTTGGCGAAGAAGCGGTCGATGATCTCTATATTGGTACGCAGGAAGGCCACGTTCCTCAGCCCTTCGTTCAGGGCCAGCGTGGCTCCCGTCCACATCCGCGCTCCCTTGATGTCCACGCCGATGAAGTTGCGGTCAGGGTTCTTCCTGGCCAGTTCCACCGCATACTCGCCCTTGCCGCAGCCCAGTTCCAGCACGATGGGGTAGTTGTTCTTGAAGTATTGTTCATGCCAGTGGCCGCGCATAGCAAACTCTACGTCGCTCACCACCGAATAAGGGTACTGAAAGACGTTCTCGTAGGTCTCCATGTCGGCAAACTTGGCCAGTTTTCCTTTGCTCATTTCTCTGAATCTGCCTTTTCGGGCACAAAGTTACGAAAAGTTGAGCGAAATGCAAAAGAAAAATATCTTTTCTTTTCATTTGTCACGGGAGAATTGATTATCTTTGTTGCCAATTATGATACAAAATTGCGATTATTCTGCATTGATTAGCCAGATATATGAGAAGCGAAGACACAAACCTATTTCTATCAGAGAAGAGCATCTGTTGACCGCCGGCATCGTGGTGGAGCGCACCTTTCCGCCCGAATCTCCACGGGCCGTATTCCGCATTCTGACGGCCCTCAACCTGCTCAATGCCGGGGTGAAGACTGACGTGGGGCGCCGTCTAGTCACCTATGGCTATATCAAGGGCATGGCGGCCCGACTACTCCTCCATCTGGCTGCCAATCCTGTCAGTGGGGTCGACACCTACTGGAGTCTCGATGAGCGAGTGGTCTATTTCAGCGTCTATCGTGTGCAGGTCAGTTTCCACTATGTGCCCTATCTGCCAGAACTGCGTGCCTATAAGCCTCTGCTGACCAGCAGGCCGCAGCAGTGGTCTGGCATGCAACTGCAGGCCGTCGCCGTGGAACTCTTCAGGCTGGCCAATGCTCGGGTGATAGTCTGGAGCGATGAGGAGGATGAATGTGTCAGGCGGAAGATGCTCGAGTTCAGGGTCAGTGGCACCATGCCCCCTAAGAGGCGCACTAGGGCAGAGGAGCCAGCCCCCAAGTTTCAGAAGGAGGTGCTTCCTGTGCTGCCTAAGACCACGTGTGGTCGCATGGCTCGTCCGGCCTATCAGGAGGACAAGGAACTGTCGCTGCGCAAGGCCCTGTCGTTCAATGTGTGGGATGCCCGCCAGTTTGTGTTGTGGCGGCGCGACACCCGTCTGCTCACGCCAATAGCCCGCTACGACGGCACAAACTACCATGGGTTGATGAATATGTTCAGGGACGTGGATCAGCGTCTGGCTGAGCGCGACAGGCGGCGGATGATTCGCGGGCGGTTCTACTATGTGTCGCCGCAGCGGGAGATCAGGGTGCTGCAGCGTTCGCAGTATCTGATGAAACTGTCGCAGTGGGGCTATCTCTTCGAGGGCGGACTGTGCCACAATCTGTTTCTCACCTATGGCATCGTGCGCTATCTGGCCGTGCTCTATCCCACGCTGAAGTTCCTGTGTCGGTTGGACTACAACCGATGGCTGGAGCGACGCCACTTCTACACCCGAGAGACGCTTTACCGCGTGCCTCTCAATTCGCCAGCCCGATGGCTGAAGGTGTGGATGCCCGCCGATACCGGCCGCTTGCTGGCCGACTTCGACCCCTCCCTTTTGCCTCAGCGGCTCATTGACGAGTATAAGGCAGCCGGCGATGTGCTGGCCGACTTTGAGGTCACCCGAGGTGACAATGGTCAGATGGGCATTCTGGCTTACGGACGACTGCAACTGCTGCCCAATCGCTACTACTGCATCCGTCTGCGCGGCTTCTTTGCCCATGTTCAGGAGCGGAAGGGCAGTCTGTGGGCCATCTACTCGCTGGGCTGCGAGTGTTTCGACACCGATTTCATCTATGAACGCATCTGGTACGACAGTCAGCAGGCCGCCATCCTCGGCCTTGTCCGTGGTGAGGAGCAGGTCATCTTCAGGTTCCGCTACGCGAACAGTTATGGCCTCCATAGAACCAGCAGCACCGACTTCTGATGAAAACATCCCCCTCCTCTTGTCCTCTATGCCGCAACACCGTTGCGGCACATCCCCCAGTCAGCACCAGTGCCCCCTCGCTTCATCCTCCTTCAC
>JAFUUL010000131.1 GCA_017483805.1 Prevotella sp.
CGAAGCCCTTCAGGTTGATTGAACCGCGCACCACGGGCTGGGCGTACCATTTGCCGTAGGCGGTCGACTCGGCGTTGTTGTTGCGCACGAGGTCATACTCCATTGCAATCTTGTTAGTTGCCATTTTGTTGTGTTTTTTGTGGTATTAATAGTGTGGGGCGGACTACTCCGGGCCGCCTCTCCCGCTAGTTGTTCAGGGGGCCTCCTTTAACGATACAAAGGTACGAAAAATATCTGAATTATGCAAATATTTTCGCAACTATTTTTGCCCTTCTGGCCAGTTTTCTTCGCATATCATCTGGGCCAGCGTATTCAGCGTCAGACACTGCGTGCGCGTGATGGCTATGCGCTCGTTGTGGTGCTCCCAGGGAGCCAACAGCAGCAGTTGACCGCGGGCGCAGGCCTCCATGCGTTGGCCTCCGGGCTTGGCCAGATCCGAGAAGCCGTTCTCCTGCAGTATGATGAGGGGCAGCCCGGCCTCGAAGGCAGCCCGCATCACGGCCTTCTCGCCCCTGGAGATGCACGGTGACACCAGCACGGCGCCCTGCCTGGCCAGCGTCAGCCACTCTTCTGTGCGCGCTGCTATCTGCTCGTCGCTTAGGCTGCGCGAGCACTGCACCTGCACCCTCTCGGGCCTCTCGAGCAGGAAGCGGTTGCCGATGGCGGAGAACTGCTGTCCCCCGACGGTCAGCCCTCGCTGTACGCGGAACAGGTCAGGGTGTTCGCGCTTCATGAGCAGTCGTCGCGGGTTGTCGTGCAGGTAGTTCAGCCACGTCTGCAGTTGTCCCTGCCTGAGCAGCAGCCGGTCGCAGAAGCCCGGCGCAAAGAGCAGCCCGTGGCTGCGGTCTCCCGCAGGCGCCCTTCCCCGTCCCGTTTGTTGCTGTACTACAGCAACAGACTGAACCGGCTGGACAGGCTGCACCCCCAGCACCACCTCGCGGTACGCCTTGTTGCAGCCCTGCTTGAAGCCCAGCAGCACCTTGCCCATGGGCCTCTCTATCTGCTCCCTGACGAAGAGGATGCCGTGCAGGTGGTCGGGCATCAACTGCAGGGCCCTCACCTCCACCTGGGGCCAGCGCACGCCTATCTCCTGCCAGCAGGCTTCCACCCGCCGTCCCAACTCGCTGGGCACCAGCCGTGGCTCGTCGGGGCTGCCCGCCGGGCCGTCGCTGCGGCCTGTCACCTGGCCCAGCAGCGGCCGTCGTCCCTCCACCTCCATCGTCACCATATACATCTGCCGCGCCTGGTAGTCGTGTCCCACGCACCGCCGCTTCATCGAGGCCTTCTTCTCGCCCGCAAATGCCTTCTGGCTTTCGTATACTTCGCGCTTCATCGCTTGCTTCGCTATAGATGCCTGCAAAGTTACGAAGGATTTGGGAGAAAACAGAAAAAGTGGGGGAGAAAAACGGGCTGCCTGTGCTTTTTCAGGGGTTTGGACGAACCAAACCCGGAGTTTGGACGAAGCAAACCTGGAGTTTGGACGGAGCAAACCTGGGGGTGGGGTGGTTTTGCGACGAAGCGACGCTTGCGACGTAGCATTCTATAGAGATATTAAAAAATAAGAATTAGGTCTTTCTTCTTATTTATAAAAAAATAATAAGTCTTAGAATGCTACGTCGCAAGCGTCGCTTCGTCGCATTTAGAAGATGTCAGGATGCCGGATCTTGTCTATTTCTGACTGCAAGTGCTCGCGTACCCAGTAGCCGGTTCTGTTCTCATGCCCCCTCCTCTCGCTCTTATACCCCAGCCGCTTCATGATGTTGCCCATCTGGCGGGGCTCGATGGAACGCTTCAGGTTGCCGAAGACGGAGATCTTGGCCCAGATCTCGGGACCGGTGAGGAAGGTGGCGCCGGCATCGCCCTCCTGGGCGGGGGAGAAGTAGACGGGGATGAGTTCCTCCTCGCTGGTGGGCACCATGAAGGCATCGACGTGCTGCTGCAGGGTGCTGATCTCGTCGAGGTCGAACCAGTAGTTGAAGCCCGACTCCAGCAGGTGGCGGGCCTGGGCGTACATGCCGTCGTAGGGCATGGGGTGCTGGTAGGGCGAGTCGATGGCGTCGACGTGGAAGGGCAGCCAGCGGCGGTTGCCGGTCTGGTCGGTCAGGAACTCCTGCTTGTTGCCCGAGGCGGCGTAGGTGGCCACGCGGACGCGCTTCTCCTTGTGGCGGCCGAAGGGTGCGCGCACGTCTACGTGCTGCGTGGTGATCATCTGCTTCAGCCGGTTCAGTTGGCGGTCGTTGAGTTTGTCCAGTTCGTCGATGTTGATCAGTCCGTACTCGGCGGCGCGCAGTTGCTCGTCCTTGTCCAGGCGCTCTGTGTCGATGTTGTCGGTCAGGTAGGGCTGCAGGGCCGGTGGCAGCAGGCGGTTGATCCAGGTGGACTTGTAGATGCCCTGACGGCCCACGAGCACGATGACCTGGTGGTTGACCACCTGGTCGCTGGTCCATCCGGCCACCATGGCCACGAACCACTTGGGGAAGCACTGCTGCCAGAGGGCCTGCTCCTCGGGGGTGGCCATGTGCACCATCTGGGCCACCTGGGCTATGTAGTCAGGCTGTCCGGGCTCCCAGCGGGGCAGGGCGCCGATGTACTGGCGCAGGGGATTGACCTCGGGCACTGTGCTGGAGTTGAGAACGGTGAGGAAGAGGCGCTCGGTGAGGTTGACGCCCGTCTCGGCGCAGCACTCCATGAAGAGGTCGTTCTCCTGGCGCTCCTTCATCTCCTGCCACGTGCCGTCGGCCAGCCGCTGGCGGGTCTTCTGCGTCAGCACGTCGTACTGCAGGGTCTTCTTGCGGAGGAAGGCCTTCACCACCTCGGTCTTTACGGCGGTGCTCGAGGCCTGGGGCATCCAGACGCCGAACTCGCTGGCGGCCGTGCGGTAGCAACTGTGCACCACGTCGCTGGGGCGTCCGTCCATGTGGCCCAGCCACTGGGCATCGGCGCCGCTGGCAGCCTCGTCCTCGCTGACGCCCATGCGGTTGAGGATGAAGGCCACGCGCATCACGAAGTTGTGGCGCTGGCCGGGGGCGAAGGTGATGCCGGCCTCCTGCTCGACCATGGCCACGGCCTGCTGCAGGCGGTCACCCAGGGGCAGCGCGGCGGGGCTGCCGTCACTCTGCTGGGCGCGCTTGGGGGTCTTCATGCGTATGAGCCGTCCCTCGCGGTCGATGCCCAGTTCCTCGCGCGTCAGCCGGATGGGGCGCGCGTCGGGGCGGCAGACGGCCTCGGGGTCGTGGCTCAGGCCGGTCATGCGGTTCACGTTGCGGCACTCCAGGTCCATCTCGTGGCCGCACCACACGCTGTACTGCCGGGCTATGGCCATGTAGGCGCGGGTGTAGATGTCCTCGGCGCGGCGCGGGTCGGCCGCCATGTCGATGGCGACGCCCTCGGGCAGCACGTAGGGCACCACCACATGGTAGCCCCGTCCGGAGATGCTGCGGTAGGCCAGCAGGGCGTGGTAGGAGGTGCGCATCAGGGTGACGACGCGCTCCAGTTCCTGGTCGGAGAGCGACTGGTCGGGGCCCTTGGCGTCGAAGTCGATCAGCACCAGGTGCTGGCACTCGCGGCAGCAGTCCTTCGAGCGGCCGCCCTCCATGCGGAAACTGACGGCCACCTGGGGCGTCTTCTGCTTCACCTGGCTGGCGGCCTCGTCGTGGCCCTGCGCCGTCAGGTCGCGGTAGGCCAGGGTGGAGCGGCGCAGCGCCTCGTCGGTGCGGATGATGTTGGTCACTTGCTCAAGCGTCATGTCCTGAGCGTCGTTGCTGTGGAAAGTGGGATAATACTGCATCATGTTTGCTTAACTGTTTGGTTGATGATTCTCTGGGACAAAGTTAAGCAAAAAGCGGCTGCTGGTCAAGGGCACGCCAATGCGCTTTCCGACAGACTTTCCTACGGGGTGCAGGATTTCCGATAAATCTTCCGACGCGCGGGCCTCACTGGCTCTTAAAGAAGATGGCGGCAAAGCGGCGGGCCACGTTGATGCGGCGCACGCGCTCGGTGGAGTCGGGCGTGTCGGTGAACGTCCACTCAGGGAATCGGCCCTCGCCGCTGCTGTAGTAGAACGAGAGGGTGGAGATGCCCGCCATCTGGTCGATGCCCAGATAGAGGGTCAGATAGGTGCGGTAACTCTTGATGCTGATGAAGAAGAGCCCAGTGGGGCGGGGCTGCTCCTCGTTGATGTAGCGCATGATCCAGACGTAGTCGTACTTGTGCACCAGCACGTGCTCACGCCTCAAGCACTCCAGCGCGTACTTCATCCGTTCGTCCACACTGCTCAGCAGCGGGGGAAGTGCTTCCTCCGTCACCTCGGCCTGAAGATTTGCCTTCAGGGCCTCGGCCATGAGTCTGGTGGCCGGTGTGTCGGGCATCCTGATGATGATCATGCTGCGTGGTGGGTTTTCGGTTATAGTCTGGTTGTGGCTTCACTGATATGCGCTTACGCTCGACGACAGCCGATATCCCCCCTCCGTTGATGCCAAGACGCTGTAGCACGACGCCGCTGGCCCGGCGGCCCTGCAGGGGCGCCGCGGTCAACAATGTGCGCTGAATATGATCTCTTCCTGGCTTCAACATAGTCTTACCCTTTCGCGGTTAACGGTGGCCCTTTCCACGGGCCGAACTCAGCAAAGGTACTCACTTCTGCCGACAATGTGGCAGAAAATGCAGTAAATATGCGCCGACGGCCCCGTTTTCTTGATTTATGTTAACCCGCAAGGGCCGAAAAAGGGTGAGAAATGTTTGGTAGTCTCAGTTTTTTTTCGTAACTTTGTAGGGTAAAACTAATACATCTGATACCATGGAAAACACCGACCGATTCAAACTCTCTCAGTACGCCAGCGCCCTGCTGCTCATCGTGAGCAGCATCGGCCTGGTGGCCTATCAGGTCGTCATGATCGACGACGTGTCCGGCGGACTGCTGGTCTACGTGGCGCAGGCCTTCCTGCTCGCGGCCAGCATCTTCGGACTGGACTACTACGTGAAACTCTTAACCCGCAAGATCAATGGAAAGCATCCGACTGTCTGAACACTTCCGCCTGGGCGAATTCCTCAACCTGAGGAAGGTGCTATAAGTAAAAAAGTGGCGAATTTGTTTTGTATTGTTCTCACTTATTCGTACCTTTGCACCCCGAAACTAAATGATAATAAAGAGAACGAAATGGGAAAAGTAATCTTGACGGGCGACCGTCCTACCGGCAAACTGCACCTGGGCCACTACGTGGGCTCGCTGCGCCGTCGCGTGGAACTGCAGAACGCAGGCGACTATGACCGTATGTTTGTGTTTATGGCCGACGTGCAGGCCCTGACCGACAATGCTGACAATCCTGAGAAGATACGCAACAGCGTGACTCAGGTGGCCCTCGACTGGCTGGCCGCCGGCCTGGACCCGGAGAAGTGCACGCTGTTCATACAGAGCCAGATACCCGAGTTGGCCGAACTGACCACCTACCTGATGAACCTCATCACCGTGAGCCGCGTGCAGCGCAACCCCACGGTGAAGACGGAGATCAAGATGCGCAACTTCGAGGCCAACATCCCGCTGGGCTTCTTCTGCTACCCCGTGAGCCAGGCGGCCGACATCACCCTGTTTAAGTCGACCACCGTGCCTGCCGGCGAAGACCAGGAGCCGATGCTGGAGGTGACGCGCGAACTGGTGAACCGCTTCAACAACACCTACGGCCCCGTGCTGGTGGAGCCGCAGATCATGCTGCCGGAGAACCTCACGGCACGCCGTCTGCCGGGCACCGACGGCAAGGAGAAGATGTCGAAGAGCCTGGGCAACTGCATCTACCTCTCGGACTCTAAGGACGAGGTGTGGCAGAAGGTGCGCTCGATGTACACCGACCCGCAGCACATCAACCTGAACGACCCGGGCCACGTGGAGGGCAACGCCGTGTTCACCTATCTGGATGCCTTCTCGACGGACGAGGACTTCCGCAACTTCTGGCCGGAGTACCAGAACCTGGACGAACTGAAGGACCACTACCGCCGCGGCGGACTGGGCGACATGAAGTGCAAGAAGTTCCTCAACGAGGTGATCAACCAGTTCCTGGAGCCCATGCGCCAGCGCCGGGCCGAACTGGAGAAGGACATCCCCGAGATATACAACATACTGCGCAAGGGCACCGAGCAGGCCCGCGAGGTGGGTGCACAGACAATGGACGAGGTGCGCCGCGCCATGCAGATCAACTACTTCTAAAGGTAAAAAGGTATTTACCTTTCCTCCAGCAGGTCAGGCCTTAGACGTTTCGTGCGCTCTAAGGCCTGTTCCAGTTCCCAGTTGCGTATCTTGGCCTCGTTGCCGGAGAGCAGGATGTCGGGCACACGCCAGCCCTTGTATTCGGCAGGGCGGGTGTAGATGGGGGCGGCCAGCAGGTCGTCCTGGAAACAGTCGGAGAGGGCCGACTGCTCGTCGCCGATGACGCCCGGCACCACACGCACCACGGCGTCGGCAATCATGGCAGCCACCAGTTCGCCGCCCGTCAGCACGAAGTCGCCGATGGAGATCTCGCGCGTGATGAGGTGGTCGCGTATGCGCTGGTCGATGCCCTTGTAGTGGCCGGCCAGGATGATCAGGTTGCCCTTCAGCGACAGTTCGTTGGCTATGTGCTGGTCGAAGCGCTCGCCGTCGGGCGAGGTGAAGATCACCTCGTCGTAGTCTCTCTCAGCCTTCAGCGCGCTGATGCAGCGGTCTATGGGCTCGCACTGCATGACCATGCCGGCGGAGCCGCCATAGGGATAGTCGTCCACGCGCCGCCACTTGTCGAGTGTGTAGTCGCGCAGGTTGTGCAGACGGATCTGGGCCAGGCCTTTCTTCTCGGCCCGTGCCAGTATGCTTTCGTGTACGAAGCCCTCGAGCATCTCGGGCAGTACGGTGATGATGTCTATTCGCATTTCCTATATGCTGTAAAAGTCTTTAATCTTCTCAATATATTCTTCGCCCTTGCGGCGGCCCATGTCGTAGACGCGCTGCATCTGCTGCGGGTCGTGACAGGTGTGGCCGATGGGGATGGGGCCGTCGGGGCGGATGACCAGGCAGCGGCCCTGGCGTTCGGCCTCAGCGACATAGTCCAACTGGCGGTTGTACATCTCGTGGCGGCAGTCCAGGGCCTCCAGCAGGCGCGGATACCTGTGCAGGCCCAGGCGCATGAGCGGCATCAGGCGGTTGTGCTCCTTGCGGTAGCCCTGGGGCTGGGTCAGTACGACCACGTTGCGCCCGATGCCCTCCTGCTCCTCCATATACTCCAGAGGTATGCTGTCGCTGATGCCGCCGTCCAGCAGGCTGTAGCCGTCGATATGGACCACGCGCGAGACGAGGGGCATGGAGGCCGAGGCGCGTATCCAGTCGTAGGTGGTGCCCTCCACGCGGTCCAGCCAGCGATAGACGGGCTGACCGGTGAGCACGTCGGTGCAGACGGCACAGAAGCGCATCGGGTTGGCGTTGAAGGCCTCGTCGTCGAAGACGTCGTACTCGCGGGGCACCACGTGGTAGGCGAACTCGGCGTTGAAGTAGTCGCCGCTCCTGAGCAGCGACCGCCAGCCGCTGTAGCGGGCATCGCGGGCGAAGCGCTTATTGTAGCGGATGGCGCGGCCCGGCTGCCGGCTCTTCATGTTGCAGCCAAAAGCAGCACCTGCCGAGACGCCTATCAGGGCGTCAGGGTAGGTGTTGCTCTCCATCATCACGTCGATGATGCCTGCCGTGAAGAGGCCGCGCATGGCGCCTCCCTCCAGCACGAGTCCTACGGGAGCGGGCTTCATGGCACGGTGATAGTGGTCACCGGCACCTTCTCGTGCAGGTTGTTGGGCGACATATGCACGTTGAATACCTGCGGCTCATGATCCTTGAGCAGGATGGTCACCTTGCAGTCGCCGTGGCGCTGGCTCTCGGGGCGGGAAGTCTTCTCGGCGTAGTAGACCAGGCTGACCTCATACTGTCCGCGTGGCGGATTGGACCGCCAGAAGATGTTCTCGGCAGCACCGCGTCCGCCGTCGGTGTCGTCTACGTCCAGTTCGCCGCCGCTGTTGGAGTCCTTGTTGGTGTAGTCGATCTCCTCGCCGCTGGGCTCCACTACGTGCAGGTCGATGTCGGCATAGAAGTCCCACTGCAGCGTGACCTTCAGGTCGCCGTTGCCGCCGATTTCCATCACGTTGCGCGGCACGTCCGGCAGGCTGGGCAGGCTGCAGCCGCGGCAGTTGAGCAGCAGGCCGAGCAGCAGCAGGATGATGAGCAGTACATAGACCAGTACCAGTATGATTCGCATTGCTTTCATAATCGTCAGTGTGTTAGGTGGTTAGAGCGGCAGCGGGGTCTGGAACGGCGAGATGATCAGTCGCGCCACGATGGCCACGGCCAGTTGCAGGAAGAGCAGGATGGGCACGGTGAAGAGGAAGAGGTTCTTCTTGGTCTTGTGCTTGAAGAAGACCATGCCGCAGAGTGCTCCGAAGGCGCCGTTGAGGAAGGCAAAGAGCAGGAGCACAAACTCGGGTATGCGCCACTTCTGGTAGGTGGCCTGATGCTTGTCGTAGCCGAAGAGGGCAAACGAGATGACGTTGGGGAAGAAAATCAGTCCCAGGTATACTAATGCTAAGTAGTCCATAAGCGTGTGTCTGATTGATTAAACGAATTGAAGTATTGCCTTGGTAGCCAGATCGATGGCCCCGCCTGCCACGAAGAAGATCACCACCAGTCCGGCAGCGGCTCCCAGCGCAGCCAGGATCTCGAGCAGATAGTCGCCCATGCCCTGCTCCTTTGTCTCCTGGAGCACGTACTCCTTCTCCTCGGGATCGAGGGTGAAGGTGATGGGGGGCAACTTGCGGTTGGGCGCTTCGATGGTGGCCGTCAGCGGCACATTGGGACGGAAGGTCTCGTTGCCCAGGTAGGTGATGCCGTGCTCGTTGAGGCGCGCCAGCACCTGCTGCTCGCCCTGACGGAAGCGGATGTTGCAGTTGGCAATGGGCAACTTGTTGAGTCCGATCACCTGCACGCTGATGTCGTGGGGCTGCTCCTCGGGCTGCTCCTCCGGTTCGGGCTCCGGTTCTGGCTCGGGTTCGGGGATGACGGGCTCCGGCTCTGGCTCTGGCTCGGGTTCGGGCTCAGGGGGTGGGGGAGGCGTCATGCTGTCGAAGCGGAAGGTGTGGCCGGCCTGGTTGAGGGTCTGCTGCTGCATGGCATCGCGGAAGCGGGCCGTGCAGACGTCGCCGGGATGGAGAGCCAGCCCGACGGTGGCCTGTCCGGCCTCGAGCGTCAACTGATAGGTGCGTCCGTGGTAGTCGATGGTGGCCTCCTCGCCGCTGATGGGCTGGTTGTCGTGGGAGGCCTCTACGCGCACGGTGACGCGCTCGGTGATGTCGAAGGTGTACTCCGTCGTGCTGCGGTCGGTCAGGATGCTGAAGCGCTTGCCCGTGGCCTCGTCGATGAACTCGATGGTCGTGTCGGCATTGATCTTGCCCAGGGCATAGTCGCCGTGGGCATCGGTGGTGTGGGGCACATTCTTCATCGAGGTGACGATGAAGAACGGGCGGTTGGGCACCTTCTCGTCGTCGATGGTGAAGGCGATGCTGACGGGATGGGCTCCCTTGTCTTCCACCTCCACGCGCTGGTTGCCGATGATGGGCTTCTTGTGGTTGGTGGAGCCCCAGCCGGTGACGAGCACCTTCACCTGTCCGGCGGCATCGATCTGGTAGAAGACATACTCATCGTTGGGGATGGTCAGGATCTTCTCGGCCAGGTCAGGGTCGCTGCTCAGACGGGTGCGCACCTCCTGCTTGAGTTCATCCCAGCGCTGGCGCACCAGCATCTCCTCGGCGCCCTGGGCATTGGGCAGGGGAGTCCACTTGCCGTTGATGTTGACTGTCCACACGTGGGCGTTGCCTCCCACATTGACACGGGCGAACTGCTGGCTCAGGGCGTCGCCCAGTTTCTCCCTCAGTCGGTCGTTGGCCTGCGGGCCTTCGTTCCAGGAGAGAAGCCAGTGAATCTCTTTTAATGCTGCTTCTTTTACTTTCATATCGCTTGGTGTTGTTTAATCGAGTTTAAGGTTGTTGATGTCGCTGACGGCATCCCCGGCATCCTTGGTCAGACTGAGGGGATTGGCCAGCAGGCTGGCGGTATAGACGTCGTAGCGCTGGCGCAGGTAGGGAATGTTCATGATGCGCTTCTGCACGGTCTCCTCGTATTGGGCGAGCACCTTCTGTACCAGTTCGCGGCAGAAGTCGCGCGAGGCCTCGTCGGTGTTGCCCTTGTAGTTCTTCAACTTGGCATCCACGTCGCGGATGAGGGCCTGGAAGTCCTTGGCGCCAGGATAGTAGCGCGACATGTAGATGGCCAGCGTGTCGAAGTCGTTGAACTGCGCCTCTGTCAGTTCGCTGCCCGCCTTGCCCTTCAGGTTCTTGGTGATGTCGGTGGTGGCATCGGTGATGCCCTGACGGGCGAACGGCATCTGCAGCAGGCGTGAGTAATGGTGGTAGAGCGTCAGATACTGCTTGTAGGTCTCCACGCGGGCCAACTGCTCGTCGATCTCCTGGTTGCCCTTGAAGGGGGTGAGCCTGAGGATGTAGGCGTCGATCTCGGCCGCATCGGACTGCGAGAACGGCTTCTGCAGGTCGGGCGACTGACGGAGCAGGCGGTCCTTGATGAACTCGGTCCTGAACTGTGACAGGTCGCTCAGTTCGCGCTGCAGCGAGTCTACGGTCTGGCGGAGCGAATCGTTGGCATGGCGCAGCGAGTCGATGGTCAGGCTGTCGGCTGTAGCCTTGCTGGTGTCGTCGGCCCACATAGCGGTGCCGACGAGCAGACAGGCGAGCGTTAGTAGGAACTGTCTCATGGGCTTAGTAGTTTTGTACGAACTTGTTCAGGTCGTTGTCGCCACCCAACTCGCGCAGGAAGCGGCTGTGCACCTGGGCCAGACGGTCGGTCTCGTGGGGCTCCAGGGGCTCGTAGGCGGCGATGATCTCGCGGGCCAGGCGGCTCTTGTAGGCACCCTTGGCGGCCTGCAGACGGCTGTCTATCTGGGCCAGTCCGCTGGTGATCTCGGTGATGTTGCTGATGTTGGCCCAGTAGGGACTCTGCTTGATGTCGCTGCACTGGCGCTTGATGGCGCTGCTATGGCTGGCGAAACTCGTCCACTGGTCGGTCTCGGCATTGAAGCGCGGAGCCAGCGACAGGTTGCGGCTGGACAGGCTGCGGGCCTTGCGATAGAGGTCCATCGTGGCCTTCATCTTGTTCACGTCGGCATTGCTGTTGAAGTGGGAGATCTTGGCCAGCAGGTGGTCCAGGGCATTGCCGTAGACCTCTATCTGCGTGTGGTCGCAGTCGGACTTGGCCCACTCGGCCATCATGACAGAGTCCAGCCGATGGCAGGCCAGTTCGCCGGTCAGGTCGACCAGCGTCTGGTAGCCGTCGCCCAGTTCGCGCCGGTTCTGCTTGAGGCGGTCCAGCGAGTTGTCGAAGAGGTCGGTATCCCACTCCTGGCTGGCGTTCCATTCGGTCAGCAGTTCACCCTTCATCTTCTCCATCAGTCGGCCCTTGTCGCCCGTGATGGTCGTAGAACCGCTGCCTCCGCTCAGGAAGAGCAGTCCGACCACGGCGGCCAGCACGACGATGGCTATTGCTATAAGTTTGAGTGCTTTCATATCTCGTTGTTGATGTTGTTACTTATCTTTCTTCTACTGGGTTACCACCTGTTGTCGTGTCAGCCTTCTTCACTGGCTTAGCAGGGTTGACAGGCTTGGCAGGCTGGGTGGCAGGCTGCTTCTTTTCGACGACGGGCTGCTCCTGCTGCGTGACGGGCTGCTCCTGCACCACTTCTGCAGGCTCTTCGGTCACCGTGGCTTCTTCGTCTTCCATCGCTTCGCTTGCCGTGATGACTTCCTCTTCAGGCTGGGTCTCAGGCTGCGGGGCGGGAGTGTCGGTGCTTTCGGTGACGGTCTCCTGAGGGGTAGCGGGGGCATCTTGTTTATTGTAGAAGATGCTGGCTATGCCTGTGATGGCAAGACCGAAGAAGAAGGCAGCCAGAGGCACGACGAAGAACTTGATGATGGGGCCGAGGATGCTGCTGACAGTGCTGGGCTTTTCGCCCACATCCATATAGACCCGCTCCTGTGGCAGTTCGGGCAGCGGAACCGACGGCGACTTGACTACCGGGGCATACTGAGGCTTGGGAGTGCTCGGTGCACTCTGTGTGGCCTGAGGTCTCGGCGCGCTTTGCGGTTGCGGCTGCGGTTGGGGTTGCGGTTGTGGCTTCGGGGGAGCGGGCGGTGGCGTCATGGGCAGGGGAATCTGCAGGCCACTGACCACGGCGGAATAGACCGTCGTGTTGCCCTTTTCGCCTATCACCACGCGCTTATAGCCCTGCAACTCCTGATAGTGCACGTTGCGGAAAAAGTCGGCCATCTGGTCTGCAGGCAGCAGCAGCACGGCATCGGCCTCTCCATGCATGGGGTACACGGCATCGTAGGACGGTACCAGGCTGTAGCGGGCCACGATGTCCTTGAACAACTGTTCGTCGGGCAAATCCTCCTTGAAGTTGTGGGTCTCGCTGAGAGAGGACTTCTGGGTCATGCACTCCTGCAGGAAGGTGTCGTGGACGTCCATCAGCAGGGCCAGGGGGCTCTCGTCGTTCGCCAGGCGATAGCCATTGGGGATGCCGATGGCCATCTTCAGCGCGCCCGGACGTACCGACATATAACTGCTGACATGATTCTGCACCAGCGTATACTGGGTGAACTTCTCTCCCGTCTCGAGCACGAAGAAATAGGAATTGTCCTCCATGCCGGGCGGAATGAGGTTCTCCAGTTGCTGCACGGGATTGTTGATCCAGTAGAGCGGCTGGAAGCCACTGTTGCTATTCTGGTTGCCGAAGATGGCAAGTGTGATTCTCGGATTGTCCATCATATCGCGTCAGGCTTTAGTTGAACACTTTCTTCAGTTTGTCGCCGAAGCCGCCCGAACTGAAGGTCTCGGTGTTGCTGCGGAGCACCTGTACCAGTTTCATGGCGTCGCGGTCGCTGTACTTGTAGATGCCGCCCACGTAGAACTGGCCAAGGCTGAAGGTGTAGAGTTTCGGACGGCCGCCGTTGTCGCGGTTGATGTCGAACTCGCGGCAGAGGGCTGTCAGCGGGGCGATGATGTTCTCGTAGTTGTCGCGGAAGTGCTGCAGGGCCTTCTGGTCGCGCTCCTCCTCGGAACCCAGGGTGTCGCTCTTGGTGACGATGATATTGATGGCCTCCACCTTCTTCAGGATGTCCTTGTTCTCCGGCTGCTTCAGCAGGTCGACCATTCGCTTCAGTATGACGCGCTGGTTGACGTTCTTGCGGATTAGGTAACTGCCTTCCTCGCTCTCCACCAAGTGGTTGAATGCCACCACACGCGCCGTGGGGTCGACGATGATGAAGAAGACCTTGCGGTTGTTGTTGCACAGCAGGCGGGTGGCGCCATTGCCCATGTCCTCAAAGGAAATCTTGCCGTTCTCGTTGTCAGCAATCTTGAAGGCGAAGTCCTCGCCCGACATCTCCACGAGGTTGAGCAGGTGCTTCTTGTTGCCCTCGGTGATCTCGGCCTCGATGGTGGCCACGAAGTCCTTGGGCGTCTGGCCGATGGTCAGGCCGGCCTTCAGGTACTGATCGAGGGCACTGGAGTAGGGGCCTCCGGCCCTGACGGTGTCTACGTCGATGCCTGTGCAGCCGATGAGTCCCATCAGGATGCAGGTCTTGCCCGTTGAGGGGATGCCGAAGAGGAACACGTCGGTGTGCTTGTCGGCACACACCTTGCGGCACTTGGCTATCTCGGCGTTCACGTCTGGCAGGTCGTTCTTGATGCGCTCCAGGTTCTTCAGTATCTGGATAGACTCCTTGGTGGCCACCTTCTGCTCGATGAGTTCTTCTTCGGTGAAGATGCCGTTGTCCAGGTAGTAGAGCAGGTTCTCGATGGGGTAGTTGCCCTGCAGTTCCACCATGCCCTGCACCTCGTCGGCCTTGAGCATCCTGAAGAGTTCCTCGGCCTCGTCGCCGAAGGGACTCAGGGGATGGGACTTGATGAACTCGCTGGTGGCTATCAGGTCGTACTGCTGCTTCACGGCATCCCACTCGTCGTAGCAGGCCTTGGCCTCGCGGGCTTCGGCAGCACAGAGTCCGTCGGGGAAGTAGACAAGGTACTTGTCGGCAGCCTCTACGGTATCGAAGATCTGCTTGAGCAGCGTCCATACGCGACGGTCGATCTCTTCCAGGTGGCAGGTGTCGGGATACTTCTCCTTGTGCTTTATCAGCGACTCCACGCTGTCCTGGTCTACGGCCTGCCAGTCTGATTCTTCGATGTCGCCTATCTTGATCTTGATCTGCTCCTTGATGCGCTCGATGAGGGCGGGGGCGTCATCCACATGGTTGCCCACAGGACGACTGGCGCCCCACTTGTCCTGGTAGGCCTTGACGGTGGACAGGCGTGACCTGAGTTCGTCGAGTTCCAGTCCGCTGAGGTTGGCTGCGGCAGACTCTACGGCGCGCCATTCGGCCTGCTCCTGCGGGTTGGGACGTGAGTTCAGAATGGCTGCGATGGCATTCTTGCGGTCTTCGCTCAGTGCCGACAGGTCGTCAGGGAAGCGCACAAAGCCCTTGTCGATATAATCTACCAATTTGGCGATGGGCAGTTTGTTGCACTGGGCATTCAACTGCTGTATCTGTTGTTCTGATAGTGCCATATCTCTTTTCTGCTTTGTCTGTATGATTAGATGCTCATGCCGCCGTCGTTGACGGGTATCTTCGTGTTCCTCTTGATGCGGTTACGCTTGGTGCGATAGGCCACGATGTAGTTGAACAGCACCATCAGGTGAAGCACGATGCAGACGGCCACGCCGATGATGGAGTAACTGCTCATGTCGCTGAATCGCTCGGCAAATGTGGTGGCGATGGGATACTGGTTGGCCTCGTGGTTCTTGACGATGTCGGACACGTCGGCCTCGTTCTTATGGATGACGGGGAAGGGCAGGCTGGCCGACACCTCCTCGAGTTTGGCCGACACTTGAGGACCGAGGCCCTTCATGGCGTTGGCGGCCTCGGGAATCTTCAGCACGCTCCAACTCTGAATCTGCTCCGTGCAACGCTCCAGTTCGTCCTCCCAGGCGTCGTAGAAACTGCTCTGGGCCTGGTCGGTGACATTCTCTATTCGGTCCTGCCACTTGTCCTTGAAGTTGGCAATGCTGGCGGGAGTCAGTTCGAAGCCGTTGGCATCGACAAACTCTATCAGTTGGTCGGTGGATTCGCCCTGGGCAGCCAGTTCAAGGCCGGTGATCGTATTGGTCAGGGCGGCATTCTCCGTGCTCTGGAACTTCTCGATGCCCTGACGAATCAGGCTGATGTCCTCTGTGGCTGCTGCCTTCAGTTCGCCGGATGAGGCATAGATGGTGGCAAAGCGGGCCACCTTGTTGCTCGACAGCGCGGCAATGACGATGTAGAGGAAGAGCAGGATGCCCTCGATGATGCGCCATTTGACCAGGTCGGTGTCTGCCGTCTTGGCCTTGATGAGCAGCCAAAGCAGGATGCCGAAGCCGGCCGTCCAGGCTGCAGCCTTCAGGATGGCGATGCCGAGGTTGTCGCCAGAGTAGAAATATCCCAGGAAAAGGAAGACCAACAGGAGTACGATGCCAATGGTGGCAATGATGTTGGCCAGTGATATGCCGTTACTTTTGTTCTGTGCCATAATATATATATAATAAGAGGTGTTAGTCGTCGGTTGACTGGTTGACCTTGCGCAGATAGTAGGGCGTGGTCGTGCCGTACTGCGAACTGTGGTAGCACTCAGCCCTTTGGTCTTCGCCAGGCGTGCAGAAATAGGTGGCCACTACATAGTGGTTGCCGGCATTCGGGTTGTTGGCCTGAGCCGTCTGTGTGAGTACGATCTTGTCCTGTTCCCACTGGATGGAGAGGGGAGCGGGGAAGTCCAAATTCGTCGATTCCTCGTGGTAGATAATCTGGCCTCCGCTCTCTGAGGTGATCTTGAAATAGAGACGTATCATCTCGTCTGTGGCCTGACCGTTGCTGGTCTTGTGCAGCGTCTGAGTGCTCTCCCACAGGCCAAGGAACTGGCTGTGGTCGTTCTGAATCTCCTCCATGTTGGCATATTCGTCGCCGTTCTGCACACGCAGCAGGGCGTCCTTGATCTGCAGCAGTTTGCCGATCTCAGGATTGCTGTCGATGGGCTTGCCGGTCTCACGCAGTATCTGGATGATGTCTGGCGTAGACAGGTCGGGGTTGAGACTCTTCATCAGGGCCACGGCACCCGTCACGATAGGAGCCGAGAAACTGGTGCCCATGCCCCATTCCAGGGGGATGTAGTCGTTGTAGGGGCAGGCGCCGAAGATGTTGACACCGGGAGCCGAGATGGTTGACTCCTCGACGTTGTGCTCTTCGAAGTTGCCGAAGTTGCTGAAACTGGCCTTCTGCAGGTTGGTGTCAACGGCAGAGACCTTGATGGAGCGGTCGCCACGCTTGCTGGGGTCGAGGGCCGTGTAGAGGTTCTCGTTACCGGCAGCCCAGACCACGGTCACGTTGCGGGCGTTGGCCAGGTCGAAGGCATAGTCCCAGACGGCCTCCTCCTCTTTGCGCCACTCCTGGCTCAACTGAATCTGCTCCTCGGTGGTGAGGCTGTAGATGGGGCTATCCTCAGGATAGGCATCGCCAGCCGAGATATTCACTACGTTAGCACCCTTGTAGATGGCGTAGAGCAGACCCTGCAGCAGTGTCATTGATGTGAACTGGTGTCCCGCACTGATGGGCATGAATTTACAGTTGGGGGCGATGCCTGCCGTACCACGGTTGTTGTCCATGTTGCCCAGCGTGGTGCATGCTACGAGCGAGCCGTGCTTGAACGGGGCATCGGCGCAGCCCTCCTGGGGAGGAGCCACATTGCCTGAACGACGGGGTACGCAGAACGGACTGACCACGCGGTCGCTGTTCAGTTCGTCGTGATTCAGGTCGAAATAACTGTCGATGATGGCTACCGTCACGTCAGGACTGCCCTTGGTGATCTCCCAAGCCTCGTAGGCCTGGATAGGGGCGAAGTGCCAGGTGTAGTCAGGATATTGGAACGCGGGGTCGTTGGGACGGTTGCTCTGGAAACTGCCCATCACGCTTTCAGGAAACACCAGGAAGTTAATGTCGGTGATCTGCTGTGGCAGGTTCTGGATCATCGCGTCGCGCTCTTCCGTTGGCACCTCTATCTGCAGGGCCTTCGTCAGAGGGTCGTAGAAGCGGATGGTGTATTCGTCGCCAGGATAGAGTTGCTTGAACTCGTCGGCAAACTGACGAAAGGTCTCGTCCTCGGCATCAGAGTCGAGGATGACGTTCAGACGGTCGCCTACGGTCTGCTGTCCCAGACTGTCCTGTACGATATCGCCGTCATCATAGGGCGGTATGTAGTTGTCGTCAGGGTTCGGCAGGTTCTCACCCGGGTTGGGGATGTTGCGCGGAATGTCAATCATCGTGTCGATGTCCACATGCGGGTTGGGGTTCTCACCAGTGGGATTTGTAATCTCGGTAGGTGTCGGGCGGAACGGGTTCGAGCAACTGCACATCTTGAACATGCTGAGCAGGAACATCAGCGTGAGCAGGAGCAGCAAGTACAGCAACAGCCGTCCTAAACATCCAAGGCATCCCCAGGGCTTCCAGAAGGGTTCGTGCCAGTTTACCGTGCCTTTCGGGCCAAAATAGATTTTCCTCATAGTGTCTTATGATAGTTCGTTGATGATTTTGGTTAATTGCTCGTTGGCCTCGTGGTCGTAGTCGGGTATGTTCAGATGGGTGATGAACGATACGAGCATGTACTCGAGCCATGAGTAGTAGTTGTTCTCGAAGGCCGTGGTCAGCGCCTTGGGGCTGGAGGTCAGTTCGTCGAACATAGCGGTCAGTTCCTCTTCCTCGAAGGTCGAGGGGCGAGGCTTCTCAATATAGTTGAATGCAGCCAGGTGGCGCTTCTCGGCTATCTGACGGGCCTTGTTCACCTCGTCGGCATCGAGCAGGTGATAGCCCAGATCGATGACGAAACTGTTGATGGTGCTGGCCAGGATGTCGGCGATGAGGCTCTCGTTGATGGAGAACACGTTGACCACGTTGACATATTCTGCGATGGTGGCTGCCAGCAGGTCTTCCAGGTGCAGGTTCTTGCTGGTGTCTACGATCTCGTCTACGAGGTCCACCATCACGTCCATGTCGAACTGGTGACTGTTGGCCATCTGGTTCATGAACTCCAGCGACTTGATCTGGTTCTTCCAGAGCGTATAGACCTCCTCGGCGATGATGACCGAGTTGAGTTTCTTCTTGAACGTGCCGTCGAAGAGTTTCTTGTAGTCCACGTTGCGCTTCTCCAGATAGGCTTGTGCCTCCTCCTGAGAGTCCATCACGTAGCAGTCCATCAGCACCTGCCAGCGCTCGTCGTTGTTCTTGCAGGCTTTCAGGGCCTGTCCGCAGCGCTTCATGATGATCTCGTAGTTGCTGGTGTCGTGGATCTTCTCGCTCAGTTCGCCGCTCTGAATCAGGTTGTGTATGGCCTGCAGGCTCTTCGTCTCTGTCAGTTCGAGCGACTGCAGCAGGTGTCCGAAGAAGTAACTGTCCTCGTTGCAGGTGAAGTCCATCTCGCGGATGATCTGGTTGGCCTTGCGGATGTTCTTCTTCAACAGGATATCGACATCCTCCGAGACGTGGAACTCGCTCATGATGGTGTGCACCTTGCCCATAGCCACCCTGCAGTAGTCTTCAAACTGAATGTCGCGTGTCTTGTCCATGACAGCCGCCACTTTGGCCAACTGCTCGATGATGTACAGGGCACCGTCGTTGTTCATACTGGCTGTGGCATCCCATACCATCTCCCTGTTCTGGAAGAACATCTCCGTGTGCTTGCTCTCGCAGAAGGTTTCACGCAGTAGGTCCAGGTAGGCTCTGTCTACGAGCAACTTGTCCTCCTTGCCGCGCTCACGGAATCCGTCGTAGATCTTCGAGCCTTTCATGCCTGAATACTTGAAGTCGCGCAGCAGGTAACTGTTCCTGAAGTATTCGCCAGGCCTCGTCCAGTTGTTGGCCCACTTGGTGCTGTCCACGTCGAAACATTCCTTGTAAAGCACCTTCGTGAATCGCTCGCCCCATCGTCCGTCGATACTTGTTCGTCCGTTTGCCGATGGGTTCTGATCCTCCTGCATGGTGATGTTGAACTTGGTTGCCACGAAGAACAGGGGCGAGATGCCGCCAGTCAGTTGCAAGGTCCTTGCGCGCTCTTCGGGCGTTGCTCCCACGTACTGTGACACCCAGTCGCTGAGGGTGCTTGGTATCGTGTTGACGTCGCACTGGGTGTTGTCCTGACAGAACATCAGGATGTTGACCACGCGTGACTCTGAGTATTTATTAAAGAGGTATGCCACCTTACCACGCAGCAGCATTCGCGTGAGCACCTTTCCTTCGCTGAGCGAACTGAACTCTCCGCCCATTCTCGAGCGTGCGCCAGGGAAGTCGAGCAGGTCAGTATGCTTCAGCAGGTCCAGTTTGATGGGACCTTGTGTGAGGCGTGAGCGCACGGCGTTGTCTGTGATGTCCTCGAAACTGTAACTGGCTGTGCTCTCTAGGAAGTCTGGACCTATGAGTACCACGATCTCGGCACAGACGGCAGACAACTCGCACTTGAGCATGGCCGGTATGGTGGTGAAGGTGCCGTTGGCCTGTTTGAGATGGGCGTCGCACACGTGGCTGGTGTCGCCTGTTCCCAGACCGTCGAGACACTGGACGCTCATAATCGTGTTCTCGTTCTCCTCGTGGTGCAGCACGGCATCGACGCCGAAATACACGTCGCTGCAGAACTGCAACTTGCTCATCGTGGCGAGCAGTCGGCGGTAGAGTGGGGTGAGGTAGTCGTTGTTGTCGTCTGTCTTGCGCCAGAGTATGGAGAAGATGTCAGGATAGTCGGCCACAGGTATGCGGTCGATGACGAGTGCCAACTTGTCGAAGAAGTTACTGGCCCTGAACTCCTGCGCCTTCATGATGTGGTGCTTGAAGTACTCCTTCATCTCCAGCATGTCGTCGGCCGTGATGGGTGATATTGATGCTGGCTGTGCCGCCTTGTACTTCTCATACAGTTGGTCGGCAATGGCGTTGATGGAGTTACGGTCTGGCGTGTCAGAGTCCTTCAGGTCGTTGAAGTAGCCGTCGCAGAGCAGGAGCGTGAGGTCCATCACGGAGAGGGTCTTCATCAGGATGGGATACTTGCGCTCATGGCGACTGGGGTTACGCACGAAGGATGAGAATCGCGTGACGACGCCAGTAGCCTCGGTGTCGTGGGTGATGGGGTTCATCTCGTTGATGAAGTTGTACTTCCGCTCCTCGTCCTCCACCTCGAAGGCTTTCACAATCTTCCCTCCGTCGGGCAGGGTCTCCTGCCGTTGTAGCATGTTGCTCATGAGGTACGACTTACCCACCTGGCTCTTGCCGTAGGCCGCCATGGCAGGGTTGTCTTTCTCTGCTTCTTCTATCTTGCGCAGTTTGCGACGCTCGTCTACAAGTTGCATGAAGCGCTGCTCGTAGTGCTCGGGCTTGTTCTTCTTGATCCAGGCAAGCGACTTGTTGATAGCCTCGATTTTGTTTCTAATCTCTAGTATCATAGTTGTTCCTTTTTTCTAATGCTACACGTTTGTTCTTATTTAATCGCAAGTTCAAATTCTCCCTTGTCGAGCCAGTACTTGCCGTCGTCGACGATGGACTGGAGCACGAGTTCCACCTCGCGCTTGGGCAGCGTGTTGCCCTCATCGTCCATAGCCTCCTCGATAACCAGGTCTTCGCGGCTCTCATAGTAGTTGCGCGAGAGGGTGATGCGCAGCGACGGGCGTGACGAGTGGTTGTAGATGGCGTAGAGCGGACGTGCCTGATAGAGCGGCGAGTTGAACTGCTTGCAGCCGATGAATGCAGGGAAGACGGCGATGTCGATGGTGGCAGAGCCGTTGGTTGGTGTGAGATAGGACTTGGCAACCTGCTGCCTCTGTGAGTTATAATTACCTAAGTAGCAGGCCGTTGACTTCATGTTCTTAATCATTCGCCCGAAGTCTATGCTCATGCCGTTGAAGCCCTGGTTGGCGGCCAGGTAGCCCACCATGCCACCTACGGCCACTACCGACTTCTGGTCGTAGAAGTAGCCCTGTCCGTCGGCAAATGGGAACCACGTGCCGATGCGGTAGTCGTTCAGGCGGATCAGACGGTCAGGCGACGTGGGTATGTACTTGATGAAGAGTTCGGTGATGGCATCGAGCGACGAGGGACGTCCTGCCAGGATGAGCACGTCGCAGTGGTGTGCATAGAGCACCACGGAGAGTTGTTTCATCAGCGGCTCCATTGTGTTCTTCACGATGGTGGCCACCTCCTGCGGGTCGAAGTGCCAATTCAGTTCCGTGAACGAGAAGCCGAAGTGGTGCTCGAAGTATTCCAGCAGGTAGTCGGCAGGCTTCAGTTTGCCGAAGAGGTCGTCGAAGGTGAAGGTGCGCATGGGGCGGTGCAGGCGCAGGTGCTCCATGAAGGTCTGTGCGATGGGCACGGAGATCTGCGTGTTGAAGTCCACGCGGCAGCGGCGGTCGCGATGGGTCATCATCGAACTGTCGAAGCCGAAGAAGTCGCGCAGCAGGTTCGAGGCGAAGGCCTTCAGCAGCATGGTGCGGCGATCGGGGTTGTCCTTCTCGTTGACGATGTCGTACATCTTGCTCGTGTACACCTGGTTGCCCTTCAGGCAGGGCAGGGCCTGCAACTCTTCGTCGCTCATGTTCCTCAGACGGGTGAACACAGCGCTGAAGATGTTGCCCTGGTTGGGTTTGTCGTGCTCCTTACCCTCGATCACGAGGTTCTGCACCAGGTTGTGCAGTATCTCGTCGCCTGCCAGGTAGAAACTGTCCCAGTAGATGGGTGTAGGCACCAGTTTGCTGCGCCCCTCGCCGTAGTACTGGTAGGAGCATATCATGACGTCTGTCGTGCCGGCGCCGATGTCGATGGAGCCGATGGTCAGCGACTTGCCCTCGTAGCCCTCGGCCTTCTCCTCTGGGCGCACGTGGCCCTTCAGTTCGATGAACTTGTGAATGTCGCCGCTGTAGCGCTGGGCAATCTCGGCATAGAGATAGACCAGTTGGCAGCAGGAGGCCTCGTCGAAACTCCACATGCGGTCCTTCGAGTCCATCTCGTCGTCCTTGATGCGGAGCGATGCCGAGGTGGGCGTGACGGTGGGCGAGCCGAAGGCTGGCGTGCAATGCTGCAGGGCCTCGATGGCGTTCTCAGCACAGCGGCGCAGTTTCTCTTGCTCCTTGCGCGGCATGGCCGTGGGACAGGTGATGATGATGTTGCGCAGCAGTCGCTTGCAGTCCATGTTGCCGTGCTTGGTGCGGAACTTGATGCTGTTGATCTGCGTGGTGGCCTGCTGCAGTATCTCGATGAGCACGAAGGTCATCAGCGAGGCGCGCGAGTAGTTGCCGCCGTCCAGGTTGTCGTCGTTGCCGTCAGGGCCTATGTAGTTGCCTGAGTGGTCGAACAGGTCCGACAGGCGCGCGATATATATATTGTCGGCCAGGCGTATGTTGCTGGGGTCGTCGACGGTGGTCAGGAACTCCCAGCGGCCGTCGAAGGGCTTTTCGTCCCACAGGTAGCGCTTGGGGCTGCTGTAGTTGGTGGTCTTCTCGCTCAGTCCGTCCTCCTCCAGCGAGCGGTAGACCAGTCGCTTGGCCTCGTCGCCCACGCGCACCAGGCTCTTCCACTCGAAGGTGTCGTCGTCCAGCACGATGGCGTTGCCGAAGTCGGCCTTGCGGAAGGCCAGTCGCATGTCAAACGACTTCTCGTAGGTGATGTTGGGGTCAGAGAGGTCGCGTATCTCCAGCATGGCGGCCTTGGTGAAGTCGCCCTCCTCGAATAGCACGCCGCAGGTGCGCGAGTTACCGATGTCGAGCACCAGGTCCACGTCGATGGTCTTGCGCTGGTTGTTGTGCAGCATGATCTCGGGTGCGGCTCCCAGCGTGCGTATGAAGTTGACCAGATAGATATAGTATCCGATGTACTTGCGCGACTCGGTGCGGTTGTACTGTCCCAGCAGGCTGGAGAAGTAGTCGGAGAAGGCGGGGAAGTAGTCGGAGACGGACATGAAGTCGAGCAGTTCGTCGGCCCGGTTGCACAGGCAGAACTCCTTGTGGTCTTCCTCGTCCTCGTAGAAGAACGGCTGCTTGTAGTGCACCATCGACTCGTCCATGTCGTCGCTGAAGTAGATGGTGTTAGACCGCTCGGCCAGTGGATCGGGGTCGCCCAGGGTGGTGTCGAAGGCCCAGAGGAAGCGGTAGCGCATGTAGCCCTTCTTGCTGCCCTCGCCCACACAGTCTATCCTGACGCGGCACCAGGTGAAGGGGTCGCCGGCGGTCACGCCGTCAATCTCCTTCTCGAACATCGGCATTGGCAGCCACTTGCCCAGTATGAGGTCGAAGGCCGTGTTGATCTGGCCTTGCTGGTCCTTCACGCGGTAGCCTGCCAGCGAGTTGATGTTGAAGATCTCGCTGTCGCCGTCCTGATAGGATGAGAAGAGTGCTGTCGACTCGTCCTTCCTCATCTTGATCAGACCGGCGTCGTCCAGTTCCTCGCGTCCGTTGGGGCGTTTCTCTGTCATGTCGCTCTGTCGCAGTTCGCTCAGAGGGATGTACAGACCTTCCTGACTGTGGTAATAGAGCAGGTCGAAGATTTGCTCGCCTGTGATGAAGTCTGAGGTCTCACAGAAGGCGTACTTCAGGATTTTCCCGTTTGGGAAAGCCAGTTGCTCGGCTGGGTTGAATTCTTTCTCGGTGGCGATGAAATGAATTCCGCTGTTGGCAATTAGATGTTCCATCAATCTATATTTTTATCAGTTTTTTGTTTGTTCAGGTTTGTTTAGGTTTCGGCTGTCATGGCGACGGGCACATATCAATTTGCAAATTTAAGGATTTTTTCTTGCATCCACAAATATTTTGCCGTTTTTTTGCGAAAAAACTATCCTTTTGCTTGACTTTGGCCCGCTTGGGCTGTCATTTTTTCCCTGCGCTGGCTTGGCGAGAGCCGTGCCCACTGGCGCCATTCGGTGGCCTCGTGGCGGCTCAGGTAGTCCAGTTCGTCCTGGTGGGCGTAGGCCTCCAGTTCGAAGGGGTTCAGGCGGTAGGCGGCGTTGCGCATCTTGAGGTTCTGGGGCAGGGCCGTCAGGTAGTACCAGCCGTAGAGCAGGTAGAAGAGCAGCCACGAGTCGTGGGTCGACTGCGCCTGCCGGAGGTGTATCATCTCGTGGTTCTTCATGGTGCTGCCCTTGCGCTCGAAGGCCCTGACGTCGTCGTCGCTGGGGGCGATGATGGTTCCGAAGAAGGTCAGTCCGGCGTAGCCCTTGCGCAGCCAGAAACTGTTGCGCAGGGTGGGCATGTCGCTCAGCCGGCTGGGCCGTCGGGCGTGCCTGATGGCAGAGAGTATCTTCAGCGGGTTGTCCATATTCGCTGGCAAAGGTAATCATTTTTTCCGATATTCCTCACTTTTTCCTCTGAAAATCGTCTTCGTCCGGACGGGGAGTTTGGACGAAGCAAACCTGGAGTTTGGACGGAGCAAACTCGGAGTTTGGACGAAGCAAACCCCAGGTTTGGACGAACCTGACGCTTAAAAAATCGGAAGTTTCCTTTGTGTTTCCCCCAATTTTTCTTACCTTTGCATCACCAAAACAATTTCTATGGATATGATGAACGAAAAACAGCGGATAGAGCAGTTGAGAGAGGAACTGCACGCACATAATTATAGGTACTACGTGCTGAACCAGCCCACCATAGGCGACCAGGAGTTCGACATGCTGATGCACGAACTGCAGGACCTGGAGGCGCGCCATCCTGAGATGTACGACGCCAACTCGCCCACCCAGCGCGTAGGCAGCGACCTGCAGAAGGAGTTCCGCCAGGTGCCCCATCGCTACCCCATGCTCTCGCTGGCCAATACTTATAGCGAGCAGGATGTGCGCGAGTGGTATGAGTCTGTCAGCAAGGGACTTGCGGGTGAACCGTTTGAGGTCTGCTGCGAGATGAAGTACGACGGACTGAGCATCTCGCTCACTTACGTGGACGGCCGCCTGACGCAGGCCGTGACGCGTGGCGACGGCGTGCAGGGCGACGACGTGACGCAGAACGTGAAGACCATCCGCGCCATCCCCCTCATCCTGCCCGGGCAGGGCTATCCCCGCGAGTTCGAGATACGCGGTGAGGTGCTCATGCCCTGGACCTCGTTCGAGCGGCTCAACCGCGAGCGCGAGGCCGCCGAGGAGCCCCTTTTTGCCAATCCGCGCAATGCCGCCAGCGGCACGCTGAAGAGCCTCGACTCGCGCGTCGTGGCCCAGCGCGGGCTGGACGCCTATCTCTACTACCTGCTGGGCGAGGAGTTGCCTGCCGAGGGCCACTACGAGAACCTGGAGGAGGCCCGCCGCTGGGGCTTCAAGATCAGCGAGGGCATGAAGAAAGTGAAGACCGTGGAGGAGGTGCTCGACTTCATCAACTACTGGGACACAGCACGCAAGGATCTGCCTGTTGCTACGGATGGTATTGTCTTGAAAGTCAACTCGTTGCGACAGCAGCGTTCATTAGGATTTACGGCCAAGAGTCCGCGCTGGGCCATCGCCTATAAGTTCAAGGCCGAGCGGGCCAAGACGCAACTGCTGGAGGTGACCTATCAGGTGGGTCGCACCGGAGCCGTCACCCCCGTGGCCAACATGGAGCCCGTCCAACTGGCCGGCACCACCGTGCGCCGCGCCACGCTGAACAACGAGGACTTTATCCGCTCCTTCGACCTGCACCTGGGCGATATGGTCTATGTGGAGAAGGGCGGCGAGATCATCCCCAAGATTGTGGGTGTCGACATCGACGAGCGCCCCATCATCGCCCAGCGGGTGGAGTTCATCAAGCGCTGCCCCGAGTGCGGCACGCCGCTGGTGCGCTATGAGGGCGAGGCCGCCTGGTACTGCCCCAACGATGCCGGCTGTCCGCCCCAGATCAAGGGGCGCATAGAGCACTTCATAGCCCGCAAGGCCATGAACATCGACTCGCTGGGCCCCGAGACCGTCGACGACTACTACCGCCGCGGACTGATACGCAACGTGGCCGACCTGTACGACATCGACGTGCAGCAAATCAATGGCGACGGCTCGCGCACCAAGTCGGCCCAGCGCATCGTCAGCGGCATTGCCCGGTCGAAGGAAGTGCCCTTCGAGCGCGTGGTCTTCGCCCTGGGCATCCGCTTCGTGGGCGAGACGTCGGCCCGCCTGCTGGCCCGCCACTTCCGGTCGATGGACGCCCTGATGGCGGCCGGGCTGGAGGAACTGCAGGAGGTGGAGGGCATCGGCGAGGTGATGGCGCGCAGCATCATCGGCTACTTCCACAACGAGCAGAACCTGCAGATCGTGGAGCGCCTGCGCCAGTATGGCCTGCAGTTTGCCCTGAGCGAGGCCCAGACGGCAGCCCAGAGCGACCGTCTGGCCGGACAGTCGGTGGTCATCAGCGGCGTGTTCCAGCACCACTCGCGCGACGAGTACAAACTGCTCATCGAGCAGCACGGCGGCAAGAACGTGGGCTCCATCAGCGGCAAGACCTCGTTCATCCTGGCGGGCGAGAACATGGGCCCCTCGAAACTGGAGAAGGCACGCAAACTGGGCGTGAGAATCGTCAGCGAGGACGAGTTCCTGCAGATGATTCAGGATTAGATACGGAAGGCGATAATGTCGCCTTCTTTTTTAAATAATGTGTAAATGTTTTGCTATATCGGAAAAAAGTATTACTTTTGCAAAGAAATTCAAACTATAACCGATGAAACGATTCTTACTATGCTTTGCTATAGGCCTGTGCTCGCTGGGCACGACGGCCCAGTCGTGGACGGCCGACAACGGTAACGGAACCTTCACCAACCCGCTGTTCTACGACGAGTTCTCCGATCCCGACATCCTGCGCGTGGGCGACGACTACTATCTGGCAGGCACCACGATGCACGCCGTGCCGGGCCTGGTCATCCTGCACTCCAGGGACCTGGTGAATTGGGAGAACATCTCCTACTGCTTCGACCGCTTCGACTTCGACGATCCCTCGTTCTCGCTCCTCGGCCCCCAGGGCAATAGCCGCGGCGAGGTCTACGGCGAGGGCATCTGGGCCCCCTGCATCCGCTATGCCAACGGGCAGTTCTACGTCTTCTCCAACGTCAACGGCAAGGGCCTGCAGTGCTACACCAGCAAGGACATACGCGGCCCGTGGGAGCACCACAACATGAAGGGCCGCATCTACGACCTGGGCGTGCTCTTCGACGATGACGGCAAGATCTACGCCATCCACGGCTACGGCGAGGTGCATTGCACGGAATTGAAGCCCGACATGAGCGGCCCCGTGGAAGGCACCGACCGCGTCATCATACCTGAAGGCAGCGGCGTGGGCGAAGGCCACCACATCTACAAGATAGACGGCACTTACTATCTCATCTCCACCGACTATCGCCCCAACGGGCGCACGCTCTGCTCCCGCTCGAAGAGCATCTGGGGCCCCTACGAGACGCGCGTCATCACCGCCGACGAGACCTATGGCTATCATCCCGCCTCGATCACCCAATGGCGCGGCCGCATCGTGCCTGACGGCACGCAGTTCCGCCTGGGGCCTGTCGACGTCAACGCCACGGCCTGCACTAATGCCCATCAGGGCGGCATCGTGCAGTACGGAGACGGTTCGTGGTGGGCACTCTTCATGCAGGACTTCCACTCGATAGGCCGCACCGTCTGCCTGATGCCCATGACCTGGAAGGACGGCTGGCCCATGGTGGGCCTGGAGGGCAACCTGGGCCGCGCGCCCCGCACGTGGTTCAAGCCGGGGGTTCAGTCTGTTGCGATAGTATCGCAACAAACGGGACAAGGGGAGGAGAAGCACGCCCCCTACCAGCGCAGCGAAGACTTCAACGGAAAGACGCTGGGCCGCGTCTGGCAGTGGAACCACAACCCCGACGACCGGATGTGGAGCCTGAAGGGCGGCCGACTGCGCCTGAACACGATGCCCGCCAGCCAACTGATGTGGGCACGCAACACGCTCACCCAGCGCGTCATCGGGCCCACGAGCATCACCACAGTGGAACTCTATACGAAGGGCATGAAGGACGGCGACGTCAGCGGACTGGGCAACATCAACATACCCTGCTCGTGGATCGGCATCGTCCGTGAGGGCAAGACGCTCACCCTGCGCTGCTTCGAGCAACTGACCAACGACACCATCGACGTGGCCGTTGTCCTGCCCGAGGGCAAGGTGTGGCTGCGCAGCATCGGCGACTACGACAACGACCAGGCGCAGTATGCCTATAGTACGGACGGCGAGCACTATCAGACGCTGGGCCGCATGATGCCACTGTCCTACCAACTCACCACCTTCCAGGGCTCGCGCCACGCCCTCTTCGCCTTCAACAAGAACGGACACAACGGCGGCTTTGCCGAGTTCGACAACTTCACCGTCGAGGAGCCGGATGCCGACCGCCGTGCAAACATACCCTACGGCAAGACCTTCCGCATGATCAACAAGTCGACGGGACGGCCCGCCAACTGCGACCCGCACGGCGTGCTCTACGACACGCGGGCCGACGACAAGGGACCGCGCACGCAGTTCCAAATCGTCGATCGCGGCAACGGGCGCGTGTCGCTCAAGTGCGTCGACGGACGCTACCTGAAGGTCTACGGCGAGGGCCTGGCCGGCGACGTGCGCTTCACGGCCAACGAGCAAGAGGCCGAAGTCTTCCTCTGGCAGGACTATCTGGGCCAGGACTTCATGCTCTTCTCGCTGCGCAATCACCGATACATAGGCAAGAGCCCCACCACGGGCAGTCCTTACTCGATGGACTACGCGGGAGCCGATCCTGCCCGCAAAAATGGCGCCGTGATGCGCTGGGAGGAGGTGAAGTAGCCTATGGTGTCGGTAGAAGGACTCAAGGTGGAGTTTGGGGTGAAGCCCCTCTTTAGCGATGCCACGTTCGTGATCAACGCCAAAGACCGCATTGCACTGGTCGGCAAGAACGGTGCGGGCAAGTCGACCATGCTGAAGATACTCTGCGGCATGGAGCATCCCACGGCGGGCACCGTCAGCGTGGCCACTGATACCACCATCGGCTATCTGCCCCAGGTGATGATCCTGCAGGACGACACCACCGTCAGGCAGGAGGCCCAGAAGGCCTTTGCCGACATACAGAAGATGGCCGACCGCATACAGCGCATGGAGCGCCAACTGAACGAGCGCACCGACTACGACAGCGACGACTATATGGCCCTGGTGGAGAAGTTCACCACCGAGCACGAACGCTACCAGATGCTGGGGGCCGAGGGCTATGAGGCCGAGATTGAGCGCACGCTGGCGGGCCTGGGATTCTTGCGCACCGACCTGGAACGGCCCACGAGCGAGTTCTCCGGCGGCTGGCGTATGCGCATCGAGTTGGCCAAGATTCTGCTCCGCCGGCCCGACGTGCTCTTGCTCGACGAGCCTACCAACCACCTCGACATTGAGTCGATCCAGTGGCTGGAGCAACTGCTGGCCACGTGGAGTGGGGCAGTGGTGCTGGTCAGTCACGACCGTGCATTTATTAATAATGTGTCGAACCGCACGCTGGAGATATCCTGCGGGCGCGTCATCGACTATCGGGTGAAATACGACGAGTATGTCGTGCTGCGCCGTGAGCGCCGCGAACAGCAACTCCGTGCCTACGAGAACCAGCAGAAGGAGATGGCCGACATACGCGACTTCGTGGAGCGTTTCCGCTACAAGCCCACCAAGGCCGTGCAGGTGCAGCAGCGTCTGCGCCAGTTGGAGAAGATGGAGATCATCGAGGTGGACGAGGTGGACAATTCCGCCCTCCACCTGAAGTTCCCCCCCTGCCTGCGCTCCGGCGACTATCCCGTCATCTGCGATGAGGTGCGCAAGGAGTATGCCCATCTGGTCTTCGACCACGTCAACCTGACCATCAAGCGAGGCGAGAAGGTGGCCTTCGTCGGCAAGAACGGCGAGGGCAAGTCTACGCTCGTGAAGTGCATCATGGGCGAGATACCCTTTGAGGGCAACCTGAAGATAGGTCACAATGTGCAGATAGGCTACTTTGCCCAGAACCAGGCGCAGTTGCTCGACGAGAGCCTGACGGTCTTCGAGACCATCGACCGCGTGGCCCGTGGCGAGGTGCGCCTGCGCATCAACGACATACTGGGTGCCTTCATGTTCGGCGGCGAGGCATCGGAGAAGCGCGTTAAGGTGCTCAGTGGCGGCGAGCGCAGCCGTCTGGCCATGATCCGCCTGCTGCTCGAGCCGGTCAACCTGCTGATCCTCGACGAGCCCACCAACCACCTCGATATGCCCTCGAAGGACGTGCTCAAGGAGGCCATCCGCGCCTTCGACGGCACGGCCATCATCGTCAGCCACGACCGCGAATTCCTCGACGGGCTGGTGACCAAGGTCTTCGAGTTTGGCGGAGGTAAGGTGCGCGAGCATATAGGCGGCATCTATGACTATCTGCTCTCCCGGCAGGCTGGGCTGTCTGCACAGGCAAGTCCATCGGGCCAATCCAGCCATTCAAGCCAGGCTAGCCCATCTAGCCAATCTAGTCAGGCTAGTCAGAGTAGCCAGACAGACTCCTCCGCCACCGCCAGTTACGCCGAGCGCAAGGAGCAGCAGAAGCGCCAGAAACGCGCCGAGAAGGCTGTGGAGGAGAGCGAGAAGAAGATAGCCAAGATGGAGCAGCGGCTGAAGGAACTCGACAACCTGCTCTGCGACCCCAAGAATGCCTCCGACATGACGCTCGTGACGGAGTATACCGACATCAAGCGGCAACTGGACGAGGAGGTGGAACGCTGGGAGACGCTGTCGGAAGAGATGGAGAAACTGCAAAACAACTAATACAATAACAACATGAAACTTATCAAGATTTTTGGACTTATGGCATTGACAGCAATGTCGCTCAACGCTTCGGCTCAGCAGCCGCTGCGCTCTGGTATCAACCTGGGAGACCTGGACACCTCGGTGCGTCCGGCCGACGATTTCTATGAGTACGCCTGTGGCGGATGGATGAAGCAGAATCCGCTGCCTGCCGCCTATTCGCGCTTCGGCTCCTTCGACCGCTTGGCCGAGGACAACAACAAGCGCATCAACGGCATCCTGTCGGAACTGCTGACCAACTCCTATGCCGTGGGCACCACGGAGCAGAAACTCTCCGACCTCTATAAACTGGCCATGGACTCCGTGCGCCGCGAGCAGGAGGGCATAGCCCCCGTGATGCCGATGCTCAAGAAACTGGAGGCTGCCAAGACCATCGACCAACTCTTTGCCGTGCAACTGGAGATGGCCAAGTATGGCGACTCGGAGTTCTATCGTGCCGGCATGGGTGCCGACGAGAAGAACGCCACCCAGAATATCCTGAGCGTGAACCAGGGCGGACTGACCCTCGGTATGAAGGACTACTATCTGGAGAACGACCCCGCCACGACGAACATCCGCAATGAGTATAAGAAGCACATTGTCAGGATGTTCCAACTCTTCGGGTTCAGCAAGAGTGCTGCCACGAAGAAGATGCAGAACATCTTCGGCATGGAACTGGCTCTGGCCAAGATATCTAAGAGCCGCACCGAACTGCGCGATCCTCAGGCCAACTACAACAAGATGACGCTGAAGGAGTTCAACGAGAAGTATCCCAACCTGAAACTCGAGCAAGTGATGAACGCTCAGGGCCTGCAGAGTCAGTACATGCAGGAACTGGTGGTGGGTCAGCCCGCCTTCATGGAGGGCGCCAACCAACTGCTGGCCACGATGAAGCCCGCCGTCTATCGCGACGTGATGGAGTGGGGCGTCATCCTGAGTTCCACGGGCTACCTGAACGACGAAGTGCGCGAGGCCAACTTCGAGTTCTTCGGCAAGGTGATGTCTGGTCGCCAGCAGGATCATCCCAGTTGGCGCCGTGCCACTAATCAGGTGGAGCGCTTCATGGGCCAGGCCCTGGGCAAGATGTATGTGGAGCGCTACTTCCCCGCCGCTGCCAAGGAGCGCATGATCCGCTTGGTGAAGAACCTGCAGATTGCACTCGGCGAGCGCATTGCCGCCCAGGACTGGATGACCGACTCCACCAAGGTGAACGCCCTGCTGAAGTTGAACACGTTCTACGTCAAGGTGGGCTATCCCGACAAGTGGATCGACATGTCGAAACTCTCCATCGATCCCTCGAAGTCCTACTACGAGAACGCCCAGGCCTGCAACAAGTTCTGGAACGACTACTACATCGACCACACGGCCGGCAAGCCCGTGGACAACGAAGACTGGTATATGACGCCCCAGACGGTGAACGCCTACTACAACCCCACCACCAACGAGATCTGCTTCCCTGCCGGCATCCTGCAGGTGCCCTTCTTCGACATGACGGCCGACGATGCCTTCAACTATGGCGCCATCGGCGTGGTCATCGGCCATGAGATGACCCACGGCTTCGACGACCAGGGCCGCCAGTTCGACAAGGACGGCAACATGCACGACTGGTGGGCCAAGAGCGACGGCGAGCAGTTCAAGGAGCGCACCGACAAGTATGCCGACTTCTTCTCAGCCATCAAGGTGCTGCCCGACCTGAACGCCAACGGTCGACTGACGCTGGGTGAGAACCTGGCAGACCACGGCGGTCTGCAGGTGGCCTATGCAGCCTTCAAGAACGCCACGAAGAACAACCCCCTGCCCGTCATCGACGGCCTGACCGCCGACCAGCGCTTCTTCCTGGCCTATGCCGGCGTGTGGGCTGGCAACATCACCGAAGCCGAGATCCGCAACCGCACCAAGAGCGATCCCCATGCACTGGGCCGCTGGCGCGTGAACGGCGCACTGCCTCACATCGATGCCTGGTACGAGGCATTCGGCGTGAAGCCCGGCGACAAGATGTACATCCCCAAGGAGCAGCGTCTGCCACTCTGGTAGTTTTTGCTAAACTTTTCTCCTTATTATTTGCAAATGTCGCCAATCTTTTGTAATTTTGCACGTGAATTGTTAGACAAGATACCGATAACGAAATGAGTGAAAGTAATACCCTTCGTCCCGACCAGAAGAATTTGGAAACCGAACTGCGGCGTGAGGAGGTACAGGTAGAACCTCAGGCTCAGGTGCAGATGCAGGCTCGGTATGCAGCAGGAGTGGTCTGCCCCAACTGCGGCGCGATGAACGACGCTGATGCGCAGTTCTGTGCCTCGTGCGGCGCATCCCTCCGACAGCAGCCCTGCCCCAACTGCGGCAGTCCGGTGGACCAGGATGCCGACTTCTGTGAGGTTTGTCATCACTATATCCGTCAGGATGTCTGCTCGTTCTGTGGCGCTCATCTCACCGACCAAGACTCCTTCTGTCCTGAGTGCGGCTCACCGCGGGGTGGCATCAAGTGCCCCACTTGTCACACGATGAACGAGTTCTCGTTCTGCAAGCAGTGCGGACAGCCGCTGACGGAGGATGCCAGGGCCCTGCAGCAGCAGATACAGCAGATGCCGGAGTATCAGCAATTGCGTGCACTTGCCAAGGAGTATGACGACTTGCAGATGCAGTTGCCCTTCAGCAGCGAGCAAGACCAGGAGCGCGATGAGGCGTCGCAGCGTCTCAGGGAGCGCATCCTGACCCTGTTGGCAGAAGACCAGGGCGTGAAAGACTTTGTGGCCCCTGCTCCCACCCGCAAGCGCTGCTCGCTGGAGGAACTGAACCTTCGCAAGCAGAAGAAGATGGAGCAGTTGGCTAAGATGCTCGACAGCCTGACCGTGCCGCCCATGCCGTCGCCGGTGAAGGCCCGCAACTATGTGATGGCCCAGAAGCCAGCAGGCGTGCGCCTGGCCTGGCAGTGCAACTACAAGAATGCCATGCACTCCAGTCCCTGCGGATGCGCCAAACCGCACCTGGGCGGCAAGTGGATAGTGTTGGGATATCATTCTAATCAAGTAATAAAGGACGATAAATAATGGCTGACATTGATTACGAGAAAACCAACGTGTTAGGACGCGGAGTCCCTGTGCACAATGTTGATGCCGACGACAATCTGGAGCGCACGCTGAAGCCGGACACGACACTCGACACGTCGCCCCTGATGGTCGACCTTCCCCTTTCCTCAGTCGAGCGCACGCTGCGCCCCGATGGCGGCATGGCCCCGATGGCGGCTGCCGCCGAGCAGGCCAAGCAGCGGCGGTTCTGCCTGAAGGGCGACGAATATGTAGAGAAGGCATGCCTGAGCGACAACTCTGGCGAGGGACAGGTTTTCCTCGTCGAGCGCGACGGGCAGGAATTCGTGCTGAAGATATACTACCCCAACTTCGACGTCAACAAGAAGTTGATGCAGGTGGTCAAGTCGTTCGACTTCGAGTTGGTTGTCAAGGTCTTCGACTATGGACGCACCTACGTGGAAGGTGTCAGTCGCTTCTACGAATTGATGGAGTATCTGCGGGGCGGCACCCTGAAGGATGTGGACCTGAAAGGCGACTTCAACCGCTTCCGCCGTCTTGCTCTCCAGGCCGCAGGTGCACTGGCCTATTGCCATCAGAACCATCTGCTGCATAAGGACGTGAAGCCCACCAACTATTTCTTCCGCGACGAGCAGCAGCAGCAACTGGTGCTGGGCGACTTCGGCATATCGGCCTTGCAGGAGGACGAGGGCGACTCGTTCCGCACGACCCAGGCCCGAACGCCCATCTATGCCGCACCGGAGATGTACTCCGACGTGATAGACGGCGTGGTGGAGATTACCTATGCTGCCGACTTCTATTCGCTGGGCATCACGCTCTTCGCACTCTGGCTGGGCGAGAACCCGATGAGTGCCAACGAGCGCACGATGATGAAGCAGAAGAACGAGGGCCGTCTGCCCCGTCTGGTGGAACTGCCTGAGCAGGTGAAGAAGTTGGTGCAGGGCCTCACATCGGTGAACCTGCAGAACCGTTGGGGCTTCAAAGAGGTGGAGCGCTGGTTCAAGGGCGAGAATGTCGAGGTGGACATCTCGTCGCCTTTCCTGCGCTATAAGAGTTTCGTTGTCGACCCAGAGCGCAACCTGGTTGCGTCCAACGTCAAGGAACTGGTGCCCATGCTGCTCAGCAACCAGCAACTCGCCATGAACTATCTGTACGGCGGTCGCATCGTCCAGTGGCTCGAGTCCAGCGGCAATGTCAAGTTGGCCACGGTCATCAAGGATGTGGTCACCAACCGCTATCCTGCCGACCAGAAGGCTGGCCTGATGACGGCGTGCTACACGATGGATCCCTCGCTGCCCTATACCGACATACAGGGCGTGGAGTGTGACGACGAGCATGCCGTGTCGTTGTCGTTGCTCAGTTATCCAGAGAAGTATGCCCTGACGCTGCGTAATCCCAATGACAACCTCTTCCTGTGGCTGGAGTGCCGACTGAAGTGCGACATGGATCGCCTGCACTCCTACTTTGCGGAGGGCAAGGACGGTCGCCTCGGCGTGCTGAGAATGGTCTACGAGATTGACTACGACGTGCCTTTCCTCTCCCGCTTCCCATCGTCGTCGCTGGGAGAGATTGTCCACTCCTTTGGCCATTGCCAGGTGAGTGACGATGAGTGGAAGTCGCTCAGCGACGGCCGCCTGCTGTCGTGGATGTATGCCCACGAGGATATGATGGCATGCGAGGCCCTGCGCATCATGACAAAGGGCCAGACGCCGTCTCGCACCCTGGGCTACAAGGTCCTCTACAACATCGACCGCTCTGCGGCCTACGACCTGCAGGAGGCCATCACCCCGGAGAGAATAGGCCAACTGCTGGCTGACATCCTGGTCAGGGAGCAGAACTCATCGGCACAGGAACTGGCTGAGCAGACCAATGACTTCACCGACATCGACGGGCGCTTCTTCTATTATGCCCAGTTGCATGGTTGGACGGACTTGCTGGCAATGGCCCAGCAGTGCTTCGACCTCAAGTCGGAGGAGAACCGCGAACGGCTGGGTGCCTACGACTTGCGCACGGCGCTTTATCGCTTTGTCCGCATTCTTGGCGCCACGCCGACCTACAGGTTGCCGGGTGGCGCTCTGCTGGACAATGGGCTCGACCTCGACTCGAGGAATGTGTCGTCTATCAAGTTGGAGATCCGCAACGGTGCCTTCCCGCAGTGGCTGGCCGTGTTCTACCACGAAGATCCCACGCGCGACTTCACCGAGGAGTACAGTTATGAGCGCGAACTGGAGAAGTGGATATTGGCCCTCGGCAATCTGGATCCGCAGCAGATCTACTACAGGCGCTACATGAAAGCCTGCGAGGACACCAAGGAGCGTGTGTCGGATGTGCGCCGGCTGTGGAAGAAGACCGTCATGCGGGAGAAGATGTGGAAATACACCTTCCTGGCTTTGGCTGCCGTCTGGATGGTCTTGGTGTTCATCCTGGGCTTGGACGACCGTACCTATCTCTTCGACCATCACTTCATGACGATGATTCTCCCGCTGGGCGGCATGACTGGCATCATCGTGGCAGTGAGGGCCTACTTCAAGGGCTATGGTGCCATGATGTCGATGCTCTTCGGCGGTCTGGGCCTGGCATCGGCCATGATACCTTATTATCTGCTGAAATATGTAGATACTAACTATCCTGCTCTCTTCCATTATGTCGTTGCCGCATTGACGGTGGTCTATGTCGCCATCGCCCTGCTGACCGACTTCAGCAAGGATCAGCACAGAGACACCCAGTTCGTGGACAACGTACTGAGCAATCAGGATGTGCGCTCCACGCTGCTGGATCCGCTGTACTTTACATTCAAGACACGTTCTCAACGCTATAAAGCCTCAAACTTCGGACTGCTTGACGAAGTGGCCGACCAGACTCACTCCATATCGGGCGAGTTGGTCATCCACTATGTCCTTTGGGCACTGACGGCCATTGTCCTCATACTGGAACTTTGTCTGTTCAGCCCTAAAGTGATCGGATGGCAGTCGTCCAAGCAGGCTACCCCTGAGACTATAACTATTCAAGAACAAGGAAACGTAGAATGATTTGCGAACAATGTCATAAGGAAAACAGAAGCAGCGCAAAGTTCTGTAAGTGGTGCGGACAGCCGATGGTGTCGCAGTTCGTGCTTGACAAGATGATTGGACTCAACGACGTGAAGGTGCAGTTGAAGACCATTGTCGACACCTATGCTTATCTGCGCTCGCGCAAGGATATTGCGGCCGTCCGCCTCTCGGTCAACGCCATCATCATCGGCGAGACGGGCACGGGCAAGACGGCTCTGGCAGAGATCATCCGCGACTACTTCTTCCAGCACAAGATCATCGAGAAGCCCAAACTGACGATGGTCGATGCCGTCGACTACCAGCGCTTCGTCGACAAGTGGGATGACAACATCAAGAAGGCCCGCAACGGTATCCTCTTCTTCGACAATGTGCAGAAACTCCTGCCCGACAAGTACTCAAACCAGGTGAACCCGCTCGACAAGTTGTTTGTCGAGATGGACAAGTGGGATGACAACCCCATTGTCATCATGGCCGGCCTGCCCAAGGGACTTGACGACTTCCTGGAGAACAACCCTGCGGTGAAGAACCGTTTCAAGTATATCTTCCGCTTGCCGGTGCCCGGCTATCAGGAACTGTGTGACATCGTCAAGCAGAAACTGAGCCGCAAGTATGGCCTGTCGGAGTTCTCGCCTGAGGCTGACGAACAGTTGGCCCGCTACTTCAAGTACCAGATAAAGATCAAGGACGAGACCTTTGGCAACGCCCATCTGGCCATGAAGACGGCTGAGGACATTTTTACTCTATTCATCAGCCGTGGCTCTGCCGAGACCCGCGTGGAGCGCGAGGACATCAAAGGCTATGTGCCTGAGGAGCGCTCGCTGGACGATATACTGGGCGACCTGGATACCTTCATCGGCATGACCGAAGTCAAGCAGGCCGTTCGCGAGATGGCCTACTCGGTGCAGAACAGCCTGCAGCGTCAGGAGCGCGGACTGGGTGAGGCTCAGAAGATGTCGATGCACACGGTGCTGACCGGCAATCCCGGCACGGGTAAGACAACCATTGCCCGCAAGTTGGGCGAGATTCTGGCTGCCATCGGCTATCTGGACTCCGGCCACGTGGTCGAGGTGGACCGCTCCAAGATGGTGTCGCCCTATCAGGGAGAGACGCCCAAGGTGGTCAATGCCCTCTGCGACAAGGCCATGGGCGGCATTCTCTTTGTCGACGAGGCCTACACGCTGGCACCTGTCAGCCAGGCCGGCGACCGCGACAATCAGGGCGCACAGGCCCTGGAGACGCTGATGAAGCGCATGGAGGATGACCGCGACAAGTTTGTGGTCATCGCCGCCGGCTACCGGACGGAGATGGAGAATCTCTTCCGTGTGAACCCCGGTATGCGCAGCCGCTTCAGTTATTTCCTCAACCTGGAGGACTACACGCCGGATGAACTGTACCAGATTCTCGAGGTCTTTGCCCACGGCAAGCAGTACGTGTTCTCCGAGGAGGCAGAGAAACTGGCCCGCAAGATGATTGGCGAGATGTACGAGCATCGTGACAAGGACTTCGCCAACGGCCGCACCATGCGCTCACTCTTCGATGAGATATGCAAGCGGCAGGCTCGTCGCCTGCAGGAGGGCAATGTCGCCGAGATGACCAACGAGCAACTGATGACCATCGAGGTGGGTGATATACCTTACGAGGCTCCCAAGGAGGTGGACTACAAGGAGTGCCTGAAGAGTCTCGATGGCCTGATCGGCCTGGACTCCGTCAAGAAGGAAATATCCAACCTGGCCGGCTTCCTGAACCTGCAGATCAAGCGCGGCGAGACGAATATGTTCCAGGGCAAGCACTACGTCTTTACTGGTAACCCCGGTACGGGTAAGACCACCGTGGCGCGTATCATGGCCGACGTGTTCAAGACGCTGGGCATCATCTCCAAGGGTCAACTGGTGGAGGCCGACCGTTCCAAACTGGTGGCTGGCTTCTCCGGCCAGACGGCTATCAAGACCAACCAACTCATCGATACCGCCATGGGCGGTGTGCTCTTCATCGACGAGGCCTATACGCTGAAGTCGAGCGACAACGACTCCTTCGGCAGCGAGGCCATCGACACGCTGTTGAAGCGACTGGAGGACGATCGCGGCAAGTTCATCTGCATCGTGGCCGGCTATACCGACCAGATGCACGACTTCATCGATTCGAATCCGGGCCTGAAGAGCCGTTTCACGCAGACCATCCACTTCGATGACTACAAGCCCGACGAACTCACGCAGATATTTATGAACATGGCCGAGGCCAAACACTTCGTGATGGACGACGAGGTGAAGGTGGCCATCCGTCGCCTGTTCGAGCAGATATACCTGCGTCGCGACAAGAACTTCGGCAATGCCCGTGAGGCCCGTCGCGTCTTCGACGAAACGGTGGAGCGCCAGAGCCAGCGACTGATTGAGATGATGAGCCAGCCAGACGTGGTCATCAGTGACGGTCTGTCGGAGGGCTTCTTCAACGAGGCCGATATGTATGCCCTGAAGGTGGAAGACCTGCCCATGATGCAGAGTGCCAAGGCACGTCCGCTGGAGGAAGTGCTCACCGAACTGGACGACTTCATCGGCATGCAGTCCGTCAAGGATGCCATCCGCCGCCTGGCCGTACAGAGCCTGTTTGTCAAGCAGCGTGCCGCCGTAGGTGCCGGCAACGTGCAACAGATGTCGATGAACTTCATCCTGACGGGTAATCCCGGTACGGGCAAGACCACCATTGCGCGCAAGATGGGCGAGGTGCTCCAGTCGATGGAGATTCTGCCCACCTCTCGTGTCATCGAGGCCAGCCGTGCCACCCTCGTGGGCAAGTATATGGGTGAGACGCCGAAGATTGTCAACTCCATGTGCGACAAGGCTCTGGGCGGCATCCTCTTTATCGACGAGGCCTATATGCTCAGCGACCAGAACGACCAGTATGGCAAGGAGGCCGTCGACACGCTGATGAAGCGCATGGAGGACGACCGCGGCAAGTTCGTGGTCATCGCCGCCGGCTATCAGGACAAGATGGAGGAGTTCCTCGATATGAACGCCGGACTGGCCAGTCGCTTCACCTATAAACTCCACATCGACGACTATAGCGACAAGGAACTGCTGGAGATCTTCAAGATGATGGCGAAGAAGGAGCAGTACGTGGTATCGCCGGAGGCAGAGAAGAAGGCGGAGCATATTCTGGAGACCATGCCCAAGGGCCCCAACTTCGGCAATGCCCGCACCGTTCGCAATATGCTCGATGCCACCATTCAGCAACTCTCCATCCGTGTGTCGCAGATACCTCAGGATCAGGTGACGAAGGAGACCTACCAGTTGATACTGCCTGAGGATGTCAGGTTGAGCAAGTAAAACAAGAACACGTAAATAATAATTGCAGATATGATAGTTTGTCCGAATTGCAAGGAAGAAATAGATGACGATTCCTGGTATTGTGACCAGTGCGGCCAGCATCTGGCCTTCTGTGAGCGTTGTGGTCGGGTGGGCAACGGCAAGCGTTGCACCTCCTGCGGTGGCGTGATGCTGCCGTCGGAGGAATACTATGGCCGCGACACATCCTCTGCGTCAGAAGCAGCAGGGGAGGACACACCGGTCGCCATCACGCAGACCAACCGAATCACGCCAGCGGCTACGCCTCAACTGATGCTCTTCAACGACTCGCTGGGCATCCGCATCGCAGGCACCAACGGGGCCATCATCGGCCGTCGTCAGGGGCCATACGTGCAGTTCTTCCAGCAGAACCTGTATGTATCAGGTGTGCACGCCCAGATCAAGTTCGATGATGCCTCGGGCTGGTGCGTGATAGACAAGCATTCGTCAAACGGAACAAAAGTGAACGACCGCCAGTTGCTGCCCGACGTAGAGACGCCGCTGAAGAGTGGTGACATAGTCACGCTGGCCAATGTCGCTCTGAGGGTTAGTATAAAGTAAGAGAAGATGCCGATTTTCAATATTACTGCTTCAAGCAGGGTGGGATGCGTCAGAACCCACAACGAAGATATGGTGCTGGTCGGCGACCAGGTGATCAGGGACGGAGAGACGAGCCTCTCCGTGTCTGCCGACGACATCGACCGTCTGGTTGTTGCCGTGGCTGACGGTATGGGTGGACACAGGAGTGGCGATGTGGCCAGTTCTGACACCATCGAGAATCTCAGATACTTCTTCAGCGACCTGCCCGTCGGACTGTCCGAAGAGCGGTTCCGCGAGTTCATCGTCAACTGGCACGCCAGCATTCATTCCATTGTCGACTCGAAGGGACGTGCCGACGAGCGCTACGCTAAGATGGGCACCACGCTGGTCGCACTGGTAGGCTATGCCCACAACTACTATTGGCTGAACTGCGGCGACAGTCGCCTGTATCGGCTTCATCAGGGCGAGTTCACTCAGGTGACCACCGACCACTCACTGGCTAACCAACTGGGTGGCAACACGCCCACTAACATCATCACCAATTGCATCGGTGGCGGTTGCCGGTCGAGTTTCGTCGATATGGTGCAGTGCAACGACCTGCTGCAACCCGGCGATGTGCTGCTGCTCTGCAGCGACGGACTCAGCGACCTGCTGCCCGACAGCGAGATCAGCAAGATGCTCCAGCAAGGCAGCAATGCCAACGACCTCTGCCTGGCTGCTGAGGCAGCCGGCGGCTACGACAACGTGTCGGTTGTCGTCATCAGGATAGAATAAAAACTCAAACACAAAATGCCATTAAGACTTCCAGACAGGCTTCCTGCCATAGACATACTCAAGCATGAGAACATCTTCGTGATGGACGACTCCAGGGCCCATGCCCAGGACATTCGTCCGTTGCGCATCGTCATCCTCAACCTCATGCCGTTGAAGATCACCACAGAGACGGACCTCATCCGCCTGCTGTCGAACACGCCCCTTCAACTCGACATCAGTTTCATGAAGTTGAAGAGCCACACGCCCAAGAATACGCCCATCGAGCACATGATGATGTTCTACCGCGACTTCGAGTCGATGCGCAACGAGAAGTTCGACGGCATGATCATCACCGGCGCTCCCGTGGAGACGCTCGACTTCGAGGAAGTGACCTATTGGGACGAGATTGCCGACATCTTCAACTGGGCCCGCACCCACGTCACCAGCACCCTCTACATCTGCTGGGCGGCACAGGCCGGACTCTACCATTTCTATGGCGTGCCCAAGTATCCGCTGAAGAAGAAGATGTTCGGCATCTTCCGTCAGCACACGCTCGAGCCACGGATGCCCATCTTCCGCGGGTTCGACGACTGCTTCATGATGCCGCACAGCCGCCACACCGAGATTCTGCGTGCCGACGTTGAGGCCCGGCCGGAGTTGACGCTGCTGGCGGAGTCGGAGGACAGCGGCGTCAGCATCGTGATGGCACGCGGCGGACGAGAGTTCTTCGTCACCGGCCATCTGGAGTATGCGCCCAACACGCTGGACAACGAATACAAGCGCGACTTCGGCGTGCGCAACGATGTGGAGTTGCCCCGCAACTACTATCTCAACGACGACCCCCGTCAAGGGCCGCTGGTCTCATGGCGCGCGCACGCGAACCTTTTCTATAGTAACTGGATCAACTACTACATCTACCAGGAGACCCCCTACGACATCAACAAGATAGGATGAGACCACTCGAACTGCTTGCGCCTGCCAGGAACCTGGAGTGCGGCTTGGCTGCCATCGATCACGGTGCCGATGCCGTCTACATAGGTGCTCAGCACTTCGGGGCCCGTGCAGCGGCAGGCAACAGCGTGGACAACATCCGCCTGCTCTGCCAGCACGCCCACCTCTATGGGGCGCGGGTCTACGTGACGGTCAACACCATCGTCTACGACCACGAACTCGACGCTATGTGCCGTCTGCTGACGCAACTGGCTGAGGCTGAGGTCGATGCCATTCTGGTGCAGGACATGGCCGTGATGATCATGGCGCGCCAGTTGGGGCTCACCGTCCATGCTTCCACGCAGACGGACAACCGCACTGCTGCCAAGGTGCGCTGGCTCACCAGTCAGGGCTTTGCCCGCGTGGTGCTGGCCCGCGAACTCTCTGCGGCCGAGATTGCCGAGATTCACCGTCAGGTGCCTGAGGCCGAACTCGAGGTCTTTGTCCACGGTGCCCTCTGCGTCAGTTACAGCGGCCAGTGCTATGCCTCGCAGCATTGCTTCGGCCGCAGTGCCAACAGGGGCGAGTGCGCCCAGTTCTGCCGCATGAAGTTCGACCTGCTCGATGCCGACGGACAGCCTGTGGAGCAGCGTCAGCGCTACTATCTGTCGCTGAAGGACATGAATCAGAGCGACCATCTGGACGAACTGATTGAGGCCGGTGCCTCGTCGTTCAAGATCGAGGGTCGCCTGAAGGATGTGGCCTACGTGAAGAATGTGACCGCCGCCTACAGCGAGCGTCTCAACCAATACATAGCCCGCCACCCCGGCCAGTACGAGCGGGCGTCGAAGGGCCGCTGCACCTACACCTTCCGTCCCGACCTGCGTAAGACCTTTAATCGCGGCTATACCACCTATTTCCTCCACGGTCGCCAGCCCGACATCGCCTCGTTCGACACGCCCAAGGCCATGGGTGAGTTTGTGGGCACGGTGAAGGAACTTCGCGGCCAGTCGTTCACGGTGGCCGGCGTGGCCTCGTTCAGCAATGGCGACGGCCTTTGCTTCGTCAACGGCGAGCGCGCGCTGGAGGGTTTCCGTGTGAATAGGGTAGAGGGCAACCGCCTGTTCCCCCTGAAGATGCCGGCGGGCCTCCGACCAGGCCTCCGCCTCTATCGCAACAACGACCAGGAGATGGAGCGTCTGCTCAGTCGGCCCAGCAGCGAGCGCAAGATGCCGGTCACGATGGCCCTTCGCCCCACGGCCGACGGCTTCGAACTGCGCATGGGCGACGCCGTGGCCACCATCGAGGCCGAGCACCAGCAGGCCGAGAAGGATCAGCGTGAAAACATCGTGCGCCAGTTGACCCGTCTGGGCGGCACGCCCTACGAGTGCCATGAGGTCGATATCCCCGCCGATTTCAACTACTTCATCCCCAGCAGCCTGCTGGCCGAACTGCGCCGGCGGGTCGTTTCGACGGCAGTTTCCAGTTGTTTCTACAGGAGAAACAAACTGTTTCCCCAGGAGAAACAAACTGTTTCTACAGGAGAAACACTTCGAAACTCCTATCTCTACAACGTCTCCAACGCCTTGGCCCGCCAGTTCTACGCGGAGCAGGGCATCAGCGTGGGGCCGGCCTTCGAGTTGGAGGAGCCCGCCGAGCGGCTGCTCATGCAGTGCCGCCACTGTCTGCGCTATGCGCTGGGCTTCTGCGTCAAGCATGGTGGACGCAGGCCTCAGTGGCGCGAGCCCCTCTCGTTGAGGCTGGGCGATGGGCGGCAGTTCCGCCTGGAGTTTGATTGCAAGAACTGTCAGATGAATGTCTATGCCGATGCGTAAGAGTTTCCTCATATATATAATAGGTGTCATCGCCCTGCTGCTATCCTCCTGCTATCGCGAGCAGCGGCAGACCAGCGACGCCTGGGTGGTCACCGAGGAACAGATGGACTCCATCTCGTTCTACACCACTCACCACTACACCCAGAACTACAACTTCCTGGTCAAGACCGACTCGCTGCTGCTTGTCTGCCAGCAACCGTCAGAGGTGGTCAGCGGAATGCTGGTCGACACGATATTCGTCCGACGCGACGACGTGGTCGTGGTGGCCGACATCATGACGCTCTCCACCGACAGCGTCGACTCCGTGTGGGTGCAGATAGCCCGCGACCAGCAGACCATGGGCTGGATTCACGAGAGCGAGATGCTGAAGGGCGTGGCCCCCGACAACCCCATCTCCCGCTTCATCGACTATTTCTCCGACGAGCATCTGCTCATCATCCTGGCCTTTGTGGTCATCGTGGCCGCTCTCTATCTCATCAGGAGCCTCTTCCGCCGCAACGCCAAGATCGTGCATTTCAACGATATTCCCTCGTTCTATCCCACGCTGCTTGCGGTGCTCGTGGCGGCGTCGGCCGTCTTCTACAGCACCATCCAACTGGCCGACCCCGACTCGTGGCGACACTACTACTATCACCCCACGCTCAATCCCTTCTCCGTGCCGCTCCATCTGGCCCTCTTCCTCTTCACCGTGTGGGCCCTGCTGCTCATCACGCTGGCCGCTTTCGACGACATCCGCCGCCATCTGTCCACGTCGGAGACCATCTTCTACTGCCTGGGCCTGATAGCCGTCTGCGCCATCAACTATGTGGTATTCAGCGTCTCCACGCTCTACTATGTGGGCTATCCCCTGCTCGTGGCCTATGCCGTGTTTGCCTTCTGGCGCTACTTCAGCAAGAGCCGCACGGCCTACATCTGCGGCCACTGCGGCCATCGGCTGCAGGAGAAGGGCGTCTGTCCGCACTGCGGCTACCGCAACGTGTAGCAAAATCCATATAAATGGGGATTGCCTGTTCGGCTGGAAATGACTACCTTTGCAGCCGAAATTCAACATAAAAGACAATATGGACAAAAAACTCTTTCTCGGTTTGGCCCTGCTTGCCTCACTGCCCGTGATGGCAGAGACAAACCCCGCCAACCCAACCTTAGCCAACGACACCTCGCGCGTCATCGACCTCGACGAAGTGATGGTCGTCTCTCAACCCAAAGAAACCTTCCGCCTGCGCCAGCAGCCCATGAGCAGCAGCGTGTTTACCAGTGGCGAACTGGAGAAACTCAACATTCAGGACCTGCGCCAACTCTCGGCCTATGTGCCGTCGTTCGCCATGCCTGCCTACGGCTCGCGTCTCACCTCGTCTATGTATATCCGTGGCTTGGGCAGTCGCGTGAGCAACTCCGCCGTGGGCGTCTACTACGACAATATCCCCCTCGTGTCGAAGGCTTCCTATAACACCCACCTCTACATGATCGACCGCATCGACGTGCTGCGCGGTCCGCAGGGCACGCTCTACGGTGCCAACACCGAGGGTGGCATCGTGCGCGTCTACTCGAAGAACCCCATGAACTATCAGGGCACCGACATCAATCTCGGCCTCGCCTCCGGCTTTGGCCGTAAGGCCGAGGTGGCCCACTATCATCACCCCTCTGACCGACTGGCCTTCAGCGTGGCCGGCTTCTACAACGGTCAGGATGGCTTCTTCCTGAACCAGAACCTCGGCGAGAATGCCGACAAGATGGACGAGGCCGGTGCTAAGATTCGCCTGATGTGGCGGCCAGTCAAGCGGCTGCTCATCGACCTGACCGCCGACTATCAGTACACGCGCCAGAACGGCTTCCCCTATGGCGAGTATGATCCTGAAGAGGCCTGGGCATCGCTGCCCAGCACCACCTTCATGTCGGCATATAAGCGCAACATGGTGAACACAGGACTGGGCATCAGTTACGACTTTGACCGTCTGCTGCTCACTTCGACCACCAGTTACCAGTTCCTGCGTGACCGCATGGACATGGACATCGACTATACGCCCGCCGACCGCATGGGCCTGCTCCAGCGGCAGAAGGCCAACGCCGTGACCGAGGAACTCGCGCTGCGCTCCAAGAGCAGCGGCGTGTGGCGCCACGCCACCGGCCTCTTCGCTTCGCGCCAGTGGCTCCACACCGATGCCACCGTCTCCTTCGGTCAGGGCCTGATGCGCCCCATCAGTCTGGCCATCGAGAATGCCATGAAGAACGCCATGCTGCAGGGCTTCGTCGGTCGCAACATGGCCCAGGGCATGACACCCCAGCAGGCCGCTGCCGCCGCCCAGGCCCAGGTCGACGCCATGGGCGTGACGATGCAGGCCGAGATGGCCGTTCCCAACACGTTCCGTCAGCCGCAGACCACGCTCGCCGCCTACCATGAGTCCAGCATCACGCTGGCCGACCTGCTCACTGCTACCGTAGGCCTGCGCCTCGACTACAACAAGGTGGAGATTGACTACGACTCCTATGGCTACATGGCCATCACTGGCGGTACGGCCAACGCCGTGGCTACCAATACGCTCAGTTCGCACATACTGAACAACCACTCCACGTCGTTCACCCAGTTGCTGCCCAAGTTTGGTCTTTCCTATAAACTCGACGGTCGCGGTAGCAACATCTACGCCTCGGTCAGCAAGGGCTATATGGCCGGTGGCTACAACATCCAACTCTTCAGCGACATCCTGCAGGCCGACCTCAACGACCCGCAGGCCCAGCAGCAGGCTCAGCGCGGCGATGTCACCATCGACCACACCGAGCAGGACTATGCCGACATCGAGGAGGCCATCAGTTACAAGCCCGAGGAGAGTTGGAACTACGAACTCGGTGCCCACCTGAACCTCTTCGACAGTAAACTGCAGGCCGACGTGGCCACGTTCTACACGCAGTTGCGCAACCAGCAACTCTCTGTCATGGCTCCCAACTACGGCTTTGGCCGTATGACCGTCAATGCCGGCAAGAGCAGCACCTGCGGTCTGGAGGTGGCTCTGCGTGGTCTCGCCCTCGACAATCATCTCTCTTGGGCAGCCTCCTATGCCTTCACCCGTGCCACCTTCCGTGAGTATTCCGAACAGCAGGAAGACGGCACCGTCGTCGACTACAAGGACAACAAGATTCCCTACGTGCCGGCCCACACCTTCTGCGCCATGGTCGACTATCGCTTCGACGTGCCGGGCGACGCCGTGCTCCGCTCAGTGACCGTCGGAGCCAATGTTGCAGGCAATGGCCGCACCTACTGGGACGATGCCAACACCGCTTCGCAGGATCTCTATGCCACCCTCGGTGCCCACGTGCTGGTCGACATGGGCTGTGTCAATGTCGACTTCTGGGGCCGCAACCTCACCGACACGAAGTATTGCACCTTCGCCCAGCCTTTCAGCGGCACCTATATCGGTCAGCGCGGCAATCCCCTCCAACTGGGCGTCGACGTCAAAATGAACTTTTAATAAACCAACCAACATAAATGCTAAAAGAGAGTGGGGGAGGATGCCTGGGCATTCTCCTCCACTGGTTTATGCTATTCGGAGTTGCAACCTTTGCTTAGATTCTAGGCACTTCGTTGAGAGATTCTAGGCACTTCGTTGAGAGATTCTAGGCACTTCGTCGGGAGATTCTAGGCACTTCGTTGAGAGATTCTATTGCCAGCACTCGATATCCGCTTCGATTTCTGGCAGTTTGTTGCGCTGGAATGTAGGCTCCTTGATGCCCTGATGCTTCTGGGTGCGATAGTCATCGAGCAGGCGGAACACGTACTTGCCGAGGAGGGCAATGGCCACGAGGTTGCAGGCGGTGAGCAGGGCCATGCATAGGTCGATGATGCTCCACACGACTTCAAGGGTAGTCCAGGCGCCGAAGAGCACCATCGCGCCGCCGGAGAGCAGGCGGTAGGTGGTCATGGCCGTGCGGCTCTGAGTCATAAAGCGCACGTTGGCCTCGCCGTAATAGTAGTTGCCAATCATCGATGAGTAGGCGAAGAGAAAGATGGCGACGGCAATGAAGGTGGGGCCCCATGAGCCGACTTCCGACTCGAGGGCGGCCTGCGTCAGCATGATGCCGTTGAGTTCGGGCGAGGTGTAGAGGCCGCTGATGAGGATGATGAAGGCCGTGCACGAGCAGACCACCAGCGTGTCGGTGAACACGCCTAAGGCCTGGATGAGGCCCTGCTTGACGGGGTGAGATACGGCTGCCGTTGCTGCTGCATTGGGGGCACTGCCTTCGCCGGCCTCGTTGCTGAAGAGGCCACGCTTCACACCGTTCATGATGGCCGCTCCCAGCGTGCCGCCAACGGCCTGTTCCAGTCCGAAGGCACTCTCGATAATCACTTTGAAGACATGTGGAATGAGTCCGATGTTCATCACGATGATCACTACCGCCAATACAAAATAGCCCACCGCCATCACCGGCACCAGCACGGAACTGACCTTTGCGATGCGCTGGATGCCGCCAAAGACGATGATGAGCGTCATCACCACGAGTGCCACGCCCGTCGCCATCGGGTTCCATCCGAAGGCTCCCTCCATTGCGCCACAGATGGTGTTGGTCTGCACGGAGTTGTTGGCCAGGCCAAACGAAACCGTAATCAATATCGCAAACAGCACCGCCATCCAACGGCAATGCAGTCCTCGCTGGATATAGTAGGCCGGACCACCGATGAACGAGTCCTTGTGGTGCTGTTTGAAGAGTTGTCCGAGCGTTGACTCCACGAAGGCCGTGGCCGAACCTACCAGTGCCATCACCCACATCCAGAACACGGCGCCCGGTCCGCCTACGGCAATGGCAGTGGCCACGCCAGCCAGATTGCCCGTGCCGACGCGTGAGGCCAGCGACACGGCGAAGGCCTGGAACGATGAGATATGTTTTTCCGAGCCCTGCGGCTTTACCGACGAGTCTGTCAGCAGCCGCAGCATCTCGCCCACCATGCGGAACTGCACGAAGCGTGTGCGCCACGTAAACCACAGGCCGCAACCTATCAGCGCGGCTATAATCACATAGCCCCACAGGGCATCGTTGATCGTGTTGAGTATGTTTAGGACGGAATCCATATTATATGTATATTGGCTGCAAAGTTACAAAACTTTAGCGAGAATCAGGCACAATTCGCACTTTAGAGTTGTTTCAACTAAAAAAATAGGTTAAAACATAGCGGCAATATTTGGAGGTATAAACAGAAAGGCATATCTTTGCACCGTCGAACTAAATAAATCGTCGAAAAAGATATGCAGAAACTTACAGGCAAGGAAGAAGAAGTGCTGGAACTGATGTGGCAGTTGGGTGAGTGCGCACCAAAGGATATTGTGGCGCTGTACCCAGAGCCGCAGCCCCACGTGAACACCATCGCCACGATGGTACAGTCGTTGGAACGCAAAGGCTATGTGAGCCATCGTCCGCAGGGACGCGGCTTCATCTATTTCCCGATAGTGAAGCAGGAGGAGTACGGACGCACAAAGTTGGGCGGTTTCGTTGACCGCTACTTTAAGCACTCTTACATGGAACTCGTATCATCGCTCGTGGCTGAGGAGAAGGTGAGCGAACAGGAACTGTTGGACTTCCTCAATGAACTAAAGAAGCAATCGTAGCGTATGGCAGCATTCATCATCTATATCATCAGGTGGGCGGTCTGCCTGACGCTGCTCTACTCACTCTTCGGATTGTTTCTGAAGCGCGAGACGCTGCATGGCTTTAACCGCGTGGTGCTGTTGGTCATAATTGCTGCCAGCATGGTGTTGCCGTTGTGTCAGGTGAGAATCCATGAAACCAACATCATTACAGAGAATCGTGGAATCATAGAGCAGCAGTTGAAACATGTACAGAATCCGATATTTGAATATCCTGATCATGTTGTCTATCACTATGATGACTCAGAAGTAATCTATAAGACTCCGCCCATACGTGAAAACATACGTCTGATGGTGCCAATAGTGATTCTTGTCTATCTGTCTGGATTGATTGTTGTCTGGCTGCGCTATTTCTGGCAGATAACCGCGTTGCTGCTGATGATTTACAGGAGCAAAAGAATAAAGATAGAAGGTGTGCCAGGCCGCGTTCATGTTGTGACCAATTCCAGCGTGAAGGCACCATGCAGTTGGATGCGATGGATGATTCTCAACCCCGCAGACGTAAACACCCGTGCCATCATCAAGCATGAACTGGCACACATCCGCCTGGGCCACTCCTGGGACATGCTGCTCTGCGAACTGACCTGCCGCATGCTGTGGTTCGTGCCTTTTGCATGGATGCTGCGCCAAGACCTGCGCGACGTACACGAATACCAAGCCGACCGCCGCGTGCTTCAGGGCGGCATACGAGACGAAGAATATCAACTGTTATTAATAAAGAAAGCAACCAGCACGGGACTGCAGCCTGTGGTGAACGCATTCAATCAAAGTCCAATTAAACGAAGATTCAAAATGATGTACCGCAAACCATCCCGACGATGGGTGGCCCTGAAAGCCATCTATCTCCTGCCGCTGAGTGCGCTGGCTGTCGTGGCCTTCGCCCGTCCGCAAGCCATCAGCGAGATTGAAGAGAAAGTAGAGGCAGAAGTCACCAAGGCTGTGGCTACTGTAGTGCAAGGCAATGACGAACCCGTCATAGCAGAACAGAAAGAGGCGACCGTGCTACCAGCACTGGTAGAAACAAAAGACACCGTGCAAGTGCTCTCAGATGCAAACTTAGTCAATGCCGACCTGAACGAGTCTGGTCACGATGTTCTTGAACTCCCTTCCGCCAAGTCTGCCACCGAACTGCTCGACAGCACCATGCAGGCCGTGGGGGCACGCAAGATTGCCGAGGGCACCTACATCGGTCATTTCCAGCCCTCGCTGAACAGCGACACCATGCGCATAGCCCAAGCCACTATTCTTGACCGCCAGAGTCAGCAGACCGACGAGCATCTGTTTGCACAGAACGCTGCCGACCCTTACGCCTACAACATTACCCTCAATGCCGAGACGCGCAAAGACCGCACAGGCTATTACATCCGCTATTTGCAGCCCGTCAATTCAATGCTGCGAAATTATGACAAGAAAGAGATAGACCCCAAGATGCTGTCTACCGACAGCGTACTGACGAAGCGCAGCAGCAACAGCATGCTTTCTCGCGTTTTCCAGCCTGTTGCCATAGAGCGGAGCAAGAAAGAGACGCGCATCTATATGTACACTGGCTATGGCGGCAACCCGCGAGTAGAGGAATGGGATAAAGACAAGAACCCGCACGCTTACCTGGCCATCGTTGACGAGCGGACCGGCGACAAATATTGCTGCCGCGCCACCGACTTCTCCTATTTCAAATACGTCAAGGACGAGGTCGTTGGCAAAGACACTATCAAAGTCTATCAGACCTGCCTTATATTCCCGCCCTTAGACAAGGGTGTGAAGGAAGCGCATCTTGGGTCTGTGGCTGGAGACAACCGTTTCTCCAATAACTTCGACATCAACGCCGTTCCCCGCAAGGGTCGTGTTATTACTAATTGAGAATTGAAAATTGAGAATTGAGAATTATGATTACAAAAGATCATAGATACCTACTGATAGTGGCAGCCCTCGCCATGTTGACCAGCTGCCACACCACAAAGAGCATACTCGCAAATGATTACGACGAACGCCCCGAAAACAAGCAACCCGTACTGGAGCGCCCCGCCTGGCCCAACTACGACCTGCACGACGATCGCTCGTTTGCCGCTTTCTCACATGTTCAGACAGCACTAAGAGGCGAAGGCATCTATATTCGGGGTGAAGATGGCAGCATATCTGGACACGGCAGAACCACCATCTACCGCTGCAAGGATGCCACCTACCTATGCTATGACTGGGATGTGCCCAACGACCAGGACTGGTGGTTCTTCCGCGAGAACTCAGGTGCGGCCATTATTGATGCCGATACCGGCGACCGCTACGTCGTGGTAAGCGGCGAGCACTTCCCTCTTGACCAGTGCTTCTGGATCTACGGACATAAGAACGAGACCATACGCCTCATCAGCAAGTATCCGCCACTGCCGCCGTCGGTGAAGCGCGTGCAGATATACTCTCCAAGCAGCGAGTCGCGTCGCTGGATGAGCGGCGAGGGAAGTCTGTCCAAGGTCTACAAACTCGATGACCTGCGCCCCCATGCCAAGAAGCAGGAAAAGCCAAAGCCCAAGAAGCAGGGTCGCATCATCCGCTGACGTAGAAATTATTAACCAACAAATAAAGTAATCTTTTTTTCGTAACCCCGGGACAAGCATGGGTCGCAGCGATGCGCCCCATGCTTTTGGTACGCTCAGCATGAGTATCAGCTAACGGGTGCAAGTCCCGAGCGAGCCCTAATAGCGGGAATCGCACAGCCCAAGGCAAGGGTGTCCATCGTGAGGTGGAATCTGAAGGAAGCCGGCGGCAAACATCTGGCCTGA
>JAFUUL010000132.1 GCA_017483805.1 Prevotella sp.
CCCCGTCTTTCGCTACGGTAAGGCCATACGTATCCTGCACCTTCTTTGCCATCACCCATTTATCGGTCATCGAGCCTTTATTGCGCTTGCACATCTCTTCCGTCTTGTTCGATATTTCAGCCAGATGCCATCCAGGAGCCTTGTTGGCGTAGACGCCCATAGAGTTCACATTGCGCGTCTTGGGCTTGTAGCCGTTCCTGATGTCGTAGGCCACGGGAATGATGCCTGCGCCATAGGCCCTCAGCGAGTCGCCGATGTAGCGGAAGCCGCGGACGTAGTACTCCACGACGATGTAGGGCTTGGGCTTCACCACGATTTCGGCGAGGCCGAAGTCGGCATCCTCCATCGTCACGCGACCGCCCTGTAGCGAGGCCACCGTGATCAGTTGCGGCTTGTAGGCCACGTGGCTCAGCCCTACCTTCTGGGCACCCTTCACGTCGGCAAGCACGCCGTTCAGGTCGGTCTTGCCGACGAACACGCCGTCCTCGGTCGTCACACTTACCAATGGAATGCCGTTTCCGTCGGCATCCACCACTTCTATTCTCTGCGCCTGTGCGCTCACGGCAGTCATCATGGCGACTGCGACCAACATTAAAATCTTGTTCATTGTATTTTGTTGTTTTTAAAATGATATAGCAAACGAGCCGCCAATCGTAAAATAATGCATCTTCTTCTCACGTTCATACACCGATGGGGCGAGTTGAACATCCATCGTTTCAAGAAGTGCGCCCAAGTCAGGTGTAGTCACCTTCATAAAGCGTAGGGGGTCGTAGGTCAACGTGAATGTTTTCTTGGAGTAGTCGTAGTCCACAAACACCTTCCATAGGAAGTTTGACTTGTACCTGTACGTCAGCGACAAGCCAGTGCCGAAGGTCGTGGAGTTATTGCCACCCAGCGTCTGGTAGTCCCACTCGATGTCATATTTCTCGCCATCCCTCAGATTGCTGATGGCCAGGTCGGACAGTTCGCCGTTGTCAAACACGATGTGGGTGTCCATCTTCTTGGTGGTGCCCTTGTAGGCGGCATTGATGTCGAGTTCCTGCGTCATCGTGCGGCCTATGAGGAACTTCGTACCCAGTGAGAAACGGTTGCTCAATGGCAGATTCAGGTAGAGGCCCATATTGGCAGAGAACTCCGTCAGATGGTCGCTCTCCACACTGATTTCCTCGTCGCTGATGATGCCGCTCAGGAGTCCGTCGACATGTTCCTCAGATACGGGTGTCGGCGAGAACATGTTATACCAGGCGTTAATCAATTGGATGGTTTGATCACGGTCATCATGGGCCTGGCCGATGAAGTCGCTCCAGCCCTTGGCGGTCATGGCCCTCACTCGGAGGCGGCCACCTATACCCACGTACTTGTTGAAGAAGTAGGCTCCCTCGGCATCTACCGATGTGGCTGTATGGAAGTTGATATTGAGTCTTTCGCCATCTTCAATCTCGTAATCCAAATCCTCGGTGTTCTTCAGATCTTCATATCCGAAGTCGAGGCTCTTCGAACCAAAGCTCATGCCCATAGATATGGCGAAGAACGAAGGGTTATCGCTGAATCCCTGCAGGTCGTTACGCAGCAGTCCGCGCCCTTTGAAGAGCACGTCGCCCAGGGCATAGCCCAACTCTGTTGACATAATGCCGATACCGGCACCTGACAGCACGTCGCTGATCCAATGTCGGTTGTTCAGAATACGCATCACACCCGTTGCGGTGGCCACGCCATAGCCTGCCACCGAGAACCAAGGCGAGCGCGTCAGTCCGTACTCCTTGTGCAGGATGGTGGCTCCCACGAACGAGGTGGCAGTGTGGCCCGAGGGCCATGAGTTGGCCGTCGAGCCGTCTGGCCGCATCTCACTGGCCGTATACTTGATACCATTGACGAAGCCTGCCATGATGCCATACGACATCGCTGCTGAAGCCAGCAGGCGCCCCCAGTCGCTGCGACCCTCATAACCGCCCAGTTTCAGACCGACAGTCATCGCCGGACCGAAATACTGTGTGTAGTCGTCGATGCCCGTCTTGAAGTTGGTGATCAGTCGGGTGTTGCTGTGCGGATTGTTATAGTCCTGACGAAACGAAGCCTTGTCGCCCTTGATCATCCAACCGGCAGCGAACACGGGTATGCCTACAAAGGTCAGGTCGTCCATCACTTTATAGGGCTTCACATCAGGATTTGTGCGCATCCATGTCCAGTGTTTCTTTGTCGGAGGAGTAGGATTTTCCAGCCGTAATTCCAACTCTGGACGGTAGGAACTGACTGCTGGATATGTCAGACGAGGCTCCATCAGGGGTGTCGTCAACTTCAAGAGATTGTCTGATTCAGTCTCGGCCTCCATGGGCAGGACGGCGGCGAGCGTAAGTATTAAGATGATAAGAATGGTTTGTTTCATTGTTCTTCTTCCTTTTTCTGATACTTTCCCGTGCCATTGCAGACGGCGCAGGTGTAGCGGCCGTCGGGAGTCTTGCCGAATCCCCGGCAGGTGGGGCATTTGCCCTCCTGCTTCAGTTTCTCCGCCTCTTTTGCCTGTTGCTTGGCACTGGGATGCGATCCTTTCGGCTTCTGCGCTTTCTGCAATCCACTATATGCACTGGATTCTACTGCGTCGCTGAAAATCTCCTGAATAGTGCATGAACTCAGAAAAACTATTGTGAGGACGCCCAGTGCCATCCTATGTATTGTCTTATTCATTTCCCACCTCAATATCAAATATGCCGGACAGGAAGCCGGTGAAACAATTCTTATTGGGCTCCTGCTGGTTCGCCTTCAGCCAGCGGCTCCAGCCTGTCAACTGTTCGAAACGCAACTGGCCGTAGGTGGCATCGAGGGTGGCCCCCCAATTATCGGCAATAGGATACATACCGGAGAAATATGCCAGCATACCGTCTGCATAGAAGATGTATTCCCCCATACTTTTCAGGGAAGAGAACTTATACTGGGCACAGATGTTCACATTCTTGTAGGCCTCTTCGTCGGCGAAGGAGAAGTCCATAATGTTCTGCATCAGCAGCACGTCGAGGTTGCCGCCGCCGTGACCGTAATAGATAATGGTGTAGTCAGCCAACTCTTCCGGCTGTTGTGGCGTATCGGGAGCGACGGGATTGTCGTTTTGGTTAGTACAAGCCGTGAAGGTCACTGCCATGAGCACTGCGCACATCAGCGTGAACAGGGCGGCACGGTTGATGCCTTGAGCCACGGCCTTGTCGATGATCGACTGGTTGCGGCGCACCTCGTGGATGATGACGTCGTTCTTCTGCTTGATGTCCTCGTCCTTGCGGTGCATCTGCCAGAGCAGAACGACGACCAGTGCCGTCAGCACCGCTACGATGCCGACCAGCATGAGGATGATAGTGGATGTTTGCATAGGTCTGTGTCTGAATAAAAGTTTACGGGCGCAAAGTTAGCAGAAACCTTGCGCCCGTACAATAGTGCAGACAGATTTACGAGTGTTTTCAGACAGATTTACGAATGTATCTGACGAAATTGCGTAGGCGAGAGACCGAAGCGGGCCTTGAACTTACGACCGAAATAGTTGGCGTCGGAGAAACCGCTGGCCTGTGCTACCTGCGAGACGGGGAGAGCGGGCTGGTCGTTGAGCAAGTTGACGGCGTACTCCAGGCGGCACTCGTTGATGAAGTCGGAAATGGAGGCATAGTCGCTGCCCTGAGCGAAGGCGGCACCGATGCGCTCTTTCGACAGGTGGAAATAGTCGATGGCGGCCTGACGGTCGAAAGCGGCATCGAGGTACAACTTCTCCCTGACGATGGTCTGGCTGAGAAACCGGAAAAGGTCAGCCTCCCCAAGCCCTTCCAAAGGAGGGCTTGGGTGTGCTTCCTGGTGGGCTTTCAACTTTACTATTTCGGTAATCTGCCGTGCCAGGATGCGGTTCTTGCGCGTTTCCTCACGGTGGCGCAGGAAGTAATAGACGGCGAAGCAGGCCACGAGCAGGGCTATCACGGCCACGAGCCAGGCGATGATGTGCCAAAGCGAGGCCTCGGCCTTCTGCCGTTCTATCTCCATCTGCTGCTCGTAGTCGCGGAACCGC
>JAFUUL010000133.1 GCA_017483805.1 Prevotella sp.
GAGGAGGGCTACACCCGTGCCTACGATGCCACGGTGGAGGCCATGCGCGGCCTGACACCCGCCCTGGTCACCACGACCATTGTCTTTATGGCCGTCTTTATCCCCGTTTGTTTCATGGGCGGCACCACGGGCATTTTCTACACCCAGTTTGGCCTGACGATGGCTGTGGCCGTGCTCATCTCGCTGCTCAATGCCCTCACGCTGTCGCCCGCCCTCTGCGCCCTGCTGATGCGCACCAGCAGCGGGCGTTTCCACGAGGCATTCAATCGCCACTTCGCCACCGTGCAGGGACATTATCAGAAGAGCGTGTTCCGTCTGCTGAAGCACCCCATGATAGCCGTCGGTCTGCTGGTGACTGCCTGCGTGGTGCTGGTGCTGCTGATGCGCACCACAAAGACGGGACTGGTGCCGCAGGAGGACATGGGCACCATCAACATCAACGTGCAGACCAAGCCGGGCAGCAGTCTGGCCGAGACCGACAAGGTGATGGACCAGGTGGAGGCAGCCTTCCGCGACATCCCTCAGATACGCATCTACTCACGCGTGGCTGGCAAGGATGCCCGTCACAACCAGAGTGCGGCGGGCGGCTCGTTCGTGCTGAAGTTGAAACCATGGAGCGAGCGCACAGGCCGGGGTGACGACATCGATGCTGTGGTGCAGGAGATATACCGTCGCACGGCTCCCATCCTCGATGCCGAGATACGCCTCTCCACCCAGCCCATGATTTCGGGCTACGGCACCAGCAGCGGCTTTGAACTATACGTGCAGGACAAGAAGGGCACCACCACCGAGGAACTGCTACGCGTGACGCGTCAACTGATAGCCGCCCTGAACCGTCGGCCCGAAATATCGCGGGCCTACACCACCTTCGACACCCGCTATCCGCAATACATGGTGGAGGTCGATGCCGCCCGCTGCATCAAGAATGGCGTAAGCCCCAGCGATGTGTTGTCGGCCCTGTCGGGCTATGTGGGCGGCAGTTACTCGTCGAATCTCAACAAGTTCACCAAACTCTACCGCGTCATGGTGCAGGCTTCGCCCGAGAACAGGCTCAACACTGAGTCGCTGAGCCAGATGTACGTGCGCAGCAGCAGTGGCGAGATGTCGCCCCTGAGCCAGTATCTCACGCTGCGCCAGGTGAACGGCTCCGAGAGTCTGTCGCGCTTCAACCTCTTCACCGCCATCAGCGTCTATGGCACGCCTGCCGAGGGCTACAGCAGCGGACAGGCCCTGCAGGCCATCCGCGAGGTGGCCGCCACGGAACTGCCCCAGGGCTTTGGCTACGAGTTCGGAGGCATGAGCCGCGAAGAGGACTCTACGGGCAACACCACGGCCATCGTCTTTGCTATCTGCTTGGTGTTCATCTACATCATCCTCTGCTCGCTCTACGAGAGCCTGCTCATCCCATTTGCCGTTATCCTCAGCGTGCCGTTCGGGCTGGCGGGGTCGTTCCTCTTTGCCAGTCTCTGGGGACTGGAGAACAACATCTACATGCAGACAGGACTCATCATGCTCATCGGCCTGCTCTCCAAGACCGCCATCCTGCTCACCGAGTATGCCTCTGAGCGTCGCCGCAGCGGTCTCTCCATCGTGCAGGCTGCCATGTCAGCAGCCAAGGTGCGCCTGCGCCCCATCCTGATGACGGCTCTCACGATGGTGTTCGGCATGTTGCCCATGATGTTCTCCACGGGCGTGGGAGCCAACGGCAACCGCTCCGTGGGTGTGGGCACCGTGGGCGGAATGATCATCGGCACGCTCGCCCTGCTTTTCGTCGTTCCAGCCCTCTTCGTCATCCTACGCTCGCTGGAGGAGCGGCTGGGGCGGCGGTCTTGATAGGATTACCCTTTTTATTAACAGAACTCTCAGCGCGTACAGGTGGCGACTACCACATAACAAAGGATGATGCTACCGTAGAGCAGGGCTCGGCCAGCAGTTTCACGAAAGCCTCACTCCGTGCCTCATACGCCGTTTATGCCAAGGGCACGACGCGCATCAACACTTCCCTGCGCTACAATCATCTGCACCAACACTTTATAACTTTCCACTCAAAACCGCTTGCTTTTCACAATTTATTAGTATCTTTGCCCACAAAATTAGCGCAAATATGAAACAAACGATTGATACTTATAGGCTGACAAGCATGGAGGAGCCTTCCGACGAAGTGCTTTCACAGTTGATGAAGGAAGCGGCAGAGGAGGCCAAGCGTACAAACGACGAGGCCACCGCCCGCTATTTCGAGCAACTGAAAGTGGATACTCAGAAAGTCTGTGTAGCATGGCAGTAAACGAGCATAAGCCTGTTCTCATTGTGATTGCCGGGCCTAACGGGTCTGGCAAGACGACTATTACCACTAAGATTCTGCATCATCAGTGGATGGAGGATGCTGTCTATATCAATCCAGACCAAATAGCAAAGGATAAATTTGGTGATTGGAACTCAGCAGAGGCCGTGATGCAATCGGTGAAGTATTGTGAGGCCTTGCGAGAACAGTGTCTGACGGAGCGAAAAAGCCTCATCTTTGAGACAGTGCTTTCTGCACCCGACAAACTCCTTTTCATTCGTAGGGCAAAAGAGGCTGGTTTCTTTGTTCGCATATTCTTTGTTTCAACC
>JAFUUL010000134.1 GCA_017483805.1 Prevotella sp.
CACTCATCACTCATCACTCATCACTTAAATCACTCCATCAGCAGGCCGATGGCGACCAGGAGGCCGTAGACGAAGATGTTGCGGGCAGTCTCGCCCAGACAGGCGTTGAGCGCACGCCCCTGCCAGATGCGCTTCATCTTGAGGAAGGTGAGCACGTGGAGCACGAGGTAGACGAACGGCAGGCCGAAGGCCCACCAGCGGCCATTGTAGGCGAAGACCGACCCCATCAGGCAGGCCACGACGCCCACGCCCAGATAGCAGCCCAGGGCGGCACGGGGGCCCACCAGCACCACGAGGGTGCGCTTGCCGGAGAGGCGGTCGGTGTCGCGGTCGCGGAAGTTGTTGACCAGCAGCAGGCCGTCGATCACCAGCCCGCAGGCCAGCGAGGCCACGATGACCTCGGGCGTGAAAGTGTGCAACTGAACGTAGTAGGTGATGGATACGGGCACCAGGCCGAAGAACACCAGCACGAGCACGTCGCCCAGGCCCACGTAAGAGAGGTGGGTGGTGTAGAGGAAGCAGAACACCACGCAGAGCAGGCCCACGAGCACCATCTCGAGCCCGCCGAACCACACCAGCGGCAGGCCCACGACGCAGGCCAGACAGGTGGTCAGGGCGATGGCGTGCTTCATCCGCTCGATGCTGACCCAGCCCTGGGCGCAGGCTCGCTCGGGCCCCAGGCGGGTCTCGCGGTCGTCGGTGCCACGGGCGAAGTCCACAAAGTCGTTGATCAGGTTGGCGTCGATCTGCATGATGAATGCAAACAGCAGGCAGAGCACGGCCGCCAGCCAGTTGAACGGGTCGCCCACGTAGAGTTTGGCGTCGATCCAGGCCAGCGCCAGTCCTATCATCACGGGCACGGCTGCCCCCGTCAGCGTCTTGGGGCGGGCGGCCAGCAGCCAGGCCTTCGGAGAGTCTTTCTTTACTTCCATTTGTCACTTTTTCCTTAAAACGCTTGCAAAAGTAAATAATTTCCCGTATATTTGCAAGCCAAAGCCTAAAAAAGTTATGCTCAAGAATACCGCAAGCCTCGACCTGGTCGAGTTCGTAGAGACTCAGATCCTGCCCCAGTATGCCAACTTCGACCGTGCCCACAACCTGGAGCACGTGACGCGCGTCATACGCCGCTCGCTGGAGTTGGCCCAGCGCACGGGGGCCGACATCAACATGGTCTACGCCATTGCCGCCTACCACGACATAGGCATGTCGGGGCCGCGCGCCGTACACCACATGACGGGCGGCAGGATCCTGGCCGCCGACGCCCGACTGAAGCGCTGGTTCTCGGCCGAGCAGATCAAGATCATGAAGGAGGCCGTAGAGGACCATCGCGCCTCGGCCGCCCACGCGCCCCGCAGCCTCTACGGCAAGATCATAGCCGAAGCCGACCGCGACATAGTGCCCGAGGTGGTATTCCGGCGCACGGTGCAGTTTGGGCTGGCCAACTATCCTGAACTGGACCGCGAGCACCACTGGCTGCGCTTCCGCGAGCACATGAACGAGAAGTACTCAGCCCAAGGCTACATACGCCTCTGGATACCGGGCTCGCCCAACGAGGAGCGGCTGAAGGAACTGCGCAGCATCATAGCCGACCAGGCGCGGCTGAAGGAGCAGTTCGACCGCTTCTACGACGCCGAGACCCAGAACCAGTAGCCAGCGCACAGGGCGGCCAGGGCCACGAGGAAGACGAGGGTCTTCAGCAGGCAGCCCGCCACCTTTTTTATTATATAGGCGGCCAGGATGACCAGCACCAGGGCCGCCACGTAGTAAATCCAGTTGTCCATCATATCCTATCTCTTGAATATCTGCCTGAATGCGGTGGGTATGGGGGTCTCAAACTCCATGGGCTCGCCCGTGGCGGGATGGGTGAAGCAGAGCAGCCAGGCGTGCAGGCAGAGCCGGTGCAGTGGATCGTCGCCATTGCCGTACTTGGTGTCGCCACACACGGGATGACCCATGTCGGCCGAGTGGACGCGGATCTGGTTCTTGCGGCCCGTCTCCAACTTATACTCCACCAGCGAGTGCTCCGTCGTGCGGTCGAGCACGTGGAAATGGGTGATGGCCAGTTTGCCGCCGTTGTCCACGGGCGAGGAATAGGTGACGTAGGCCTTGTTGTCCTTCAGCCAGTTCCTGATGGTGCCCTCGTCCTGCTCCATCTCGCCGCTGACCACGGCCACGTAGCGGCGGTCGTAGACTATCTGGTGCCAGTTGTGCTCCAGCACCTGCTCGGTGTCGATGTCCTTGGCGTAGACCATCAGCCCGCTGGTGTCGCGATCCAGCCGGTGCACCACATGGGCCGTGCACTTCTGGCGGCTCTTCTTGAAGTAGTCGTCGAGCACGCTCTTCACGTTGAGCGACGAGTGGCCCGCGGCCATCGACAGTATGCCCACGGCCTTCTCCACCACGATGAGCCAGCGGTCTTCGTAGACTATGCGCACGTAGCGGCTCTTGAAACTCTGCTGGTTGCGCTTCGTCTTCGAAACGGCCACCTTCATGCCCCGCTCCAGGGGGAAGTCGAACTGGCTGACGGTCTTGCCGTCCACGCGGATGCCCCGTCCCTGCAGCGTAGCCTTGATCTTGGTGCGGCTCTCCTTCACGTTGGCCAGCAGCCACTCCAGCAGCGGCTGCGGCTCCTCCACGGTATAGTGATCATAGTCACCCTCGCGGTTGTATCCTGTGTTCATTCTCATAGTTCACAAACGGTATATATATAGTTTCTGTCCAATCGCTCCACGGTGGTAAACGCCTCGGGCGGCACGCCCTCGAGCACGCCCTTCATCCGGTCGTTGATGCCCTGCCCCGTCAGTTTCAGCAGGCTCTCCTTCATCGTCCACAGCCGGGTGAACTCCACCTCGGGCCTGGGGGCCTGAAGGATGCGCGCCATCTCGGCCTCGCTCATCGCATAGCGCGCCACGCTCTCACGAAAGCGCCCCGTGCCCTCCACGTCGATGCCCACGGGCCTCCGGCTCAGCACGCAGGCCGCCGCCTCGCGGCAATGGCTCAGGCTGAAGTGCAGTTCGGGATGACCGGCGATGGTGGGCTTGCCGTGAGGGCCGTACTCGAACAGGGGATTCTCGTCGATGCCCTCCTGCTCCAGCAGGGCCCGCTTCAGCAGCAGATAGGCCGCCACGCACAGCCGCCGGCCCTGCTCGTGCCTGATGCGCAGGGCCTGCTCGCGCCGCTGACTGCTGACGAGCCTCAGCCCCTCAGCCAAGTCGAGTTGGTCTGTCTGATCGTCAATATACACCATGATGCATTAACATTTTGCACTTTGATGGGCGCACACACTATTAATAATTGTTAAGCGAGGGGCGTTTGCCACTAACTTTTGATGTAAAATAAAAAAAAACTCTTACTTTTGCAGTCGATAATTTCATAATAATAACTCAAAACTAAAAGATTTATTGCCTATAAGAAAAAATTTACTTCATCAAAAAGACTGAAAAATAGAGAGTATGAAGAAATTTGAAGGTGTGTCCGACGAAGAGTTGGCACTACTTTACGTCAAAGGCGACAATCGTGCATTCGATGAGTTATTATCACGCACGCAGAGCAAACTGTTCACCTACATCATGTTCGTGGTTCGCGACCACGATATGGCCGACGACATCTTCCAGGAGACGTTCGTCAAGGTGATCATGAAGTTGAAGCAGGGCCAGTATACAGATTCGGGCAAGTTTCAGTTCTGGCTGACGCGCATAGCCCACAACTGCATCATGGACTGGTACCGCCAGCAGCAGTCGCGCCACATCGTGGAGCCCAACGCCGACAACGACCTGCGCAAACTGAACGGCGACGCGGCGCCGGCCGACCTGTGCCGCGAGACGGAACTGGTGAACGAGCAGGTGCTCTTCGACGTGAAGCGGCTGATGGAGGCTCTGCCGGCACCCCAGCGCGAGGTGGTCTTCATGCGCTACTTCCAGGAACTGTCGTTCAAGGAGATTGCCGAACTGACGGGCGTGAGCATCAATACGGCCCTGGGGCGTATGCGCTACGCCCTGATCAATATGCGCCGTATAGCCAAGGATAATCGAGTAGAACTGGCATTGGTGGGCTGAAGCCTACAATGCCCTCAACTCGCGGATAATCTGTTCGGGGTCTTGGGCCTTGAACACGTAACTGCCACTCACCAGCACATCTACGCCGGCGGCCACCAGTCGTGGAGCCGTCTCGGCCTGCACGCCCCCATCCACCTCGATGAGGGCTTTGCTGCCTGTCTGGTCTATCATCTGGCGCAGACGCTTCACCTTGCCGATGGTGTTCTCGATGAAGGCCTGGCCGCCAAAGCCCGGGTTGACACTCATGAGCAGCACCATGTCCACGTCGCCGATGATGTCCTCCAGCACGCTGACGGGCGTACTGGGATTCAGCGTCACGCCAGCCTTCATGCCGGCATCGTGAATCTCCTGAACCGTGCGATGCAGGTGGAGCGTGGCCTCCTGGTGCACGTTCATCATCATGGCGCCCAGACGGGCCGTCTGCTGGATGTAGCGCTCCGGCCGCTCAATCATGTAGTGCACGTCGAGCGGTTTCCGGCAGGCGCCGGCTACGGCCTCCAGCACGGGGAAGCCGAAGGAAATGTTGGGAACGAACGAACCATCCATCACGTCCAGGTGGAGCCAGTCGGCCTCAGAGCGGTTGATCATCTGGATGTCCCGGTCGAGATGCAGGAAGTCGGCCGCCAATAGTGAAGGTGATACAAGTGTCATTTTTTGTCTTCTTTCTCCTTACTTTTTTAGTTCAGGCCGTAATTGGTCTGACGGGTTGTTGCCTGATAGGTATAGGCGAACTGTTTGATGAAGTTGAGTGTCTTCTCACTCGGGTTCATTTCCTCATAAGTAAATATTTGCATAGGCTATTGCGATTTAGTTTACACTATTAGTAACGCAACACTCTGGGGAAATATTATACTTTTCGCACAGAATATTTTTCGATGTCCTTCATTCCGTTCAGGAAAGCCTGTGCATCCATGCGTTTCTTGCCGGCCAGTTGCAGTTCGTCTATCTGCAGCAGACCGTCGGCGCAAGCGACCAGCAGATGCCGCCCCCTGACTACGAGGCTGCCCGCCCCACCCTGCTGAGCCGCGTCCTGCGTCTTGGTGGTGCGGAAGATCTTGAGCACGGTCTCGCGCCCATTCTCGTCGACCAGCGTCGTCCAGGCACCCGGATAGGGCGACAGGCCGCGCACGAAGTCGTAGACGCGCTTGGCCGGCTGCGCCCAATCTATCTGGCAGGTCTCCTTGAATATCTTGGGGGCAGGCAGCAACGGCTGATCCTGGCTCACGGCACTCTGTTCGATGCTCTGAGGATGGCCGTCGGCTTCAACAATCTTCTCCAGCGTGCTCAGGCAGATGCGGGCCCCCAGATGCATCAGCCCGTCGTAGACGTATTCCACGTCGGCCTCGTCGGGAATGGCGAAGGGCATCTGCTCGATGATGCGGCCCGTGTCTATATCGTGGTCGAGGAAGAAGGTGGTCACGCCCGTCTCCGTCTCGCCGTTGATGACGGCCCAGTTGATGGGTGCCGCCCCGCGATACTGCGGCAGCAGGGCCGCATGGACGTTGAACGTGCCATATTCTGGCATCGCCCAAACCACCTCGGGCAGCATGCGGAAGGCCACCACCACCTGGAGGTTGGCCTGATAGGCGCGCAGTTGCTCCACGAAGGCCGGGTCTTTCATCTTCTCCGGCTGAAGCACGGGCAGCCCCTGCTCCAGCGCATACTGCTTGACGGCCGAGGGCTGCAGCACGGAGCCGTGACGGCCCACAGGCTTGTCGGGTTGGGTGACCACAGCCACCACATGATACTGGTTGTCCACCAGAGCCTTCAGCGTCTCCACCGCAAACTCGGGCGTACCCATAAACACGATGCGCAAATCTTCCTTATTCATCTTCAATCCTCAATTTTCAATCTTCAATCTTCAATTTTCAATCTTCAATCCTTACTCATGTCCGCCACCATCTTACGGTACTGCGTGTACATGCGCTGACGCGAGATGTAGCCCCTCAGGTGGCGGTCTTTGTCCACCACGGGCAGATAGTCGGCATGAGTCCGCTCGAATGTCTTCACCACATCGGTCATCTGGAGCGAGTCGCCAAGCGTGGCCTCCGGCTCCTGCATGAGTTGGGTGGCCGTGAAGTGGTGGTAGAGTTCGATGCGAAACACCACATGGCGTATCTTCGTGATGTCAATCTCCCCCAGCAGCACGCCCCCGGCATCGAGCACGGGAATGATGCTGCTGCGCGAACGGCTGATCTTGCGCACGATCTCGCCCAGTTCGGTATCGGGCTCCACGGGCAGATAGTCGCGGTCGATGACACTATCGAGTTGCATCAACGTGAGCACGGCATGATCGGTATGATGGGTGATGAGTTGTCCTTCCTTAGCCAGGCGCGAGCCATAGATGCTGTGAGGCTCGAAGAGGATGATGGTCAGATAGGAGGATACCGAGACTATCATCAGCGGCAGAAAGAGGTCGTAGCCGCCCGTCAGTTCGGCTATGAGGAAGATGCCCGTCAGCGGCGCATGCATCACGCCCGACATCACGCCGGCCATACCCATCAGGGCGAAGTTCTTCTCGGGCACGTGGACGCCTATCTCGTACTGGTTCCACAACCGCGAGAACAGGAAGCCGCTGAAGCAGCCGATGAACAACGAGGGAGCAAACGTACCGCCACAACCGCCTCCGCCGTTGGTGGCAGAAGTGGCAAAGACCTTGGTGAGCAGCACCAGCGCCACATAGGGTACGAGCATCTGCGCCTGACCCGAGAATAGCGAGTTGTCGAGAATGGTGTTCGTGGTCGCCTCGTCGCCGCTGAGCAAGGCGTTGATGGAGTTGTAGCCCTCGCCGAAGAGCGACGGGAAGAAGAAGATGAGCACGCTCAGCAGCGAGCCGCCCATGACGAGCCTCACGTAGGGCTTGTCCCTGAAGCGGGCAAAGATGTCCTCGCAGAAGCCCATCGTGCGGATGAAGTAGAGGCTGACCAACCCGCAGAAGATGCCCAGCAGCACGCAGGCCGGCACGCGCTCGACCGTCCACTGGTCCTGCAACTCGAAAGTGAACAACACGGCATCACCACTAAATATATAGGTGAAGCAGGTGGCCGTCACACACGAGACGAGGATGGGCAGCAGCGAGGCCATCGTCAGGTCGATCATCAGCACCTCGAGCGTGAAGACGAGACCGGCAATGGGCGCCTTGAAGATGCCGGCTATGGCACCGGCAGCACCACAGCCGATGAGCAGCATCAGCGTGCGGCTGTTCAGTTTGAAGAGTTTGCCCAGATTGGAGCCGATGGCAGAACCCGTCAGCACGATAGGCGCCTCGGCACCCACAGAACCGCCAAAGCCGATGGTGATGGCCGAGGCGATGACGGAAGACCAGGTGTTGTGCGACTTCAGCCGCGAGCGCTTCTGGCTGATGGCATAGAGTATGCGCGTGATGCCGTGGGAGATGTTGTCCTTGACCACATAGCGCACAAAGAGCGAGGTGAGATAGATGCCCACCACGGGGTAGACCAGGTAGAGCCAGTTGTAGGTGGAGGCATCAAACGAACTGGTGAGCAGGGCGACGATCTGGTTGATGATCCAATGGAGCACGAAGGCGGCAACGGCGGAGAAAAGCCCCACAAAAAAGGCGAGTATCAGCACGAACATACGTTCGCTGATATGCGTCTCGCGCCATTCGTTCAGACGCGAGAACCATGATGCCGTTGCCGTAGAGTCGATGGTTGCCTCAGCCATTACGCCATCCCTACGATTTCAGCAGTTTCTCGAAGAAGTCGTCCAGATCCTTGTCGAGACCTTCCATCAACTCTGAGTCGATGATGACCGTATCGTCGTCCACCACGTGGAGTTCGGCCACCGACTCGTGGTCGTCGTCCTCCAGCACGAAGGCGTATGGCTTCAATATCGAGAGATTGTCGAGCAGGTCTTTCTGAGCGTCGATACACTTCATCAAGACAGAAGTGATGCCCTCATAGAAGTCGTCGTCCTTGTTGTCTATCCACTCTTCCACTACGCAGCGCGTCAGTTCCACGTCGTCATCGTTGAAGACCACCAACTCGCCCGTCTCTTGTGTTACCCTGATGTGGACATCGGTCAACATGGCCGCCTCTTGGTCGGCGGGAAACTTGTCGGCCACCTTCTTGAGTGCCCGCTCAATTTGCTGTAGTGTTTGCTCTGTTGCTTTCATAATGCATTCCCTATTTTTCTGCAAAAGTATCAAAAAAGATTCGTATCTGCAAGAGAATATGAATATTTTTCTAAAATATTTTGCAATTCTTATCCCATTATTCGCAAATTATTCGTACCTTTGCACATGAAATGGACAACTCAATACGCCACGAGGGCAAAGTTGAATCGATAGAAGGAAGGCACATTCGGGTGAAGATTGTGCAGAATTCCGCGTGTTCAGCCTGTAAGGTGGCCTCACATTGCAACGCATCTGAGTCGAAAGAAAAGGTGATCGATGTATTTGGGGCACCCTCGCGAAGCCTCCAGGTGGGCGACGAGGTGGTGGTGTCCACCTCGGGCAAGACGGCAGGCCGAGCCCTGATGCTGGGCTTCGGCCTTCCACTGGTGCTGATGCTGGCCATACTGGTGCTGATGCTGGCCATCGGCCAAAACGAGGGAATAGCCGCCCTGTCGGCCGTAGCGGTGCTCGTGCCCTACTACTTCGTGATATGGCTCGTGCGCGACCGCATCGCCAGCACCGTATCGTTCACGATTGAGTGAGCCTGATGAATAAGCAAACTATCAACAAACATTTAAAAACAAATACTAATTTATTATGGATTTTATCTTGACTGCAGTAATTGTGCTTGGAGGCATCGGACTCATAGCAGCCATCGTGCTGTTTGTCTGCTCCAAGAAATTTGCTGTCTATGAAGACCCACGCATTGGCCAGGTCAACGAACTGCTGCCCGGCGCCAACTGCGGCGGTTGCGGTTTTGCGGGATGTGGCGGCATGGCCGACGCACTCGTGAAAGGTGCTGACCTTGGGAGCATCGACGGGCTGAACTGTCCTGTCGGTGGCAGCGAGGTGATGGGTCAGGTGGCCGACCTGCTGGGTATGGCCATCGCCAACGGCGACCCGATGGTGGCCGTAGTGAGATGTAACGGCTCGTGCGACCTCCGTCCGAAGGTCAACGAGTATAGTGGCTTGCGCACTTGTGCGGCGATGAATGCCTGCGGTGCCGGCGAGACGGCCTGCGGCTTCGGCTGCCTGGGCTGCGGCGACTGCGTGGAGGCTTGTCAGTTTGACGCCATCCACATCAATCCCGAGACGGGCCTGCCTGAAGTCGACGACGACAAGTGTACGGCCTGCGGCGCCTGTGCAAAGGCTTGTCCGCGCCACATCATCGAACTGCGCAAGAAGGGCCCGAAGAACCGTCGCGTCTTCGTGTCGTGTGTCAACAAGGACAAGGGTGCCGTCGCCATGAAGGCCTGCAAGGCTGCCTGCATCGGCTGCGGCAAGTGCGTGAAGGAGTGTAAGTTCGAGGCAATCACGGTAGAGAACAACGTGTCGTACATCGACTTCAACAAGTGCCGCTTGTGCAAGAAGTGCGTCGAGGTTTGCCCGACCAAGGCTATCCACGCCGTCAACTTCCCCGCCCCCAAGCCTGCTCCATCAACACCAACCACAGAAGAAAGAAAGGAGGAAACCGCATGAACAGCAAGACATTCCGTATAGGTGGTATCCACCCCGAAGAGAACAAACTGACCCACGAAGTGGCCACCCAGGTGGCTCCGCTGCCCAAGCAGGCCATCTTCCCGCTGTCGCAGCACATTGGTGCTCCGGCCAAGCCCGTCGTACAGAAAGGCGACAAGGTGAAAGTGGGCACGCTGCTGGCCGAGGCCGGCGGCTTCGTCTCGGCCCCCATCTACTCGTCGGTCAGCGGTACCGTCTTCAAGATCGATACCGCCATCGACGCTACCGGCTATCGCAAGCCTAGTATTATAATTAATGTGGAAGGCGACGAATGGGAGGAGAGCATCGACCGTTCAGACAAACTGGAGAAGGTGGCCGACCACCCCGAACTGACGCCCGAAGAGATTGTAGAGCGCATCAAGGTGGCTGGCGTCACGGGTATGGGCGGCGCAGGCTTCCCCACGTTCATCAAACTCTGTCCGCCGCCAACGGCCAAGGCTGAGTGTGTGATTATCAACGCCGTGGAGTGCGAGCCCTACATCACAGCCGACTACCGTCTGATGATGGAGCATGCCGACGAGATACTGGTAGGCCTGGAACTGCTGATGAAGGCCGCCAAGGTGACGCGCGGCTACATAGGCATTGAGACCAACAAGCCCGCTGCCATCGACCTGCTCACCCAGAAGTGTGCCGAAGTGTTCAGTGCCTCGACGTATAACGTCGAGGTTGTCCCCCTGAAGCAGCGCTACCCGCAGGGAGGCGAAAAGCAACTGGTAGACGCCGTGATTCGCCGCCAGGTGCCCGCTCCGCCTGCCATTCCCGTCAATGTTGGAGCAATCGTTCAGAATGTAGGTACCGCCTATGCTGTCTATGAGGCAGTTATGAAGCGTAAGCCTCTCTTCGAACGCTATACGACCGTAACCGGCAAGCGTCTGGCCAAGCCGGGCAACTTCCTGGTGCGCATGGGTACGCCGATGCAGGACCTGATCGAACTCTGTGGCGGTATGCCCGAGGGCGACAACAAGGTGCTGGCCGGTGGCCCGATGATGGGCAAGGCCCTCACGTCGACCGAAGTGCCCGTCTGCAAGGGAACCAACTCGGTGACCATTCTCTCCGGCGACGATGCCGTGCGCAAGGAGCCCCAGCCGTGCATCCGCTGCGCCAAGTGCGTAGGTGCCTGCCCGATGGGCCTGGAGCCCTATCTGCTGGCCAAACTGTCGGCATTCAAGCAATGGGAGCGCGCCGAAAAGGAGGATGTGGTCAGTTGCATCGAGTGCGGCTCGTGCCAGTTCACCTGTCCGGCCCATCGTCCGCTGCTCGACAACATCCGTCAGGGCAAGTCTACCGTAATGGGCATCATTCGTGCCCGTGCTGCTGCGGCTAAAAAATAAATATGGTATTAAAGCATAAAAGAATACAATAATGGGAAAGTTAATCGTTTCATTATCACCACATGCCCACGGTACCGACTCGGTGGAGCGCAACATGTATGGCGTCATCATCGCCCTGCTGCCCGCGCTGCTCGCCTCGTTCTGGTTCTTCGGCATAGGTTCTGCCATCGTCTGTCTGACCAGCGTGGTGGCCTGTGTGTGCTTCGAGTGGGCCATCAACCGATTCATCCTCGGTAACCAACAGAATACCGTACTCGACGGCTCGGCAGCCCTCACGGGTCTGCTGCTGGGCATGAACCTGCCGTCGAACCTGCCCCTCTGGATTATCATCATCGGCGCCCTCTTCGCCATCGGCGTGGGCAAGATGACCTTTGGCGGTCTGGGACAGAACATCTTCAACCCCGCCCTCGTGGGCCGCTGCGTGCTGCTGGTGGCCTTCCCCGCACAGATGACCACCTGGCCCAAGGCTGGCAACCTGCTCGCCTACCCCATCTCGTCTGACCCCGTCGACGGACTGACTGGAGCCACCCCGCTCTCGCTGATGAAGCAGGCCATCACGTCGGACGAGCCTCAGAAGTATCTCGACCAACTGCCTTCATCGCTCGACCTGCTGCTGGGCAACCACGTGAATGCAGAAGGCGCCCTGGGTGCCGGCACCATCGGCGAGGTCTGCGCCCTGGCCCTGATCATCGGCCTGTGCTTCATGCTCTGGCGCAAGATCATCACCTGGCACACGCCTGTCAGCATCATCGGTACCGTCTTCGTGGTGAGCGGCCTGATGTATCTCATCGACCCCGCCCACTATGCCAGCCCCGTTCAGGTGATTCTCTCGGGCGGCCTGATGCTCGGCGCCATCTTCATGGCTACCGACTATGTCACCTCGCCCATGACCGGCAAGGGCCAGATCATCTACGGCGTCTGCATCGGTCTGCTCACCATTGCCATCCGCAACTGGGGAGCCTATCCCGAGGGTATGTCGTTCGCCATCCTGATCATGAACGCCTTCACGCCGCTCATCAACAACTATGTGAAACCCAAGCGCTTCGGCGAAGTGCCTGCAAAACAATAAGGAGGACCACAACATGAAGAAACTACAATCATCTTTATTGAATATGGTGCTGGTACTCACGGGCGTGGCCGTCATCATGGGCTGCATCCTCGCTGCCGTGAACAACGTGACCAGCGACCCCATCGCCCAGCAGGAGAAGAAAGCGCTGCAGGAGGGCATTCAGAAAGTGATGGGCGGACAGACCGTTCAAGCCGGCGAACAGCCCGACACCATCATCAGCATGACCGACAAGAAGGGCAAGACCTTCTACTATTCCATCTATAACGTCAAAGACTCTGTGGGCAATCCCATCGGTGCCGCCGTTCAGGATACCGTCAATGGTTTCGGTGGCGACCTCGTGGTGCTTGTAGGCTTCGACGAGGCTGGCATCATCAAGGGCTACACCCTGCTGAAGCACGCCGAGACGCCGGGTCTGGGTGCCAAGGCCGACGAGTGGTTCAAGAACGAGGACAAGCCCAAGGCCTGCATCCTGGGCCGCGACGCTTCCGACTCGCTCTATGTGACCAAGGACAACGGCAACGTGGAGGCCATCACCGCCTCGACCATCACCAGCCGCGCCTTCCTGCTGGCCGTCAACAATGCCTACCGGGCCTATCGCCTCTCATCTGGTGCTGCCGATGAGTGCGGCAAGGGCACAGAGAACTGCTGCGGCAAGAAAAAAAGTTGTGATATGCCCTGCTGCCAAGGAGAGACTAACAAAGAAGAAGTAGAACCTAAAGAGGAGGAGACCGAATCATGAACTATCTGAATATCATCAAAAACGGCATCGTCAAGGACAATCCCACCTTTGTCCTGATGCTCGGCATGTGTCCCACGCTGGCCACCACGACTTCGGCCCAGAACGGCCTGTCGATGGGTCTGGCCACGATGGTTGTGCTCATCTGCACCAACTTCGTCATTTCGTGCATCAAGTCGGTCACGCCCGACAAGGTGCGCATACCCGTCTTCATCGTGGTCATCGCCGCCTTCGTCACCATCCTTCAGATGGTCATCAAGGCCTACCTGCCCGATGTCGACAAGTCTCTCGGACTCTTCATCCCCCTCATCGTGGTGAACTGCATCATCCTGGGCCGTGCTGAGGCCTTTGCAGCCAAGAACTCGCCCGTGGCCTCGCTCTTCGACGGCATCGGCATCGGACTGGGCTTCACAATGGCCCTCACCCTGCTGGGCATCGTGCGCGAGATTCTGGGCTCCGGCTCCATCTTCGGCTTTGCCTTCATCCCCGAGGACTACAACATCCTGCTCTTCGTGCTGGCTCCCGGAGCCTTCATTACGCTGGGCTATCTCATCGCTATCGTCAACAAACTAAAGAAGTAAGACCGTATGGAATACCTATTGATATTTATCAGCGCCATCTTTGTAAACAACATCGTGCTGGCGCAGTTCCTGGGCATCTGCCCCTTCCTGGGTGTATCCAAGAAGATCGACACCTCGCTGGGCATGTCGGCTGCCGTCGCCTTTGTGATGGTGCTCGCCACGCTGGTCACCTGGCTGGTGCAGATCTACGTGCTCAACGTGTTCCACCTGGAGTATCTGCAGACCATCGTCTTCATCCTCGTCATCGCATCGCTGGTGCAGATGGTTGAGATCATCCTGAAGAAGGTCTCCCCCGCCCTCTATCAGGCCCTGGGCATCTTCCTGCCCCTCATCACCACCAACTGCGCCGTGCTGGGCGTGGCCATCCTCGTCATCCAGAAGGAGATGGATCTCGGACAGTCTATCATGTATGCCTTCTCCACCGCCATCGGTTTCGGCCTGGCCCTCACGGTCTTTGCCGGCATCCGCGAGCAGTTGGAGTTGACCAACATCCCCAAGGGCATGCGTGGCATGGCCATCGTGCTCGTCTCAGCCGGTCTGCTGAGCCTGGCCTTCATGGGCTTCTCTGGCGTTGACGGCGGCCTGCGCAAGGTCTTCGGCCTCGACTAATCCATCCCGCACATTTTGTTTCGGGCAAAGGGCTATCAGGATGCTGTTCCTGGTAGCCTTTTTTGTGTGCAGCCCCTTCTGCCGACCTGCTAATTTTTGTTTAAATTAAGTGATTAAACGAATGTAAATTTTGTCAGGCCGCTCGCAAACGGACTTTAAAGGGTGGCCGTGAAATGTTAAATTGCAACAAAAAGAGCGGACAAATTGTCAGTTTCCGACATTTTGACTATATATTTGCACCAACGGTTTTCAGCAACAAAAGAATCATTAACAAAACGAACATGAATATGAAAAAGATTGCAAATTATCTGGTTCCGACTCTCAGTCTGGCCGCCATTGTTTTCTCGGTAGCAGCCCTCAACCAAACCCATGCCGCTACAAGTAACACTCCATCGGTAACAACGATGACAGAAATGACATCGATGCCCGCCGCACAGCCGGTCGATCTGACCTATGCTGCCGAAAAGGCCCTGCCGTCGGTGGTCTATATCCGCTCGGTCATCAACTCTAAGATTCAGACCGTCGAGGTGCAGAGCGACCCGTTCGAGGACTTCTTCAGCGACCCGTTCGGCGGTTTCTTCGGTCGCGGACAGCGCGGTCAGGGCAACACCCCCAAGCGCCAGGTGCAGACCCCGAAGCGCGATGCAGCAGGCTCGGGCGTGATCATCTCGGCCGACGGCTACATCGTGACCAACAACCACGTGGTCGACGGGGCTGACGAACTGACCGTAAGTCTGTCGGACAACAAGGAGTATTCGGCCCGCGTGATCGGCGCCGACAAGACCACCGACCTGGCCCTCATCAAGATCGACGGCCGCAACCTGCCGGCCATCAGCATCGCCAATAGCGACAACGTGAAGGTGGGCGAATGGGTGCTGGCCATCGGCAACCCGCTCGGTCTGAACAATACGGTGACCGCCGGCATCATCTCGGCCAAGGCCCGCACGCTGGGTGCCAACGGTGTGGAGAGTTTCATCCAGACCGACGCCGCCATCAACCAGGGCAACTCGGGTGGCGCACTCGTCAACACTAACGGCGAACTCATCGGCATCAACGCCATGCTCTACTCGCAGACGGGCTCCAACATCGGCTACGGCTTTGCCATCCCCACCACGATGATGAACAAGGTGGTGGACGACCTGAAGCAGTACGGCACCGTGCAGCGCGCCCTGATCGGCATCAGCGGACGCGACGTGAAGGCCCAGGTAGACCAGGAGAAAGAGGAAGGCAAGGAAGTGACCGACTACGGCACGATGGAGGGCATCTATGTGGCTGAAGTCGTGGAGAGCAGCGCTGCCGCCGAGGCCGGCATCGAGAAGGGCGACGTGATCATCGAGGTGGACGGTCAGAAGGTGACCAAGTTCGGCGACCTCTCGGGCATCATTGCCCAGAAGCGTCCTGGCGACAAGGTGACCATCACCTATCTGCACAACAAGCACAAGCACACCAAGCAGGTGACGCTGCGCAACGAGCAGGGCACCACCCAGGTGGTGAAGAATGCCGATCTGGACGTGCTGGGTGCCGACTTCCGCGAGGTCACACAGCAGCAGAAGGAGCAACTGGAGATTCAGTACGGCCTGGAGGTCATCAAGGTGACTGGCGGCAAGATGAAGGAGGCCGGCGTGCCCAAGGGCTTCATCATCCGTCAGGTGAACGACGAGCCGATGAAGACTGTGGAGGATCTGCAGGAAGCAGTCAAGACTGCCTCCACCTCTAAGGAGCCCGTGCTCATCATCAAGGGCGTGTTCCCCACCGGCAAGCGCGGCTACTATGTGGTGCAGTTGGACAACTAAGAATCCCATCTGAGATAACAGGAATTGGGGGAAATCGGGAATCAATGCAGCCCGGTTTCCCCTATTCTCTGAGAAAAATGTCAACTTTATTTGGCTGTTTCATTTTTTATCCGTACCTTTGTCGCCAATTAGGCTTTAAACTGGTACCAAGATGAGACAACTGAAAATCACGAAATCGATCACCTCTCGGGAGAACGAGTCTCTCGAGAAATATCTTCAGGAGATCAGCCGAGAGGAAATGATCAGCCCCGAAGAAGAGGTGGAACTGGCGCAACGCATCAGGAAGGGCGACCGACGGGCGCTCGAACGGCTGACGAAGGCCAACCTCAGGTTCGTGGTTTCCGTGGCCAAGCAGTACCAGAACCAGGGCCTCTCGCTGTCCGACCTCATCAACGAGGGCAACGTGGGCCTGATCAAGGCCGCCGAGAAGTTCGACGAGACCCGCGGCTTCAAGTTCATCTCCTATGCCGTGTGGTGGATTCGCCAGAGCATCCTGCAGGCCATCGCCGACCAGAGCCGCATCGTCAGGGTGCCCGTCAACCAGGTGGGAGCCATCAACAAGATCACCCGTATGTCGAACCGCTTCGAGCAGGAGCACGAGCGCAAGCCTTCGCTCGAGGAACTGTCAGAACAGATCGACCTGCCGGAAGAAAAGATCGACGAGGCCATCAACGTCAGCGGACGCCACGTGTCGATGGATGCGCCCTTCGTGGACGGCGAAGACAGTTCGCTGCTCGACGTGATGATCAACGACGACTCACCCTCGGCCGACCGCGCCCTGGTGCTCGAGTCGCTGCGCGATGAAATCAAGATTGCCCTGCTCTCCCTCGGCGAGCGCGAGCGCAACATCATCAAGGCCTTCTATGGCATCGACCAGCCAGAGATGACGCTCGAGGAGATAGGCGAAAAGTTTGGCCTCACCCGTGAGCGCGTGCGTCAACTGAAGGAGAAGGCCATCCGCCACCTCAGGGCCAACACCAAGAACAAACTCCTCAAGAGTTATCTGGGGCAGTAGGTAGTTTACAGTTAATAGTTTATAGATAATAGTTTAGCATTGAAAAGATTAGAATTCATACTGATGATGGCCGTGATGCTCGGAGTGGGCATGACCGCCGAGGCCAAGAAGACGATGGTGCCCAAGATGTATATGTTTGGCATCGCCGCCTCGTTTAACGACTCCATCGTCTACTTCACCAATGTGCAGGAGGTGGACAACGCATGGATTGAGTCGAAGAACAACTTCCTGCTCGACCGCCACGTCTACTCGGCACAACTGCGCGAATATCTGGCCAACCAGTTGCAGATGCCCTACCGCACCTGCATAGTCTACTACAACACCAACCGCACGAAACTGGAGAAGAAGTTCATCAAGGTGCGCAGCCTCTACATGCAGCAGAAAAAGAAGCAGCCCCGCCACTACGACCTGCGCTACGTGGAGAACGACGCCTTCCAGTTCAAGGCCCTCGATGCCAGTTACTACATCGAAGAGCCTGCAGCAGAAGAGGAGGAGGTGACGCGTGGCAAATAACTACTTCCGTGTAGGCGGACACCGTCTCTGCCTGCGTTTTCAGGATCACGACGAGCAAAACTCCATGGCCCTGCTGCCCTCGTTCGCCCCCTTCCGGACGGATGGTGCTGCAGCCGACGATGAACCGCTGCTGTTCACCCTCACTATCGACGACACCCTCCAGCCCGCCCAGGAGAAGACCCTCGTGCGCAACTTCGACACGGGCAACGGCGACACCGAGGTATGGCAGTTGCCCGATGGCGGCTACCAGTTTGTCATCTTCAACACGCGCAAACGCCAGTGCTGCCTGCTCGTCTGTAGTGCCGACTTCAGCCAGTGCTGCTGCGCGCTGCAGGGCGACTGGGTGATGCGCTCCTTCGGGCTCAACGATGCCCTGATGCTCATCTACGCCTTCGCCGGCTCCTTCCGCCAGACCCTGCTCATCCACGCCTCGTGCATCCTCTATCAGGGCCACGGCTACCCCTTCATTGCCGCCAGCGGCACGGGCAAGAGCACCCACACCAGCCTCTGGATGAAGCATATCGAGGGTGCCCAACTCATGAACGACGACAACCCCATCATCCGCATCGGTGCCGACGGACAGCCCGTCATCTATGGCTCGCCCTGGAGCGGCAAGACGCCCTGCTACCGCAACATCCAGGCTCCCCTGGGAGCCGTCACCCGCATCGAGCGCGCTCCTCACAACAGCATCGAGCGCCTGCGCCCCGTCTACGCCTTCGCCTCGCTGCTGCCCGCCTGCTCCAGCATGAAGTGGGACGGGCCTATCTACGACAACCTCTGCCGCGCCGTCTCGCGCATCGTAGAGACCACCCCCATATTCACCCTCCATTGTCTGCCCGACGAAGAAGCCGCCCGCGTATGCCACAGCACGATAGCATCCTGACACGCCAACTGGCCAACGACCAGTTCCTGCCCTTCGTCGTAGAGCAACTGCGCCAGGGCCACACCGCCACGCTCCCCCTGCGCGGCCGCAGCATGCGCCCCTTCCTGGAGGACGGACGCGACAAGGCCCTGCTCCAGGTGGCCGACCACCCGCAGGTGGGCGATGCCGTGCTGGCAGAGATCAGCCCTGGCCACTTCGTGCTGCATCGCATCATCAGCATCGAGGGCAGCCAGGTCACCCTGCGCGGTGACGGCAACCTGGGCGACGAGCATTGCACGCTCAGCGACATTCGCGCTAAGGCCTTGGGCTTCTACCGCAAGGGCCGCCAGACGCTCGACTCCACCGACGGCCGCAAGTGGCGCATCTACTCCTGGTGGTGGACTCGCCTCTACCCCATCCGCCGCTACCTGCTCTTCGCCCTCCACCCCCACATTCCACAGAGATTTAAGAACAAATAACGAAAAAAATATGAAGACAAAGAAAGGATTCCGCCTGCGCACCGTCTGCGGCGAAAACATCATCGTGGCCGAAGGCATCGAGAACATCGACTTCAGCCGCATCATCAGCATGAACGAATCGTCAGCCTATCTCTGGCAGAAGGTTCAGGAAGGCGTCGACTTCGATGCCGCCACCCTCACCCAGTTGCTCCTCGAACAGTACGAGGTAGACGAGGCCACCGCCCACCGCGACGCCGAAGCCCTCATCGCCAAGTGGCTCGACGCGGGCATCATCGAGTGAAGCATAGGGCATCGTCTGACGAAGTGCCTGGATTCTCTCAAGGAAGTGCCTGGATTCTCTCAAGGAAGTGCCTAGAATCTCCTGACGAAGTGCCTAGAATCTCCCGACGAAGTGCCTAGAATCTCCCGACGAAGTGCCTAGAATCTAAACGACGGTTGCACCTTCGGTAAACATAAGGAGCATCTCAGGTGCGCCAAGGGTAAGCCATTGGGATTGGGTAGGAGCATGGGGATTAGTTCCCCATGCGTCCTCCCACACCACCGTACAAGCGGTTCCGCATACGGCGGTTCCGTGCTTTGGCACCTCCGAGGGTGTGCGTCTTGTTGTCTTCGGTTATCAGCTGCCAGACATCGCTCTTGCTTATCCTTTGATTCCGTCATACTTTCGGCAAGTAGCCTCCTCGCGGAGCAACTGGCTCATAGGCAGCCGTAACTTTCAATTACTAATACGCTGCACGGTTCGGTCCTTCCCTATAGGCACACGTGCCTTGGGTACTATGACCTCGGCTGACTTCTCACGGCAAGCTTTACTCCATGACTTTCCTAAAAGCAACTAATCGCCATGTCCGTGAGACCTCCTCAGATAAGGGCATCAACTTTCCACCTTATACCTGCCACATTTACACCACCCGTCCCGAATAGCTATCGGGCTTTGGCTTGTTTGGCAACCTTACCCACGGGTATATGCCTTATATGTGGTTTCTGTCCGTCAGGCCAGATGTTTGCCGCCGGCTTCCTTCAGATTCCACCTCACGATGGACACCCTTGCCTTGGGCTGTGCGATTCCCGCTATTAGGGCTCGCTCGGGACTTGCACCCGTTAGCTGATACTCA
>JAFUUL010000135.1 GCA_017483805.1 Prevotella sp.
AGGAGCCGTCTGCTGTTCGATGATCAAGGCTCGACTCAGTTCCGGTCTCTCACCGCTCACCGCTCACCTCTCACCTCTGATCGACAACTATGCCGACTATATCCTGAACAAGGAGTACCGGCTTCAGGATGGCACCTTTGCCCGTATCCGTCCGCAGAAGAACACCGTCTGGCTCGACGATATGTTCATGGGCATTCCCACAGTGGCCTATATGGGGAAGTTGACGGGTGAGGCACGCTATTACGACGAGGCCGCCCGTCAGGTGCTGCAGTTCGCCAGCAGGATGTTCGTGGCAGAGAAGGGACTCTTCCGCCACGGTTGGGTGGAGTCGATGGAGGAGCATCCTGCCTTCCACTGGGGCAGGGCAAACGGCTGGGCCATCCTCACGATGTGCGAGGTGCTCGACGTGCTGCCTGCCGACCATCCCAGTCGGGGAGAAATCATGGCACTGCTGAAGGCACATGCCGCAGGACTGGCTCGCCTGCAGCATCACGACGGATTCTGGCATCAGTTGCTCGACCGCAGTGATACTTATCTTGAGGCATCGGCCACGGCCATCTATACCTACTGTCTGGCGCATGCCGTCAATCAGGGATGGCTCGACGCGAAGGTCTATGGTCCTGTGGCACAACTGGGCTGGCATGCCGTCGAGGCGAGTGTGAACGAACAAGGGCAGGTGACGCAGGTCTGTGTCGGTACGGGCATGGGCTTCGATCCCGCCTTCTATGCCTACCGTCCCTGCCATGTGATGGCGGCTCATGGCTATGGGCCTGTCATCTGGGCGGGCGCAGAGATGATCCGTCTGCTGAAGCAACAGCATCCGAAGTCGAACGACTCTGCCGTGATGTTCTACGACGAACCGGTGCCCACGGATGCTCCCATCTTCAATTACGACGGTAGCACGAAGTTTTGAGACTTATCTGTATAAAGCGACGGTACCTCCGTCGCTTTTACAGTATTTCCTGATAAGATCCTGAATGAAACGGGCGTTGGCTTGCACCTGCTCCTCCTGACCGTCGTAGCCGTTGATGAGTACGACGAGATGGGTGGTGGAGAGTGTGATCTTCGTCCGTTCATTGTCGCTGGTGGGTGTGCCAACACCGCCGATGGCATCGCGGTAGACGGGCAGGCCGGCAATGTTTAACATGCCGCGCCCAATTCCCTCGTAAGGCTCTCCCTCGCGCCCGATGCCAAGGGTCAGCGTGTCGCCCTGGAACTTGTCGGCATCGAAGCCGCCGATGCTATAGCCGTAGGCAATGGAGGCGAGGTTGATGAGATCGACGAGGGTGTCGATCTGATAGAGTTCCTTCCCCTGAAGCATACGGCGGATAAGGGCCTCACTGGCCGGACGGTAACGGGAGGGATCCTTGCCACAGGCTTTGTAGACACGGCGGGTGGCGGCAATCCCTGAGAGGTCTTTCAGACTCTCGGTGGTCAGTTGCTCACGGAACCGTGACTCGAGGGCATGGATCTCATCCCACAATGGCTGACAGAAGGGCGTATTGACGACTTGGGCATCGACAATCGACCCTACGAAACGGGGACAGACCTGTTCTATCTCCTGGGAAACGACGACCTTCATCTCCTTAGTCGTCAGGATTCCGCTTGTAGTGGAACTCCTGGATGTTGGGGTTCGTGCCCAGGTCGTTGTCTGGGATGACGACGGTCTTGATCAGTTTCTGGTCATAGCCCTTGTGCATGGGACCCGTCCGCAGCAGGAAGTCGTTGAAGTTCACCGTAGGTATCACGACACCGAAGAGTCCGAAGCCAACACGTGTTCCTTCAGAGCGCAGGTTGTTGTAGATATAGGCGGTGCTGAAGAAGGTGTGGCGATAGACTTCCAGTCGGTTGTACTTGTCGAAAGCCTCTCTCCATTCCTGTCCCACCTTGGTGGAATCGGCCGTGGTGAAGATGTAGCCCACGTTCAGCACGGCATCGTCGATCCAGTCGCCGCGCACGCTGTCGTTGGCTTCCATGCACTGCATGATGTTGTCGTTCATCTCGTCGATCATGGTCTGCTTCGACGGGTTGGTCAGGTAGGCGATAAAGAGCAGGACGAGGAGAATGCCTGCCAGAATGATGAGTTTCCCAAGGCAACTGTGCAAGAACATCTGGCCTATGGTCTCGTTTGTCCTGTAACTACTTCTGTCTGATGGGTTCATAATGATGTTAGATTTGATTATTATGTATTAAGTTCATGAATTCCTGTCGTGTCTTGGCCTGGTTGAAGGCACCGCAGAAGTCACTGGTGGTGGTGATGCTGTTCTGCTTCTCGATACCCCGCATCTGCATGCACATGTGCTTTGCCTCCACGACGACCATCACGCCGAGGGGCTTCAGGGTCTCCTGGATGCAGTCCTTGATCTGTTGGGTCATCCGCTCCTGTACCTGCAGGCGGTGGGCATAGATGTCCACGACGCGGGCTATCTTCGATAGGCCGGTGATGTAGCCGTTGGGGATATAGGCCACGTGGGCCTTGCCGTAGAATGGCAGCATGTGGTGCTCGCAGAGGGAGAAGAAGTCAATGTCCTTCACGATGACCATCTGTGAATAGTCCTCCTTGAACAGAGCGTCGGTGAGCACTTTGTGGGCATCCATCCGGTAGCCGCGGGTGAGTGTCTGCATGGCTTTTGCCACTCGCATGGGGGTCTTCACCAGTCCCTCGCGGGTAGTGTCCTCGCCCAGTAGTGACAGGATCTCATGATAGTGTCCGGCGAGTTCATCAAGTCCTTCTCTGTATTCTGGTTCCGTTGTCATTCTCGAGTGGGGGTTATGGGTTTGTCTGCGGTGGATAGGAAACGGTAATCTTTCCCTTGACGATGATGGCCGACTGATAGCCGAGTTTCTTGACCTGAAGCAGCACCTCGTGGGCCTCCTCATAGGTACGGTAGTTGCCCATGCGGCAGATCCAGCGGGGTGAGTAGAAGTGGGTATATACGGGCTCTCCGGGGAAGAGTTGGTTCATTTCCCGGCCTATCTGCTCTGCCTTCAGTCGGTCGTTGCGTGAGTTGCCGCCCGCAAAGACCTGCACGCGCCAGCCGTTGACCTTATAGCCTCCCTTCATCACCTTCCTGCGGCTCTCAGAGTCTATCACGGTCGTGGAGTCCTGGGTGGCGGTGGTGCCTGGACGGGTATGGGGCTTTTCCTGATTTGTAGCAGTGTTTTCGTCTGATTTGTTTGTCGGTTGCTGGGTGGGCTGTGCCGTGCCAGTCCCGTTGATCAGGTCGTCAATCTCCTTGCTCTGGGTCACGGTGACCTGTCCCTCACCGTCGTTGTTCTTCTGCAACCGTTCGGTGAAGGTAGTCTGTGCGCCGACTGCCATCCAGCAGCCGGCACACAGTGTTACTATCATTGCCAGTCGTCTCACTTCTTCCAAGCGTCAATGATACCCTTGAAGTCAGCGCACTTCAGTGAAGCACCGCCGATGAGTCCGCCGTCGATGTCGGGCTTGGCAAAGAGTTCTGGGGCGTTGGATGCCTTGCAACTGCCGCCATAGAGGATTGTGGTGTCCTCAGCCACGGCCTCGCCATATTTCTCTGCGATGATGGAGCGGATGTAGGCATGGATCTCCTCTGCCTGCTCGGCAGTAGCGGTCAGACCAGTTCCGATGGCCCAGATCGGCTCGTAGGCGATGACGATCTTGCGGAAGTCTTCCTCAGGCAGGTTGAAGACGCTGCCTTCGAGTTCGGCCTTCACCACCTCGTTCTGCTTGCCGGCCTCGCGCTCAGCCTTGCTCTCACCGATGCAGAAGATCACCTTCAGGCCGTTCTTCTGTGCCAGCAGCACCTTCTCCTTCAGAATCTCGGGAGTCTCCTTGTAGTATTCGCGACGCTCGCTGTGGCCCAGAATGACATACTGAGCACCTGTCGACTTCACCATCTCAGCACTCACCTCGCCGGTGAAAGCGCCCTTCTCCTTGTCAGCACAGTTCTCTGCACCCAGACCGATGATGTCCTGATCGAGGAACTGGGCGATGCTGGCCAGATGGATGAACGGTGTGCAGATGACCACACCGCAGTTAGGCTTCTCGGCCTTCAGAGTCTCGTTAAGTTCCTTTGCCAGAGCAATACCGTCCTGGAGATTCATGTTCATCTTCCAGTTTCCTGCAACAATTTTCTTTCTCATTTCTTTCTTTATGTTTAAATTAGGGTTGTTATTTTCTTTTTCTTCTTCCTCCGAGCCATCTTTTCGCCGAATCCATCGCGTCCAGGCCCACAGGCGGTCGGCAATGGTGAGCAACGCCAGCGGCAGCACGAACCAGAGCAGGAGCATCACGATGCGGCGCATCACTGAGTCGTCGGGCAGTTGTCCCAGTTCTGAGGTCTCCAGCGGTTCGCTCAGGTCGTATTCGTCGGGCAGCAGGTTGTGGCTCCACTTGCGCACGATGATGCCGTCTTTCAGCAGCAGCAGTCCTGGGTTGCTGCGGATGATGGTCTTCAGCGTGATGTCGTCGGTCTGGCAGAACGGGTATTCGGCACCCGTCATGTCGCGCCAGCGGTCGATGGCCTGCTGTCCGCTTGCCGTCATGCCGTAGAACGGATAGCCGTTGTCCTGTGCATACTCATACATCTGGTTGATCAGGTCCAGTTGCGAGTCGTCGGCCTGTTCCAGATGGGGCGAGACGAGCAGGAAGGTGTAGCCCTCGTGGTTGAGCACCTGTTCGGTGATGTCCTCGCCATTGTCCACCCTGCTCAGGAAGAACTCGGCATAGGGCAAGTCTTCACCCTCCATCGTGCGCTGCCATCCCTCCTGTAGGTTTGTGCCGATATGGTACGGGCGGAAGTCGAACTGCGGCCTGTCGTAGAGACTCCAGCCTGCGATGGCGAGGATGAACAGGATGGTGTAGTTCACCACTATCCACTGATTCGTTTTGCTCACGAAGCGGATCATCTCCTTCGGCCAGCAGGAAACCACAATGGCTGCGGCCAGCAGCACCACGTTCTTCCAGAATGTCTGCCAGTTGCTCAGCACCAGTGCGTCGCCGAAGCAGCCGCAGTCGGTGATGGGGTCGGTCAGGGCCAGCCAGAGCGTGAGTGGCGTCATGACGGCCAGCATGAGAAGTGACAGACGGGACGACAGGCGTCTGCGGATGGCAAACAGCAGGAATATGCCGATGCTGAACTCCAGCGTGGAAAGACCCACAGACAGCATTATGGTGGCCACGTCGGGCAGCAGTCCGCCCAGTTGCCACGCCTGCAGATAGTCCTCAATCTTGTACTGCGTGCCCTTTGGGTCGACGGCCTTGACGAATCCGGAAAGGATGAAGACCACGGCCAGCAGCAGCCTACAGATGTTTACGACGACCCGTTTCAACTTTCAATTTTCAACTTTCAACTTGATCAGTCCGAAGACTGCATAGTTGATGATGTCCATATAGTTGGCATCGATGCCCTCACTGATGAGGGTCTCTCCGCTGAGATTTTCTATTTCCTTGATACGCTCGATCTTGGTGAGTATCAGGTCGGTGTAACTGCTGACCCTCATGCCTCGCCACGCCTCGTCGTAGTCGTGGTTCTTGCGCTTCATCAGTTCCAGTGCCTCGTGGGCATAGTGGTCGTAGAGGGCCATAGCCTCGTCGTTGCTCATGTCGACCGTGTCGGCGAAGCCCTTTTCCAACTGTATCAGCCCCACAATACCGTAGTTGATGAGTGCCACGAATTCGGGTCTGATGCCTTCTCCCACCAGCGACTCCTTCTTGATTTCGAGCGAACGGATGCGCTTGGCCTTGATGAAGAGTTGGTCGGTCAGTGAGGCCGGCCTCAGAATGCGCCACGAAGCCCGATAGTCGTGCAGTTTCTTACTGAAAATGTCGCGACATTCGGCTATGGCTGCCTCAAACTGGGCGTTGGTTTTTTCGAATTTGTCCATATTCGGGTGCAAAGGTACAACTTTTTTAGTGAAGAGTGAAGAGTGAAGAGAGAAGAATTTGCTTCCGCTTACCTTTTTTAACTTTTCACTCGTCACTTCCCTCACTCTGTTTCTGGCGGATATATCTGATCTTGGCTCCCAGCAACTGCCATTGTGCTTGCAGCGAGTCGCGCCGCAGCCCCAGCATTGTCAGGGCGGTCAGTTCCTCGGCCGTGGCCGTGAGCGCGGCCTTGTGGCGTTCCACCTCGGCCTTCTTTTGTTCGAACTCTATTTTGATGGCCTCCAGCGTGGAGTCGACAATGGCCAGTTCCTGCTGGGCGGCCAGCAGCGATGAGTCCTGATGGCGCTTGAGGGCTTCCTTGCGCTGCTCAATCTCGTCTCTGCGTGAGTGGTTCTCGCAGGCAGAGACCAACAACAGGGCACCGAGGGCTAATAGATATAAAAAGTGAAATCTGTTCATAAGTTTGCGATGCTGATGTCAGCCTTTTTATCACGATTTGGGTGCAAAGGTACTAAAAAAAATTAAATGCGGGCTGATAAACCTTATTTTTTTGTACCTTTGCAGGCCGAACGTGACAATAAAAGAATAAGATGAAATTATATTCCGACGAAGAACTGGCTGAGATACTTGATCAGGACATCTTCCATCTCATCAGCGATGCTGCCGACCGATTGGGCCTGGAGTGCTATGTGGTGGGAGGTTATGTGCGTGACATTTTCCTGGAGCGTCCCTCCGATGATATTGATGTGGTGGTCGTGGGCAGCGGTATCGAGGTGGCTAAAGAACTGAAACGGATGCTCGGCCGTCAGGCTCATCTCTCGGTGTTTAAGAACTTTGGTACGGCGCAGGTGAAGTTTTCTAGACGCGAGGAAGGAGGAATGCTGAAGGAGTATGAAGTGGAGTTCGTCGGTGCCCGTCGTGAAAGTTACAGCCACGACTCGCGTAAACCCATCGTGGAGGACGGGACACTGGAGGACGACCAGAACCGCCGCGACTTTACTATCAACGCGATGGCCATCTGTCTGAATAAAGACCGATTTGGTGAACTCGTCGACCCCTTCAATGGCCTGGCTGACTTGGAAGACGGCATTATTGCTACGCCGCTTGACCCCTCGATCACTTTCAGCGACGACCCTCTTCGCATGATGCGCTGTATCCGCTTTGCCACCCAACTCAATTTCCAGATAGAGGATGAGACTTTTGAGGCTTTGGAGCACATGGCTGACCGCATCAAGATAGTCAGCGGTGAGCGTATAGAGGTGGAACTGAATAAGATCATTCTTTCGCAGCATCCCAGTAAGGGTTTTGTCGATTTGCAGCGTTGCGGCCTGCTCAATATCATCCTGCCTGAACTCGCGGCTCTCGACATCGTTGAGCAGAAGAACGGTCGTGCCCACAAGAATAACTTCTATCATACGCTTGAGGTGTTGGAGAATGTGGTGAAAGCCCAAAGTGATTGTGATTCTCAATCTTCAATCCCCAATACTCACTTGTGGCTCCGCTGGGCAGCCCTTTTGCATGATGTCGGCAAGACGAAAACCAAGCGGTGGGACCCTTCCGTCGGTTGGACATTCCATAATCATAACTACGTGGGGGCGAAAATGGTGCAGGTGATTTTCCGTCGGCTCAAACTGCCCATGGGCACAGAAATGAAATATGTGCAGAAACTGGTCGACCTGCATATGCGTCCGCAGGTCATTGCCGACAGCGAGGTGACCGACAGCGCCGTGCGTCGGTTGCTGAACGATGCCGGTGATGACATAGATGATCTGATGACACTTTGCGAGGCCGATATCACTTCGAAGAACGAAGGCCGTAAAAAGATGTTCCTCGAAAACTTCCGCATGGTGCGCGAAAAACTGGCCGACCTCCAGGAGAAGGATTACAAGCGCCTGCTCCAGCCCGTCATCGATGGAAATGAGATCATGGAGTTGTTCCATCTCCAGCCCTCCCGCGAGGTCGGCATCTTGAAACAATATCTCAAGGATGCCGTTCTAGACAACCGTGTGGAGAACGAACGGGAGCCCCTCATGCAACTCCTCATGCAGAAAGCCCACGAGATGGGATTGGACGGTGGATTTGCTAATTAACTATAAAAATGTGGCGTAAGTTTTCATGCTTACGCTACTTTTTTGTAACTTTGCAGTCCGAAAACCGAAACGAGCGAGTAGAGTTTTCAGTTAGAGAAGAATTTTATATATAAAATTGGTAATTAATAAATAGGTATGAAAATGAGAAAAATGTTATTGGTTGCAGGTGCTGCTGCCATGCTGATGGCATGTGGTGGAGGCGGTGGTCGCCCTAACTTCGGCGACAACGAGTATCCCGTGGAAACGGTTGCCGCACAGAGCGCAGACCTGCAGACGACGTATCCTGCCACCATCAGTGGCATTCAGGACGTGGAGATCCGCCCGAAGGCATCGGGATTCCTCACGAAGATTTGCGTGACAGAAGGACAGACGGTGAGCACTGGACAGTTGCTCTTCATCATCGACAACGAGACTTATCAGGCTCAGGTGCGCCAGGCTCAGGCAGCCGTGAACACGGCCCAGAGCCAGGTGAATACAGCCAAACTGACTTTCGAGAACTCGAAACAACTGCATGAAAACAAGGTCATCGGCGACTATGAGTTGCAGACGGCAGAGAATACTTATCTGAGTGCCCAGGCCCAGTTGGCTCAGGCTCAGGCTGCGCTGGCTTCGGCCAAAGAGGCCCTGAGTTTCTGCTACGTGAAGAGCCCCTCGGCAGGCGTCGTTGGCACGCTGCCCTTTAAGAAGGGCGCCTTGGTCAGTGCCAGCAACGTGCTGACTCATGTGGCCGACATCAGCCAGGTGGAGGTTTACTTCTCGCTGACCGAGAAGGACATGCTGACCCTATCGAAGGGTGAGAATGGCCTGCGCGGTGCTATCGATGCCTTCCCGCCGCTGAAGTTGCAGTTGGCCGATGGTAGCATCTATGGCCACGAGGGCAAGGTATATGCTATTAGTGGTGTCATCGATCAGGCTACCGGCTCAGTGCAGTTGATTGCCCGTTTCCCCAATCCTGAGCACCTGCTGAAGAGTGGTGGTTCGGGCGCTATCATCGTACCGCGCTCTGCCGAGCAGGCCATCGTCATTCCCCAGTCGGTGGTCATGGAGGTGCAGAACAAGAAGTTCGTCTATCTGCTGACCGACAGCAACAAGGTGGCCTATACCGAGATTACTGTTGACCCGCAGAACGACGGCAACAACTACATCGTGACCAGCGGTCTGAATATTGGCGACAAATACGTGACCAACGGTATCACCAAACTGAGCGACCAGATGGAGATTGTGCCCATCACTCCCCAGCGCTATCAGGAGAAGATAGAGGAGCAGGCCCGCTCGATGACTGCAGGCGACATTGTAGGTGCTATGCAGAATAAATAAAAAGGTAAAAAGTAAAAGGTAAAAAAGTAAAGCAATGACATTTACAACCTTTATCAAACGCCCGGTGCTGTCGACGGTGATCTCTATTCTCATCGTCATCCTGGGCTTTATCGGACTGGTATCGCTGCCCATTGAGCAGTATCCAGATATTGCACCGCCTACGGTGGTGGTATTCACCAGTTATCCTGGTGCTGACGCCGAGACGGTGAAGAACTCTGTCATCGTGCCTCTGGAGGAGAGCATCAACGGTGTGGAGGGTATGGACTATATCACTTCTACCGCATCGTCTGGTTCTGCCAGCCTCTCTATTCTTTTCCGTCAGGGCATGAACCCTGATATGTGTGCCGTCAACGTGCAGAACCGTGTCTCGCAGGCTCAGGCATTGTTGCCGGCCGAGGTGACGCAGATCGGTGTGACGGTCATGAAGCGTCAGACCTCTCAGGTGCTGATGTACACACTGACCTCTGACGGCCGCTACGACGATGAGTTCCTGACCAACTATGCCAACATCAACATTGTGCCGGCCATCAAGCGTATTCAGGGTGTGGGTGACGTGCAGTCGCCTGGTGTGAAGACCTATTCTATGCGCATCTGGCTGAAGCCCGACGTGATGAAGCAGTACAACCTGATGCCCTCTGACATCAGCGGCGTACTGGCCGAGCAGAACATCGAGGCTGCCCCGGGTACCTTCGGTGAACAGTCGGACGTGGCCTACGAGTATGCCATGCGCTACACGGGTCGTCTGAAGACCCCCGAGGAGTTTGGCAACATCATCATCACGAGTGATGCCGAGGGTCAGACCCTGAAACTGAAAGATGTGGCCAAGATTGAACTTGGCGGTCTGCAGTACTCCGTGTCGATGAAGAACAACAACATCCCGTCGGTGATGGGTATGGTGCAGCAGATTGCAGGCTCCAACGCCAACGAGATTGCCAAGAATGTGAAGGCTGAGCTGGAGGAACAGCAGAAGCTGATGCCCCCGGGCATGTTCTATAAAATCAACTATGACGTCACCGAGTTCCTGTATGCCTCTATTGAAGAGGTGGTGTTTACACTCGTATTCACCTTGGTACTGGTGTTCATCGTGATTTACATCTTCCTGCAGGACTGGCGTTCTACGCTCATCCCGCTGATTGCCGTGCCGGTGTCGTTGGTGGGTACGTTCTTCTTCCTTGAAGTGTTCGGATTCTCCATCAACTTGCTGACGCTGTCGGCCTTGCTGTTGGCTATCGCCATCGTGGTGGACGATGCCATCGTGGTGGTCGAGGCCGTGCACGCTAAGTTGGACCAGGGCTATAAGTCGGCGTTGACGGCTTCTATCGACGCCATGAACGAGATCTCAGGTGCTATCATCTCCATTACGCTGGTGATGGCCTCCGTGTTCATCCCCGTGTCGTTCATCGGTGGTACCAGCGGTACGTTCTACCGCGAGTTCGGTGTAACGATGGCTGTCTCCATCTTCATCTCGGCCTTGAACGCCCTGACGCTGTCACCTGCCCTGTGCGCCATCTTCCTGAAACCGCACGACAAGGAGGGCCATGAGCGAAAGATGTCGGTGATCGACCGCTTCCACACCTCGTTCAACGTAGCCTTCGGCAAGGTGACCGAGAAATACAAGAACAGCGTCGAGAAACTGGTACGCAAGCCCGTCGTTATTTTGGGTTCTGTCATTCTGGGCATCGTTGTCATGGTGCTCACCATGTCATTCACCAAGACGGGGCTGGTGCCCGACGAGGATACAGGTACGGTGTTCTGTACCGTCTCCATGCCGCCGGCAACGTCAGTAGCCCGTACGCGTCAGATTATCAATCAGGTAGACTCTATCCTGGCTGCTGATCCCGCCATACAGAGCCGTGAGCAGATTCAGGGTTACAACTTCATTGCCGGTGCTGGTTCCGACCAGGCTACGTTCATCATCAAGCTGAAGCCGTTCTCGGAGCGCCAGAAGGGATTCTGGTGGAAGCTCAGTGGACTGTGGCAGGGCGACGGCATCTACCGTTTCTTCCTCAATCCGTATGAGGCCAACGGCGTGCTGGCTCAGATTTATCTGAAGACGGCCCACATCAAGGACGCTCAGATTCTGGCCTTTGCTCCGCCTATGATTCCC
>JAFUUL010000018.1 GCA_017483805.1 Prevotella sp.
ACACGATCCAGCCACACGCGTTTTACCTTCTTGTAGCCGAAGAGAGGGAACAGTTTATTGATATCGTCAATATCAAGATATAGCAACACATGTTCTATGAGGGATTCGTCGGAGATGGAATCCATCTTCGACACATCGTAGAACCAGAAGCAATTATCGTCCTTCAGCCCACGAAACAGGAACGGCCTCACACCCTTATCGCACATCTTTGCTGCAAAGATAAGAAGTTTTTTCCAACAAAGCAAACATTTGAGGGAGAAATTTGAAAAAGCGACTACTGGAGGCGGAGAGCAGAGCGGAAGGTCAGCCCCAGAGAACTAACTCGCGAGGGAGGGTGATGACCATATTCAATTTCTTTTTTTAGTTCATGTTGGCTCTTCTGCCGCCATTAATTTCCATCGCCTGGCTATCTCGTAACTCGTCTCAATGATGGTATAGTATTCAGGACTTAGCCTTTTGTCAATTCTTTATATAGTGCCAGTCCTTTTACTGTCAGCAGATACTTCTGGCGAGGATGGTGGGGGGTATCTGGATAGAGTAAACGGACATAACCATCATTGATGGATGGATTTAGAGAATAGTCAAGAAAATTTTCTCTATCCTTTAAGCCTACTTTTTCCATCATTACTTTAACGGACTGTTGGTCTTCGCCCAAAGCCTTCACTAACCGAATTATGTTTTGATTGTCGATGTGCAACAAACTTGCCGGAGTACTTATCGGGGTACTTGTCGGGGTACTTGTCGGGGTACTTGTCGGGGTGACGAGATTCGGTTGTACGCTCCACTCGGCTGTGGGATGTATGTGCAGGTAACGATTACGCAGGTCCCATTGCTCACCCAGCAACAGATTACGGAAGAAACGCTCCAAATATATCGGACTGTAATCGATGCCTTTTACCGCACTCTTATAGTTAGCCCTCACCAATGCATTGCGGAAATACCAGGATTGTTTGGCAAATTGGTTATTGTCCACACTGAATCCCAAGGAGCGGAGATATTGAATCATAAAAACAGCAGTAGTCCGGGTATTTCCTTCACTGAAGGCGTGAATCTGCCATAATCCTGACACAAAGCGAGTAATGTGGGCAATAACCTCATCTGACGAAAGACCTTTGTAGCTAAACTGGCGTTCCTGGTCGATATCGTAATCTAAGGCTCTGCGCAAATCCTCCCAGTTCAGGTAGTGAACAGTGTCATACTCCAGCACCCATTCCTTCTTGGTGATGTCGTAATCGCGAATATGTCCAGCATGTTTGAAGACACCATCAAAGATTCTACGATGCAGAGAAATATATCCTTTCGTACTGAAATCCAAAGTATTGGTTGAGAGTATCTTGGTGATATTGCCCGATACGAGGTCGGCTTCCTGCTTATCGTCATCGTCGGGCTCACGCTGTGTCTTCGACTGATAATATGTCTTGACCAACTCACGGGCTTCGTCAATGGAAATTTCACCTTCGATATTCCGACGGGCTGTCTGTTGAAGATATTCAGAGGTTTTGAGGCCATCTACGGCCTGCAGACCTATAGCAACACGCCAGGCATCAGCACGTTCACGTTGTGCAGGCTCGCCTTGACGGATATATTCGTCAAAGTTGATATAAGGTTCTTTCTCTTTCATACTACTTCCTTCTTCCCTGTTACATATTCGTAGATCACGATCTTCTTATACTTCTTCAGTTCATCTATCTTCTACTGCAATACTATTTACTATTTATCTGATTCCTAACACGATCACGAATTTCCTCTACTTCTGCATCAGACAATTTTTCATAATTGCCCATATCTTTAACTGCAGAGGACATGCCTTTGAATCCAGCAACTGCATCTTGCCAATGAGTAGCAATGATCACGCCCCACAGGAGAATGTGACAGCCTGCCAGCATCATGAGAGAAGACGAGTATGAACAGTACCCCTCCCACGTCAGCCAGCCAAAGACACAAAATGCAATCAGACTCCCAATGAAAAGCCACGTTTCATTAGCGTGGATAAAAATGAGAGCAAACAAGATAATCCAACAGGCCAAGAGTGACAAGGCATCTTGCAGATAGGTGCCGTATTCAGTGGCATGCCACAACCAAAACACTGGGACTAAAAACAATGCCATCAGAATCATGTTGAAAATGCTCCCAGAGACCCTTTCCCTGAAAGACGTGTGCGGCTCTTTCCATCCTTTTATAATTTCAATGCCAAACAAAAGAGCGATTAGCCCCAAGAAAAAAGCAGCAATACCAACAACCACATTCGTCTTGAATCCCAGATAGACACCTGCCAGAAGGGATATAAACATTGAACTGCAGATGCCACCCGGATCAACACCATATTTTTTCTTTTTTTCGTCAAAACGCAACACCTTGTCGATATAACCAACCAGATCGGCCACCGACTGGTCTTCCAAGCGCTTGATTTCGCTTCCTGACAACAGCAAGGCGAGAGCGTCTGGCAACACCGACCCGTCAATGATGTAAGTAAGCACACTCTTGGGCTCTTTGTTTGAGACAGCATACTGTACTTCATTGTTAGTGAACTTAGATGCATAACTATTCTCACTGCCAAGAAAGAGCACTATGTCGCTCTGCATGATGGCCGTAGCGAGCACTTCCGGGAATTCCGCACCGCCGGCTATGCCTTTCCGATCAATAAAATAGCGGATGCCCTTCTGCTCCAACTGCTCCACTATCTGGTCGGCAAAAAACGTGTCTTTACGGCTATAACTGATAAAGACTTCTATCCTGCTGTCATCTTTGCCTTTGTGTTTCATATTTGAATATTTTCAATACGTTCTGCTATCTTTTCATCTTTATGAATATTTTCTATACGCTCTGCTATCGTGGTCTTCTTCCTTTCGATGGTCTCACTGTTATCATCAACAAAGATATACGCCACGAGCAACACGACCAGACTGATGCCGCCTAAGACAATCTTCGAGAACCACGACTGGGGAGATATTGCAAGCCACAGCCCTGACATGATTCCAGATGCCACAGCCAACGCCCCTATTCTTGCCAGCATCAGTTTGAATTTTCGATTGATGAATTCATCCTCTATAATTATAAAGAGCAGCCCCATGCCCAGTATCGCTCCGCCATACAATATCTTCCAAAGAATGCCATCCGGACCTATCCACAGCCAGAGCAAAATGGCGGCAGCACAAGAGATCAATATGAATGACGACTTCACGCAAATCTCGTAAAAGTCCTTTTTGACATAGTCGATAACCAACGGAAAGAGAGAGATGGCTATGATGCCTAACGGCAGAAGGAGTGACCGGAAGTAATAGCCAGCCAACACTGCAACCGAAATAGCCAGCAACAGAGAGCCGCCGATAAAAACGGTGGAGAGCAACGACAGCGTGCCTTCTGTCATCGTATTCTTCCGCTTCTTCATCACATCCACACCTTGAGTGTCAATGTCCACGAAATTGAAGTCATCGGCATTGATGCCCTTGGGGCGACGACTGAGCGACTGGCAGATGTCCAACATCAGGATGCTGTCTATAGGGTGCTCCTGCATAGTCCGGATATTGACACTGCTGAAGATGAACTCCCACGCCATCGGCATCTTGGCGTTGTCTGTCTTATAGGGAATGACCACCCCTTTCCCTTTTCGGTTGAAGATATAGTCGAGTTCTTCGTTGGAGCGCTTGGAGCCGATACTGTGCTGGCTGATGATGAACAGCACGACGTGGCAGTCGGCAAGGGCATGGCGCACATCACCGCCGAGTTGAAACGTGATGTCCTGCTTGCCCATCGCCTCGCAGATCTCACCGACTACGGACGAGTCTTTGGGAGCGTAACTGATATAAACATCCTTCATGGCTTAATCTGAAGTTTTGAAATGACTGACAACTGAATACAGGAAAATGACCACCGTCTCTACCACGACCAGCAAGCCTCCGCCAATCATGATGGAATCAGTGGCAATGCCAATCCACGTGCAGACAGGCAGGGCGACACTGCCGATGACAATCAGCGCCATCTGCAGGGCATAACTGATTTTCCGGAACGAACGAAACCTGGAATTAGAATCCGTCATGCCTAAACATCCGAAGAAGAGCACCATCGTCGCGACGAAAATGCTGATACCCATCAGGACCGAATGCAGCCGGATGCCCAACCAGACGGACAGGGTCAAACCGACGACAGTGATCAAAGTCATCACGCTGCACGAGTAGTCTTTCCCGGGCTTGCTGTCCTGTTTCTTCTCGACCGTCTCTGCGGGTTTCACAAACGGCTTGTCCAACAGGTCGCACAGCGTCTTCATGAGGACGGTCTCCACTGGCGCTTTCTTCAGACTATAGACCTGATTGTTGGCAAACATGAATGCAAACTCATGAGGCAGGGATGACCCGTCAATGATGTAGGGAATCACAGCCCCGGCCGGCTTCCGATTGAAGGCAAAGACCACCTCGTTGCTGGTGAACCGCGACTGGTAACTGTTCTCGCTGGCAACAAACAGCACAAACCGACATCCCATGATGGCCTCGGCAATACGTTCGGGGAACTCCATTCCTCCCGCAATGCCCTGCCGATCGATGAAATAGGAAATGCCTTGATAGTCCAAGGCCTTGCATATTTGATTAACGACAAGTGTATCTTTCCTACTATAACTGATAAAAATATCGACCATAATTTACATCTATTTTTGAGGGGAATTAAAGCACCCACACGAATTTTAAGCAAAGAGAGGGAACAATTTATTGATATCGTCAATATAAAGATACAACAACACATACTCTATGAAGGTTCCATCGAAGATGGAATTCATCTTCGACACATCGTAGGACCAGAAGCAATTATCGTCCTTCAGCCCACGAAACAGGAACGGCCTCACACCCTTATCGCACATCTTTGCTGCAAAGATAAGAAGTTTTTTCCAACAAAGCAAACATTTGGGGGAGAAATTTGAAAAAAGCGACTGCTGGAGGCGGAGAGCAGAGCGGAAGGTCAGCCCCGGAGAACTAACTCGCGAGGGAGGGTGATGACCTTGAGGCGCTCGTACCAGATGCGGGACGAGCCGGCGATGCGCTTCTGGGTGTGGCCGCTGATGATGTAGTAACTGGCAGCATATTCGTCCATGAGTCCGAGGAAGGTGCTCTTGATGCGCGAGCACTTCTCGTTGATGGCATTGTCGAGCGGGTTCACCAGATGGTCGACGCCCTCGATGATCTTCGACCTGTCCAGCAGACGCGCCGTAGCCATATAGTTGCGGGTCAGTTCCTCACGATAGTCGGCCAGATGCTTGAACTCGATGCCTTCGGGGTGAGCCAGGAAGAGCAGGTAGACGGCCTTGTGGACGGGCTGCAGTTCCACTTCGCGGTTGCCGTAGTCGACGAGGAAGAAGCGGTAGTCCTTCGTGATGAGCAGGCGGCTCAGTTTCGTACGCGCCGCCTCGATGCGCAGTTCCTCCAGCAGGGGCGCGCCGAGGGCTTGCAGCAACAGGTCCTTGCGGCCCGCTGCCAACAGTTGGCTGGCCAGCAGTTTCAACCGTCCGGCCAGTTCCTCCGGTGTATGACGCATTTCATCGCTCATTCCGACACATCCCTCATCAGATCGTTCAACCACTTCTTCCACTTGTCAATCATCGTCGGCTGACGGGGCGGCTCCTCTACCGCGGGTTCCTCCACAACGGCAGCGGGCTCAGGTTCTGGTGGCGTCTCCACCTCGAAGGGCAGTTCCTGCTCCTGAGCGAGCACCTGCGACACCGTCGCTATCTTGGCCGGCTTGTAGAGTTTGCTGATCAGGTCCTCGTAGAAGTCATCCTCATCGCGATGGGCATCCTTCTCCACTTCATGGCGCAGGTCGTCCTCCAAGCCGGTGGCCAGGATGGTGACCTTGGCATCCTCGTCGAGCGAATCGTCGGTAGCCGTGCCCCAGATGACCTCGATGTTAGGGTCGAGTTGGTCGAAGAAGTCGTCAATCTCCTGCAGTTCGCGCACAAAGATGGGGTGCTGGTCGCTGGAATAGATATTAAACAGGATGCGCTTGGCGTGGCCGATGTCGTTGCCATAGAGCAACGGCGAGTCGAGGGCATCGAGGATGGCCCGCTCCACACGGTGCTCGCCACTGGCGCGCCCCATGGCCATGATGGCTCCGCCGCCGTTCTTCATCGTCGTCTCCACGTCGCGGAAGTCACTCTTGATACCCCCGTCGCTGGGCATGGTGATCAGTTCGGCGATGCCCCTCACGGCATCCATCAGGATGTTGTCGGCACGCTGGAAGGCCTCCTTCACCGACAGATCGGAGTCGGCGTAGACATCACACAGCCGCTCGTTGTTCACGATGAGCAGCGCATCGACATTCTTGCGCAACTCCTCGACGCCCTTCAGGGCCTTGATGATCTTACGCTTCTTCTCAAAATAGAACGGAATGGTGACCACGCCCACCGTCAGCAGCCCCATCTGCCGCGCCACGCCAGCCACCACAGGGGCCGCGCCAGTGCCCGTGCCACCGCCCATGCCGGCCGTGACGAACACCATCTTAGTGCCATCGGACAGCAGCCGCTCGATGTCGGCCACGTTGGCCTCAGCCTCCTGCCGCCCCAGTTCCGGATTGGCTCCGGCCCCGAGGCCCGACTGGCCCAGCATGATCTTGACCGGCACCGGCGAGCGCGACAGCGACTGGCTGTCGGTATTGCACACGGCATAGGTCACGCCATCTACGCCCTCGTTGTACATATTCCTGACGGCATTGCATCCGCCGCCGCCCACGCCAATCACCTTGATGATGCCCTGCATCTTGTCCTCTACAGGCAGGATAAAATCTTTCAGTATCTCGTCCATATCGCTCTTGTTTCACTTTTACGCCTGCAAAGTTACTCATTTTCCGCGAAACCGCCAAGCCTCCGCAAGGCTTGCGAAGGAAAATGAGGTGCACGTCGACAGCACCTCAATTCCCAATGACCGCCTCGTCACAAAAGACCTTCGTAAACGTGCTATCTCCTTTCTTGAACGTCACCACCAGTCGTATCTCATACGGGTCGACATCGAAGGGCTCATTCTCATCATCCGTCAAGTCGCCCGGTCTATACTTTCCTGCAATCCTTTTCCATGCAGAAGATTCCGACACATTGTCAAGCGAGGCAAGCACTTGGCTCCTAGTAATGCTGCTAAAGAACTGCTCAAAATCGGATTCCGAACCTTTCCGATGCAGCGGATATTCAACTACGTTTTCGTTTACATGGAGAAGCAAAGTATCCCTATTATTCACTTCAAAAACATTCCAAATTATGCAACAGCACATTTATTACATCCGTTTTGCGCTGCGTTTCGCAGACATGCAGATTCACGAGTTAGCATCCGTTTTCAACACCCAGGTGCAAAACCGGATTGCTATCGGGTAACACTACAAAAGGGCCTCGCCCTTGCCGCCTGCTCTTGGCAAGGGTGGAGTATAAAGCCCATCTGAGTATTCAGACAGGCTTTTCAAAATCAAATAGGTTCGCAATCTTCAATCAACGGAATCAACTCTATCAGTTTCTTACCGTCAATCTCAAACTCCTCAAGAACAGCATTGCCATCCCTGAAACGGCGAATCTCGTTCGTGAAGTGCTCGTCACATTGTGCCGCATAGTCCTGCTCTGAAAGGAAATAGTAGTCTACACCTTTGTAACAGAAGCGCAAGTCATACCGCTGAACGGCAAAGTCATAGAAGAACGTCTCTTCTGAGTTGTCCTTATAACCATGATACAATCCACCGTTCTGCTCATAATTGGGAGGATACTTCGCATTAAACGGATATCCCGCCAAATCGTCTTTGATATAATCGTATGGTTCCATATCAC
>JAFUUL010000136.1 GCA_017483805.1 Prevotella sp.
AAATGCCGTCTATATGCATAGCCGCATCTGTCACCCGACAGGTGCTATTCTTTCTTATGTCATTATATTCAAAAACATAGATAAGTTAAACAAAAACAGGTCTCTACAGCAATGTGAGACGATTAAAATTTACGTATGAAAAGATATATATTGGCAATCGTTGTAAGTGCCTTGTCGATGAGTCCGGCGATGGCACAGAAGTCGCTCACTGTGCTGCACACCAGCGACACCCACTCGTGCATTCTGCCGCTGAACAAGAACCTGGCCGACACGATGCTGGCCGACCGCGGCGGATTCGTTCGCCGCATAGCCATGCTGAAAGAGGAGCGGCTGAAGGATCCCGACCTGCTGCTGCTGGACTGTGGCGACTTTTCGCAAGGCAGCAGTTACTACACCATGTTTGAGGGCGACGTAGAGGTGGGCCTGATGAACCAGATGCACTATGATGCTGCCACTATAGGCAACCACGAGTTCGACTTCGGACTGGAGAACATGACGCGCCTCTTCAAGATGGCCAACTTCCCCATCGTGTGCTCTAACTACGACTTCGGCGACACGGAACTGAAGGACATCGTCAAGCCCTACATCATCCTGAAGCGCAAGGGTGTCAAGATTGGCATCTTCGGTCTCTGCCCGCCACTGGAGGGCCTGGTGTTCACCAAAAACTACGGGCCGCTGAAGTTCCTCGACCCGTCGGAGAAGGCACAGGAGATGGTAGACCTGCTGAAGAACCAGAAGAAGTGCGACGTGGTGATCTGTCTGAGCCATCTGGGCTGGGAGGTGTCGGAATATCCCGACAACCGCGTCATACAGAACACGCAGGGCATAGATCTCATTCTGGGCGGCCACAGCCACACCTATCTGAAAGAGTTGGGCTATGACACCGACAAGAGCGGACGGCGGGTGCCCGTGGACCACGAGGGCAAGCACGGCGTCTACGTGGGCAAACTGAAGTTGGACTTCAGGAAGAAATAACACGAACAAAAAAAGACTGATGCGCGTTTCCGGTGGGGAGACGCGCATCAGTCTTATCAGTTTTGATAGAGGCAAACCTTGCCTTCGGCCAGCGAGCGGGGCACATCGATGATGCGCTGATTGTAGGAGCCGCGGAAGAGCAGGTCGGGATCGCTGAACTTTTCGATGTATGGCCCGTCGACCAGCACATCGAGTTCGTTCAGCAGTTCGCGCTGGTCGTCGTGAATCAGGCTCTCGAACGTAAAACCCGTGTAGCACCAGATGTCCTTCTGGGTGCGCCGGTGAATTTGCCGGGCCAGTTCGGCAAAGCCTGCCGCCTGATACATCGGGTCACCCCCCGAGAAGGTGACGCCACGGGTGTAGGGGTCGGCCTCGATGATGCGCATGATTTGCTCGACAGTCATCTCGTGGCCACCGCCGAAGTCCCACGACTGCGGGTTATGGCAGCCGGGGCACTGGTGGTTGCAACCGGCACAATAGATAGAGGTCCGGAAGCCCGGACCGTCTACCATCGTGTCTTCTATGACTGAGAGCACTCTTATCATTTCTCACTCATCACTATTCACTCAAACAGTTGCTGGTTGCCATCGTCGATGTGGGTCACGCGGTCGTTCAGTTCGGCCAGTTTGCCACTGTTCCAGCGGTCGGTGGTACCCACGAGATAGCCCGTGATGCGCTGCAAGCGGTCGATGTGCTTAGAGCCACACTTGGGGCACTCCTTCAGGTCGGCTGTGGCATTCTCGTAGCCGCAGTCCATGCAGCGGTTGCGGTTGTGGTTCACCGATCCGTAGCCCATGTTCAGGCGGTCCATCATGTCGACCACGCTCATGATGACCTGCGGGTTGTGGGTGGCATCGCCGTCGATCTCCACGTAGAAGATGTGGCCGCCACGCGTCAGGTCGTGATAGGGAGCCTCCACCTCAGCCTTATGGCGTGCCGAGCACTTGTAATAGACGGGCACGTGGTTAGAGTTGGTATAGTAGTCGCGGTCGGTGATGCCGGCAATCTTGCCAAAGTCGCGACGGTCCTTCTTGGTGAAGCGGCCTGCCAGACCCTCGGCGGGCGTAGCCAGCACCGAGTAGTTGTGGTGGTACTGCTCGCAGAACACGTTGATGCGGTCGCGCATATAGGTGACAATCTTCAAGCCCAGTTCCTGGGCCTCCTCGCTCTCGCCGTGGTGCTTGCCGATGAGGGCCACGAGGCACTCGGCCAGTCCGATGAAGCCGATGCCCAGGGTGCCCTGGTTGATGACGCTCTCCACGGTGTCGTTGGCACCCAGTTTGTCGGCGCCGATCCACAGACTCTTCATCAGCAGGGGGAACTGCTTGGCGAAGGCCGTCTTCTGGAACTGGAAGCGGTCGTCCAGTTGCTTGGCCGTCACCTCGAGCATCTCGTCCAGTTTGGCAAAGAACTGTCCGATGCGCTGCTCCTTGTCCTCTATGTCGCGGCACTCCAGGGCCAGGCGCACGATGTTGATCGTAGAGAACGAGATGTTGCCGCGGCCAATGCTGGTCTTCGGCCCGAAGCGGTTCTCGAAGACACGGGTGCGGCAGCCCATCGTGGCCACCTCGTGCAGGTAGCGCTTCGGATCGTCGGCGCGCCACTCGCTGTCCTGATTGAACGTGGCGTCGAGGTTGAGGAAGTTGGGGAAGAACCGGCGGGCCGTCACCTTGCAGGCCAACTGGTAGAGGTCGAAGTTGCGGTCTTCGGGCAGATAGTTCACGCCACGCTTCTTCTTCCATATCTGGATGGGGAAGATGGCCGTCTCTCCTTCGCCCACGCCCTCGTAGGTGGAGAGCAGAATCTCACGCATGATGCAACGACCCTCGGCAGAGGTGTCAGTACCATAATTAATAGAGGAGAAGACCACCTGGTTGCCGCCACGCGAGTGGATGGTGTTCATGTTGTGGATAAAGGCCTCCATCGACTGGTGTACACGGCCCACGGTCTTGTTGATGGCATGTTGGCGCACGCGGTCTACGCCCGTCAGACCGTCCAGCGGCTGCTTCAGGTAGTCCATCAGCGGCTCGTTGTAGAGGGCGCTGTAGTCCTCGCCGTTCAGATCCTCCAGATTCTTCAGTTCCTCAATATAGGAGAGGCGCACGAAGGGAGCCAGATAGAAGTCGAAGGCCGGGATGGCCTGACCACCGTGCATCTCGTTCTGAGCACACTCCAGCGAGATGCAGGCCAGCACCGAGGCCGTCTCGATGCGCTTGGCGGGGCGCGAGGCACCATGACCGGCAATGAAGCCGCAGTTCAGGATGTTGTCCAGCGGATGCTGCACGCAGGTGAACGACTTGGTGGGATAGTAGTCCTTGTCGTGGATGTGCAGATAGTTGTGCTCCACGGCATCGCGGCTCTCGGGCGAGAGCAGATAGTCGTCGACGAAGGGCTTGGTGGTCTCCGAGGCGAACTTCATCATCATGCCGGCAGGCGTGTCGGCATTCATGTTGGCATTCTCGCGGGTGATGTCGTTCGACTTCACGTTGACGATGTCGAGGAACACGTCGCGCGTCTTGGCCTTGCGGGCTATGGAGCGCTGGTTGCGATAGGCGATGTATTTCTGGGCCACATCCTTGCGGCTCGACTTCATCAACTCCACCTCCACCAGGTCCTGGATGGCCTCGACGGTCATCTGCGACTGACCACGCTGGGCGATGTGGTCGGTTATCTGGTTGAGCAGTCGCTCATCCTCACCTTTGTCCGTGTGCATCATGGCCTTACGGATGGCGGCCATGATTTTCTGCTCATTGAAGCCCACGATGCGGCCATCGCGCTTCACTACAGTTTGTATCATCGTTCGATTGTTTTTTGGGGTTATCACTAATCTGCTTGCAAAGATACAACAATTATTGATAAGTTGAACTTTTTGGAGAACTTTTCTTTGGTTAAAAAATGTCAAACCACTGATAATCAGCAGTTTGACATTTTGTTTTGGAAAACTTTGTTCCAGAATTAGTTTTCCATGTTTCCCTAAGTGCCTCTCTATCAATCAGTATTCGAACGACGAGCCGCCGAGGAACTCCCTCAGCAGGGAGGTGGGTGGAATCTGGTCTTCGGGGATGGGCCGTATGTAGCGCAGGAACTTCAGCAGGCGGTAGGCCTCAGCATACTCCACGCAGTTCTCCGGCACCTGCTCCAGAAGGGGCTCGGCCTGGCGCTTGATGACGGCCAGTTCGAAGAGCATGGCCGTGTTGAACATCTGGTCGGCATTCTCCTGGAAGGGGAAGATCCACCTGTTCTCGCCGGCACGCACCGACGACCAGCGGCGGATGGTCTCAACGGCCGACACGCCCCGATACTTATGATCGCGAATGATGCGGCGCAGCAGGCGGTTGTCGGTCGTAGGCACATAGTTGTGGTTGTCCAGAAGCAGGGTGGTCAGCGCCGAGGCATAGACACGGTAGATCTGTTCCTGCGGAATCTGGGCCGTCAACTCCGGGTTGAGCGCATGGATGCCCTCCACCACCAGTATCTCGTCGTCGTGCAGTCGCAGTTTGCGTCCGCTCATCATGCTCTTGCCCGTGGGGAAGTCGTAGCGCGGCAGTTCCACCTCTTCGCCGCGGAACAGGGCGTTCATCTGCTCGTTCAGCAGCGGCAGGTTCAGGGCGTGCAGATGCTCGAAGTCATAGTCGCCGGAGGCATCGCGGGGCGTCTGCTCACGGTCCACGAAATAGTCATCCAGCGAGATGCCGATGGGCTTGATGCCATTAGTCAGCAGTTGCACGGAGAGGCGCTTGCAGGTGGTGGTCTTGCCACTGGACGACGGGCCGGCAATGAGCACCATGCGGATGCCCTTGCGGTTGGCTATCTCGTCGGCTATCTTGCCTATCTTCTTCTCCTGCAAGGCCTCGCTCACCTGTATGAGCAGGTTGGAGCGGCCCTGGTCGATCACCTCGTTCAGGTCGCCCACGGTGCGCAGTCCCAGAATGTCCTGCCAGCGGTGGTGCTCCTTGAAGATGCCGAACATCTTGTCCTGCATCACCAGTTCGCCCAGTTCGGTGGGATGCTCCCTCGAGGGGATGCGCAGCAGCAGGCCGTCGTAGTATTTCTCCAGTCCGAAGAGATAGATCTGCTGCGTGTTGGTCAGCAGGGCACCATAATAGTAGTCCACATAGCCGTCCATGTCGTAGTAGGTGGTGTAGAGGGAGCCCCGCGAACGCAGCAGTTTCACCTTCGAGTGGGTGTGCAGGTCTTCAAACATCCTAATGGCCTCCTGGGTGGTGGTCTCGTGGCGGTGGATGGGATAGGCCGCACTGATGATCTCCTGCATCCGCTTGCGGATGCGGCCAGCGTCATCGAGCGTCACGGGGTGCCCGATGTTCAGGTCGACATAGTAGCCGTTGCTCACGGGTATGTCGATGGTCACCTTGCAGGGGTTGTACAGGTCGTGCACCGCCTTGCAGAGCACAAAGAAGAGTGTGCGGGTGTAGGCACGCTGTCCTGACGGCGAGGTGATGTCGAGAAACTCCACCTGGCCGTCCTTGAACACCCGGTAGTGCATACCCTCCACCTTATTATTAACACGCGCGACGATTGGCTGGTAAGCCATTGGGAGGCCTATCTGCTGATAGACCTCCTCTAAGTTGCTGCCCATGGACACCTGGTAGGTCTGTCCGCTGTTCAGGCAATGGATGTTCAAGAGTTTTTCTGTCACTGTTGATTATTTGATGATGATCGTTTCCCGAGTGAAGGGGTTATTGCTGTTGTCCACATTGTCGAAGAGATCGTTATTGTTCTGCTTCTGTCCTTTGTGGGTCTTGTTGTATTCTCTCATCTGGTCGCCCCAGGGGTGATAACTCAGGTTGCCGCGGTTGTCCACCACCTTCACAATCTTGGTGAAGTTGCTCTTCACGGCAGCCTTGTAGGCATTGTAGTTCTGGCCGCTGCGAATGCAGATGTAGACACCGTCATCCCTGTAGTTGCACAGGTGGCGATAGCGGGCACGGCCGATGTCGCTGTTGCGGGCCAACTCGACCTCGAAGCCGAAGGGCTCCATCCACTCGTTCAGGCGTTCCACAAAGAAATTCTTGTTATTGTCCGACACATTTTCCGCTGGGCCGGAACGGGCCTTTTGGCACTTGAAGCCACTGATCTTCCAAAAAACGTCGGTATTCACAGGCTCCCTGTTAAACGCAAACAGCACCCTGCCGTTATTGTTTTTACCCTCCTTGATGTCAACAAGGCCTTTCAGAAATTGAATGGTGGCTTCTTTCGTCCATCCCTTCTGATTGTAGTTCAAACTCCAGCAGGGATCCCAAGCCCAGTCGCTATTCGCGGGAATGCTCTTCTGGCGGGTGACGATGTAGTCACGGAAATCGCTGGCCTGGGCGAAGCAGGCCGTCACGGCCATAACGGCCACAATAACTGTAATCAATCTTTTCATATCATTTTTAAGTTTAAGGGTTAAATACGAGTGCAAATATACAAAAAGTTTAGTAAATGGCAAGGGATTTCCGTTTTTTTTTGTAATTTTGCAGCAGAATTAGAAACAAATCGAACATTCATGCGCTTATGATGCTCACACTTTTCACGATGCTCGGCTCGCTGGCACTTCTCATGTTTGGTATGAAGTCCATGAGCGAAGCCCTGCAGAAAATGGCTGGTCCGCAGTTGCGCCACGCCCTGGGAGCCATGACCTCCAATCGATTCACCGGCTTGCTGACAGGTTCTGTCGTGACAGCCTCCGTCCAGTCCAGTACGGCCACCACGGTGATGACCGTCTCGTTCGTCAATGCCGGCCTGCTCACGCTGGCTCAGGCCATCTCGGTCATCATGGGTGCCAACATCGGCACGACGTTCACGGCCTGGATCATGGCCCTCGGCTCGTCGTTCGACATCAGCATCGTCAGTTACATCGGCTTCTTCATCGGCATCATCCTTATCTATATGAAGAAGCACCGCTACATCGGCGACTTCCTCTTCGGTCTGGGCCTGCTGCTGCTCGGCCTGACCACGCTGCGCATCACCGGCCAGCAGATGGAACTGGGCAAGAACCCCGATGTGCTGGCCTTCTTCAGTTCGTTCGACAAGGATTCCTACTGGACCATCCTGGTGTTCCTGCTGCTGGGTGGCGTGCTCACGTTCTGTGTGCAGTCGTCGGCAGCCGTCATGGCCATCACCATGCTGCTCTGCGGCAGCGGTGCCATGCCTATCTATATGGGTATCGCCCTGGTGCTGGGCGAGAACATCGGCACCACCATCACCTCGAACCTCGCCGCCCTGTCGGCCAACACCCAGGCCCGGCGTGCGGCCCTGGCACATATGTTCTTCAATGTGTTTGGCGTCATCTGGATACTCTGCATCTTCTACTGGTTTGTCGATGCCGTCGTCTGGACGGTGGACTATGTGGGCACTAACCTGCTCAATCAGGATATGGCCAACATGGCAATGGACAAGAAACTCACCTTCACGCTGGCCGCCTTCCACACGGGCTTCAATGTCATCAATGCCAGCATCCTCATCTGGTTCATCCCGCAGATTGAGAAGTTCGTGTGCTGGGTCATCAAGCCGAAGAAGGTGGACGAGGAAGAGGACTTCCGCCTGCACTTCATCACGGCCGGCTTCATGAAGACCCCGGAACTCTCGGTGCTGGAGGCACAGAAGGAGATTCAGTCGTTCTCAGAGCGTATGCAGCGTATGTTCGGCATGGTGCAGGAACTGCTCAACCTCTCGTCGTCTATCAAGAACAAGGACAAGAACACCGAGGCCGACTTCAACAAACTCTACACCCGCATCGAGAAGTACGAGAGCATCTCCGACAACATGGAACTGGAGATTGCCAAGTATCTGGAGAACGTCAGTGATGCCCACCTCTCTGACGACACAAAAGGAAAGATTCGCGCCATGCTGCGTGAGGTGAGCGAACTGGAGTCTATCGGCGACGCCTGCTACAACATGGCCCGTACCATCAACCGCAAGTATGCCGCCAAAGAAGACCATTTCATCGAGAAGCAGTATAGTCACCTGCACCAGATGATGGGTCTCACCGATCAGGCCCTGACGCAGATGAACAAACTGCTGGGTGGCCGCAAGGAGGCCTATGACGTGAACCGCACCTTCAACATCGAGAACGAGATCAACAACTACCGTAGCCAACTGAAGGCCCAGAACATCATCGACGTGAACAACCACGAGTACACCTACGCCGAGGGTACCATCTACATCGATCTGGTGAACGAGTGCGAGAAACTGGGCGACTATGTGGTCAACGTGGTCGAGGCCCGCATGGGCACCCGCCAGCGGGAAGCATAAAAAACATCTGAAACCATCGGACTATGAAAACCAAACTACTCATAATGGCGATGCTCTGCTCAGTGGCAGGGCAGGCGCAACAGCGGCAGGAAATACTGTTGCAGGATGACTGGCAATTCTCCAACGACGGACAGCAGTGGGAGACGGTGAGCGTGCCCCACGACTGGGCCATCAGCGGACCGTTTGACAAGAAATGGGATCTGCAGCGGGTGGCCATCGAACAGAACGGCGAGACAGAGGCCACGGAGAAGAGCGGCCGCAGTGGCTCGCTGCCCTGGATCGGCGAGGGTCACTACAAGCGAAAAATCACCATTCCATCGGACTTCAGCGGTCATGCCGAACTGCTGTTCGATGGTGCCATGAGCGAGCCGACGGTCACGGTCAACGGCAAAATGGCTGGCTACTGGGCCTATGGCTACAACACGTTTCGGGTGGACATCACACCTTATATAAATAAAGGAGAGAACCTCTTGACTGTCGACCTGAAGAACGTGGAAGAGAGCAGCCGCTGGTATCCGGGCGCCGGCATCTATCGCCCCGTGACGCTCGTCCTCACTCCAGAGCAGACACGCATCGACGACTGGGGCATCAGGACCGAGACCACCAAGATTCATCAAGGAAAGAACGACGCCGCCACGATGAAGGTTGAGGTACCCGTCATCAACTATCACCCCGGCATACAGGTAGCGCTGTCACTGCTCGATGCCGATGGAACGGTGCTAAAAGAGGTGGCAGCCACCGACACCCCCATTCACGATGGCAAGGCTGGGACGACTTTCGCCATCGGAGAGGCCAAGTTGTGGTCGCCCGAGTCACCTTATTTATATAAACTGCATGCAACACTCTATAGCGACGGCAGGGCCATCGACGAGAAAACTATCAATGTGGGTCTGCGCACCATCAGCGTGTCGCAGAAAGGTGGCTTCCAGTTGAATGGCGTGACGCGCAAGATAAAAGGTGTCTGCCTGCACCACGACCTCGGCCCTCTGGGTGCCGCCATCAACAAGGCCGCCCTCATCCGCCAGATCAAGACGATGAAGGAGATGGGCTGCGACGCCATTCGCACCTCGCACAACATGCCCTCGCAGTGGCAGATGGACATCTGCGACTCGCTGGGCATGATGGTGATGGCCGAGTCGTTCGATATGTGGGTCTATCCCAAGTGCAAGAACGGCTACTCGCGGTTCTTCAAGGAGTGGGCCGACAGGGATATAGAAAATCTTGTCCGCGCCAACCGCAACCATCCCTGCATCGTGATGTGGTCCATCGGCAACGAGATTCCTGAGCAGGGCAGTGCCGAAGGCCGCCGCATCAGCATGCACCTGCAGGACCTCTGCCACAGCCTCGACCCTACACGCCCTGTGACGCAGGGCCTCGACCGCGCTGAAGGGGCGCTGAGCAGCGGTGTGGCTCAGACGATGGACATACCGGGCTTCAACTACCGTGTACATAAGTATGAGAAGAACATCAGTCAGTTGTGGCAGGGCTTCCTGCTGGGCAGCGAAACAGCCTCGACGGTGTCGTCGCGCGGTGTGTATAAGTTCCCCGTAAAGACTGACGACAACTCGCGCTTCTCATCGTGGGCCAAGGGCTACGATCCCAATGCCATCAAGACGGCCGACGGTCAGTGCTCATCGTATGATGTGGAGTACTGTTCGTGGTCGAACCTGCCTGACGACGACTGGCGCTGGCAGGATGACAAGCCGTGGGTCATCGGCGAGTTTGTGTGGACGGGCTACGACTATCTGGGCGAGCCTTCACCCTACGATGAATACTGGCCTTCGCGCTCCAGTTACTTCGGTATCTGCGACCTGGCTGGCCTGCCCAAGGACCGCTACTACCTGTACCGCTCTCACTGGCAGAAAGAGCAGCACACCATCCACCTGCTGCCCCACTGGACTTGGCCAGACCGCAAAGGCGAGGTGACTCCCGTCTACTGCTATACCGACTACGACGAGGCCGAACTCTTCGTGAACGGCAAGAGCCAGGGCCGCATCAAGAAGATTGAAGATGGAAATGGAAACAACCGCCTGGATCGCTATCGTTTGCGATGGAATGGCGTAAAATATGAGCCGGGCGAGGTGAAGGTGGTGGTCTACGATCAGGACGGCAATGTCGCTGGCACCCAGACCATGCGCACCGCCGGCAAGGCCGCCAAGATCAAAGCCGATGTGTGGACTCAGTCCGATGGTACGCTGAAAGCCGACGGCAACGACCTGGCCTTTATCACGGTGTCGCTCGCTGACAAGAAGGGAACCTTCGTGCCTGACGCTACCGACCAACTCAGTTTCGAGGTCAGCGGTGCCGGCACGTTCAAGGCTGTCTGCAATGGTGATGCCACCTCGCTGGAGGTCTTCACCAAGCCCACCATGCGTCTCTTCTCCGGACAACTCGTGGTGATAGTTCAGGCCGCCAAACAAAAAGGCCAACTCACGCTCGCCATCAAGGATAAGCAGCGTGGGCTGACCCAGAAAGTCACCATCCCCGTAAAATAAGTTAGGGGAGGCTTACAGTTTCTCGCCGTAGCAGAGGTCACCACAGTCGCCGAAGCCGGGAACGATGTACTTGTGTTCGTTCATGCCCGGATCGATGGCGGCACACCAGAGGGTGGTGTCCTCTGCTACGTTCTTTTGTAGCATCTCCACGCCTTCAAGCGTTCCTATCACACTGGCTATGTGCACCTTTGCCGGCTTGCCCGTCTTGAGCAGAGCCTCGTAGGCCGCCACCATCGAACCGCCCGTGGCCAGCATCGGGTCAACAATAATGAGCGTCTTGCCCTTCACGCTGGGGGCTGCCATATACTCGGTGTGGATGCCCACCTCGGTATGCTCGCGGTTGGTGTACATACGGAAGGCCGACACAAAGCCGTTTTCTGCATGGTCGAACACATGCAGGAAGCCCTCGTGGAAAGGCAGACCGGCACGCAGCACGGTGGCCAGCAGCACCTCGTCCTTCACCTGCGGAATGTCCAGCGAGCCCAGCGGTGTGTTCACCGTCTTGGGCTTGTAGGTCAAGGTCTTCGAGATCTCGTAGGCCATCACCTCGCCGATGCGCCTGATGTTGTTGCGGAACAACAGTCTGTTCTTCTGATAGTTCTTGTCGCGAATCTCTGCCATAAACTGGTTCAGGCAGGAGTTCTGTTCACTGAAATTGATAACTTGCATAAAACCATTGTTTATTGTGATGGTGCAAAGATACACAATAAAAGTGGAAGAAACGAAAATAAAAGTGCTTTTCTTCTGCTTTTTTGCATAATAATGCCCTGATTACATACTCTTTAGTATCCACTCCTTGAAAAAAGGATCTTCTAATTCATAGCGGTCTGAATAAATGACACTTCCATCCTTTTGCAATCGTTTAATCAATGGGGGACGGTTCTAAATGATCACTTTTTGGACAAAAGATTTGGATGTATAAGATTTTATTCTATTACTGTCCGCTAAACATGATTCCCCGCTCTGAACCTGCTTTGTAGTCGGCAAATCCAGAAATTCGGAAGATTTCCAAGCCCCCTGTCGCGCTATCCCGTGACAGGGGGACTGCTTGTGACCTCCTCCAAGGCCTCCTC
>JAFUUL010000137.1 GCA_017483805.1 Prevotella sp.
CATCGGCTTCGTCACGGCCCTGGCCGCGCTGTTGCAGTCCGGGGGCGACGAATACTCCCCCCTCAGCGGCGTGGAACTGGTGCGGCAGAAGGTGAAGTGCATCTACCAGATGGGCGGCGTGTTCGGACAGTCCGTCGAGCCTGACTTCAACTTCTCGCAGGGCATCACCTTCGCCCAGGACTTCTTCCGCCTCTGGCCAGAGGACGTCGATATGGTGTTCTCGCCGATGGAGGTGGGCCAGGAGATAGAGTACACGCCCGAGCAGGTCATCAGCGACATCGCGTGGACCGACGCGCACCCCATCAAGCAGGTCTATATGACGTGCAACTGCAACACGGGGCAGATGATGTGGGACCCGATGGCCGTCATCCAGGCCGTGGAGGGCGACGGCCTCTTCACGCTCTCCCCTCGCGGCACCGTCACCCTGACCCCGCAGGCCGAGACCATCTTTACCCCCTCGGCCACGGGAAACAGCCGCTACCAACTGCCCGGCACTGCCGACTGGAACGCCCAAATGTTGGAGAAAATCAGACGATATAACAAAATGATGTAAGACATGAAACAGAAACTGATTTGGATACTCGCCATCCGACGCTTCGGCGATGGAGTAAAAGGCGATTTACTCGCCATCTGAGGCTCCGGCGATGGAGTAGAGACCTCGGTACGATATAGGAACAAGATTATTAATTATTAACAAGCAAAGACAATGAAAAGAATCATGCAATGGGTGATGGTCGCCACCCTCTTAATCAGCGGCGCAAGCATGACGCTGACGTCATGCAGCAACACGGACAACGCGGCTGTGGACGTCAAGGACGGTGCCGACCTCGTGGTCTATGGCAAGATTTACACCGCCGAGGCTGGTGACATTGTGGAAGCCTTCGCCGTGAAGGACGGCAAGTACGTCTATGTGGGCGACAAGGCGGGGGCCGAGGCCTACGTCGAGACGGGCAAGACCGAGGTGGTGGACTACAGCGGCAAGGGGCTGGTGATGCCCGGCTGCGGCAACGGCCACGCCCACTATTCGATGGGCTATGCCATACAGAGCGTAGGAACGATCGTGGGGCTGGAAGACACTTCGGAGAAGTTCCTGACGGAGATTGTTCCCGCCGCCGTCGAGAAGGCAAAGGCCAGCGGCGCAAAGGCCATCTTCGGCTTCGGCTGGCGCATGCTGAACTTCCAGGACAACATGCCCACCCGCCAGAAGTTGGATGCCATCTGCAGCGATATTCCCATGTATTTTGCCGACGAGGAAGGCCACAAGGGGCTGGTGAACACGCTCTGTATGGTCAAGGCAGGCATCATGAAGGCTGACGGAACGGTGCTGAAGTCGGAAGTGCGCGGAGGCGAGATAGAGATGGGTGCCGACGGTACGCCTACGGGCTACCTGAAGGAGCAGGCCAGCACCTACGTGCGGTCCTTCATGGACAATGACAACCTCTTTCCTGTTGACATGGCCAAAGCGAACATGGCAAAAATCGAGGAGCAGATATTGTCGGAGGGTTACACGATGTATCTTGACGGCTGGGGCAACTATTTCTACAACACCAATTTCTATGAGGCCGCCCAGCAGATGGACGAGGTCGGCAATCTGCACTTCGTGCTGGGCCTGAGTTACGAGATTGAGAGCTGGATGGATGTGGACAAGGCACTGGCCGAGGCCCGTGATGCCCGGAAATATGCTTCCACCCGCGTAAAACCGAACTGGATAAAACTCTTTATAGACGGCACGGTGGAAAGCGGTACGGGATTTGTGGAACCGCTCTATCCCGACGGTCATCAGGGCCTGCCCAACTGGGAGGAAGAGGAACTGACCGACATGACGCGCAAGGCGAATGCCAATGGGATAACCATGCATACTCACGTGATGGGCAACAAGGGTGTCAACCGCGTTGTTAACGCCTTCATCAATGGCGGCAAGGACGAGATGCGCAACACGCTGGTACACGTGCGCAACGTCGATGCAGCCGATTATCAACGTATGGCCGACCACAACATCTACGTCACCTCAGGCATGCTGTGGCATAATATGGCCGACGAATATACGGAACTGCTGAAAGAGTTAGTCCCCGCTGGCATGGAGGACAAGTCGTATCCCATGAAGTCGTTTTTCGATTACGGCATCAACCTGACCTCACACTCGGACTATCCCGCACTGAGCGGCAGTCCCGACGACCCCTTCGGCATCATGGAGATTGCCGTGACGGGCGTATATCATGTTGCGGTGGGAAAACCGTGGTGGCCTGAGGAACTCATCACCCGTGAGCAGGCCCTGCAGGCCCTGACCATCAACTGCGCCCGCCAGATGTTCATCGAGGACGAGCGAGGCAGCATCAAGGCCGGCAAGTATGCCGACTTCCTGCTGGTCAACAAGGACGTGCTGACCTGCCCCGCGACCGAGATTCACGAGGCCAAGCCCGCCGCCACCTATTTCGAGGGCAAAAAGGTATTCTCAATGTAAAATCAAAAACAAGTAACAATGAAAAAGAAATATCAATGGATGCTCGCCGCCATCCGACCCTTGGTGTTCACCATGACCATTAGCGGTGCAAGCGTATTCACATCGTGCTCGGACAAAGCCGACAATCCGAGTAAGGACGAGCCGGAGCAGGCGGTGAACGAGTTCCTGGACGAAGAGAAAGGAGACGAGAGGATGAAGGCTCTCTATGGCGAGAACAAGCAGATTACCGACGGCAACTATGACCAGTCGCTGGCCGTGAAGTGCATCAACGGCACCTTCGTGGGCAGGCGGACGGACGGTGTCGCCGCCTACAAGGGCATCCCGTTCGTGGGCCAGCAGCCCGTGGGCGAACTGCGCTGGAAGGCGCCCGTAGACTGTGTGGCTGACGACGGCATCTACGAGGCCTATTACAACGGGAAGAGCCCCTGCCAGGTGGAGGACGTATTCCAGATTGCTTCCCATTACCCTCAGGGCGAGGACTGCCTGTACCTGAACGTATGGAAGGCGGAGGGAGCGTCTGCGGCTACGAAGCCAGTCATCGTATGGATTCACGGCGGTGCCTTCGAAGTGGGCGGAACGTCCGAGCCGCGTGAGGAGGGCTGCAACTTCGTCAGGGAGAACCCCGACGTCATCCTCGTTTCCATCGAGTACCGGCTTGGTGTCTTCGGCTTCCTCCATCTGTCCCACCTGCCCGACGGTGCCGACTATCCAGACGCGCAGAACCTCGGGCTGCTGGACCAGGTGATGGGCCTGAAGTGGGTACACGAGAACATCGCCGCCTTCGGTGGCGACCCCGACAACGTGACCATCATGGGCCAGTCGGCCGGTGGTGGCAGCGTCACCTCCCTGCCGCTCATAGCAGGCGCCCAGCAGTATTTCAAGAAGGTCATTGCCATGAGCGGTGCTCCCGTCTTCACGCGCTCCACGCAGCAATCCATCGCCTGCACCGACAAACTGATGGCGGCACTTGGCTGCAAGACCGTTGCCGACCTGCAGAAGGTCGATATACGGAAACTGGTGGATAAGGCATCCGATTTGCTCGACCTGCGCGTATGGGCTGAACGGGACGGGCGCATCCTGCCCCTTGACCCCTACGAGGCATACGCCAACGGTGCGGCCAAGGACATCACCTTCCTGCAGGGCTGCACAAAGGACGAGATGGGCTATTTTGTCTACGGCTTCGGACTTGACGCCTGGAACTCCTGGGCCGCCGGCCGCAAGGCAGAAAAGATGGCCCAGATGACGGGCGAGGAGAAGGCGCTGGTCGAGAGTTACTGCCAGAATGCCAAGGACGTCACCGCCGAATATTCCGCCACCACCCGTTGGATAGATCAACTCGTGTTCATCGCGCCGCTCTTTAGGATGTCAGAGAACCAGACCAAGGCCGGCGGCAAGTCGTACACCTACTTCTTCACCCCCGAATCCTCCTGGCCGTTATTGAAGAGCGGCCATGCCATAGAGTTGTCTACTGTGTTCAACCATCCAGAGGAAACCCTCGTCACGGGCAGAATCTTCGACGCAACTTTCTCTAAGACCCTGCGCCGCATGTGGGTGCAGTTCGCCAAGACCGGCAACCCGTCGCTCAGCGCCTCCGAGTCGCCCGACGGCAAGGCCAAGGAGTGGCCGCTCTACGACCTGGAGAACAAGCAGCTGATGATCTTCGACGAGTTCAACATCCACCCCGAGAAGGAGTCGCAGCGGAAAATCCTCGACTGGGACCGCACCTACTTCCTGACCAAGTATTACTGCATTTAATACAATTAACAAAAAAAGCAATGAAAAGAATCATGCAATGGGTGATGGCCGCCACCCTCGTCTGCGGCCTGGCAGCCGTGGGTTACGGGCTGACGGCGTGTGAGAAGGCCAACGCGCAGGAGGGCCTGCCGCTGGCCGTGCAGCATCCCGACATCCCATTGGAATAAACAACATTTTTTAGTTCACAATAAGTTTAACTTTCTAAAAAAACAGTAACAGTATGACACAGATCACGCACCCCGCAGTGACGAAGTACGACCTCGCACTGCTCTTCACCCTC
>JAFUUL010000138.1 GCA_017483805.1 Prevotella sp.
TACGTGGTGGACGGGCGAGTGTGGGACCGCCGACGGCTGACCACCGACTGCCACCTCTTCCAGACCCGCAAGAGCGGCAAGACCGAGTTCGGCGCGGCCATCGACTTCGTGGAAGCCTGTTTCCTGGGCGACGTGAACGCACAGGTGCTCATCTGTGCCAACAGCCGCGAACAGGCGAAGATAGCCTACAAAGCCGTGAAAGCCTTCGCCACGCAGGTTGACCCGACGTGCCTGAACCGCATGGGCGGCAAGTACTTCCGACTGACAGCCGACGAACTGAACTGGCAACCGACACAGCCGCGACAGGGCGAAATCAAGGTGATGTCGGCCGGTGGCAAGACGAAGGACGGACTCTACGCCAGCATGGTACACGCCGACGAGCACGGACAGGCGGCATACGTCAACGGCAACTCCGACATGCAGAGCCTCGTGGACGTGGCAAGTGGCAGCATGGGACCGCGCCGCGAGAAGTTGCTGCTCCACACCACCACCGCCGGACTCGTCAGCGAAGGGCCGTACAAAAGTCAGATAGAGACCGTGGAGCGCACCCTGCTCACCGAACTCGACCACCCGCTGGGCCAGCCCTGCCGCACGCCCGACGACTACTGGTTCGCCTTCCTGCTCAGGCTCGACCCGTGGATGGTTGACTACACGCTGGAGCAACTGGACGACCCCGAAATATTCAAAATGGTCAATAGGAGTATTGGAATAACGGTACAGCCGACGTGGTATCGTGAGCGACTACACGCCGCCAGCCTGAGCGAGGACACCAAGCGCGAGGTATTGACCAAGGACATGAATCTATGGTTGCCCGGCAGAGTGACCCGCTGGATTCCTGCCGACCGCATCCGTCCGCTGCAAGACCCCGACCCCACGCGGCGCATTGACCGCTGCACCTACGACCAGGGCTGGCGCATCTTCGTGGGTGCCGATTTCAGTCACGGCCACGACCTCTTTTCCCTCACCTATCTGGCCGTCGACTACAACCACGCCCAGCACCATCCCGACACCATGCGCGGCCTGATGTTTGCCGACACGGAAAGTTGGGTATTGGAGAGCGAACTGAACGAAAGCCCCAACCGCCAACTATACCAGACGTGGATAGATCAAGGCTGGTTGCACGTCGCACCGGGAGAGACATACGACAGTATGCTGGCGATTAGCAAGATGGCCGAACACCTATTCTACCCGAAGGAGGACGGCACCCCCGACCTCCAGCGAATGAGGCTCGACATCGTGATGTTCCTTTACGATCCTGCCCAGAGCAAAAGCCCGATTAACAACCTTCAGGCGTGGCTCCAGTCGCTCGGCATAGGCGGCGAGGCCATCCGTCAGATGGTGATACCCGTCTCGCAGTCGGCAATGTCTATGAATCCGATAATCTCTCATCTGGAGGAAATGATATTGGGGCAAGAACCGTGGATAACATTCTCAGCATCCCCTTTATGGCCCTGGGCATTCGGAAATTGCGGCGTGGAGTTAGGGCGCACGGAACTGCGACGCATCGTAAAGGGTGGCACCATCAACGAGAAAATCGACCCCGTGGCCGCTCTGCTTGATGCCTGTTACGGATTCGATTTATCGGAAGGGCGCATAGAAAGAGAGCGATAATTCATAAAATTACTTAATTTTCATACTGATTGTTTGGGACTTATAAAAATAAATGCTTATATTTGCAACGTCAAAACCAATCAGGGGCACGAAGCAGCAGCCCCACAAAACGGCTGCTTATTTTGTGTCCGTTGCAAAACAAGCATAGCGGCAACCGCGTCGGGCAAGTGGAAACACCCCGGAGGCAGCACCATCATACCTGATTGGGCCTTGACAGCGCGAAGTGCCGCATTTTTATTTGTCAAAACATAAAGGTATGAAAAGGTATCAAAACGAGACCGAAAAGGCGGTAGCAATCGCCAGGGCGCAAGCCAAAATCAGTGAGTTCCTGAAACATGAGTACAGTTACACAGAACTGATGACCAAGACCGCCAAAGCACAGGCGCAAGTATTCAACATCATCGGCCTTTGCAACCCCGACCACAAAGACGAGTGCTGTGTGGACGAGTTAGCCGAGTTCTTCTATTTCGCCGTCCGCGCATTTGAGTTACTGGAGCCATTCACCGAAAGTCAGACCAACGCCGTATGAAGACCGCAATCACACCACGGGAGCAGAAACGCCTCAATGATGCACCCTACGGAACCATCGGAAGCGTGGTAGAGACAGAATGGGGCTATTTATTCAACATCAAACAAATGCCGTCATGAAAGAGATCATCGAAGACTACAAGCGTGAGAACTTCACCGCTACGGAGTGGGTGCTGGGAGCAATCGCCAGCCTGTTATTCACCATCATTTGCGGAATCGTATGACAGAAGAATGGAAAGATATTCAAGGCTACGAAGGCAAGTACGAGGTGAGCAATCTCGGAAGGGTGCGCTCACTCGACCACATGATGCACCGCTTCGACAGCAGGATGGGGATAGAAATCTCGTACATAGTGAAGGGTAGAATACTTCGACAAGCCCGTTCAATAGACGGTTACCCAATAATCAATCTCAACACAGGAGGCAGGGGAACGGGACATACCCACCGAATACACGCATTAGTGGCACGGGCTTTCATCCCCAATCCCGGCAATCTGCCAGAGGTGAATCACAAAGATGAGGACAAGACCAACAATCGAGCCGACAATCTGGAATGGTGTACTGGACTCTATAACATTCGATACGGCACGGGAATTGAGCGACGGACAAAGGCATTATACAAAGCAGTTGCTCAGATAGATGCCGACGGAAACATCGTCGCTACCTACGAAAGCATATCAGCAGCCGCAGAAGCCACAGGTTACACCCGTTCTGCCATCGGCAAGTGTTGCAAGGGCAACCCACGTCACAAGACCGCTGGCGGCTACCGCTGGAAATACAAACAATAACCCCTTACATTCTTTTCGCCCCCTGCTTTATAGCCGTCCCCCGTTTGTCGGGGGACTCAAAAGGTGCTAAACCAACTGCGGTGTCGAACTCGGTCGCACCGACCTCCGGCGCATCACGAAAGCCGGGACGATTAATGAGAAGATAGACCCCGTGGCGGCACTCCTCGATGCCTGCTACGCGTTTGACCTGAGCGAGGGGAGGATTGAGAGGGAGAGATAGACTACGAATTTAACGAATTGGACGAATTATGACAGAAATAGAATTGAGATTTATGCAAACAGTACCCTCACGGCTGAAAGGCATTGAGGAGCAACTGACGAGAATTGCCGACGCTCTGGAGCGGTTGGCAGGGAGTGACAAGGTGGAATGAGGGTTCGACACCCTCCACTCCCACTATGCACAGCGGTGCAGAATTACCAAAGATTTAATGAACAATGTTTAAACGTTATCAGCCCCGACAAGGACGGGGCGCCGTGAAAGTCGGCATTAGTGAGTAATTATGAAGACAAATTTTGAACTTCGAGTGTTGAACCTCAAAGAAAAGGAGCAATAAAGAGTTTCTGAGTTTCAGTCAGAAGCGCTCAAGGGCGTGGAAGAAATGAATCTCGGATGTTAAGACTCTATTGTTTCCTATTCGGCGAGACAAGCACCCAAGAGCGGACTTAGTTATCATGTTGCTACTACAAAAAAGCGTGACGTGCGAACAGACAGAGTTATCTCTAAGGTAATGCCTTCTTATTATGTAGTGCGGGAGTCGGGCGACCGGCTCCCTTTTTAACGACAACAACCACAACGATATATGACACCAGGACAGCAAGCCTACTACGAAAGCAAGCAGCGCAAAATCGTGGCGGTCAACACCGACGGCACGATGATGGGATGCTTCGATAGTATCAAGGTGGCACATGAGAAGTACCACCTCACCCGTCACTTGCTGACGAAAGCATGTAAGACGGGCAAACTCTACCGAGGCATCAAGTGGATATTCGAGGACGAATACCGCAAACTATGGGAGCAGGGCAAGACGGACACGCTCCAGTATGAGCGTCCCGACTGGCAGAAGCCGCTCCAACGTGGCGACCGAGTGAACACCGGCACCAGCCTGTCATCACTCAGAACCTATGCCCGTGCGCTCATCAAGGCATTCGGCACGGACATCACTCTCGGAGAAATCAGCGAGCAGATAGACCTCGCAAGATTGAAAGACAACACCAATTATTGTGAAATACCAATCATTTAACAAACCCCATAACAACAATGACCAACAAACTCACAACAGCCTTCCGCTCGCACTGCAACGAGTACGCCCGACAGGTCGCCGACCTGCTGGGCTACAGCGAGTGGCGATGGGTAGGCGTCGGCGACCAGGGCGACGGCACCTACGAGACCCTTGAACTCGGCGACTGGCTCTACCTCTCGCTCTCCGACTGCCAGACCATCATCGACCGCCTCGATGAATGGGTGAAGCGTTACGGCAGCAGGGCTGCTGTTGCTGAAGAAGTGGAGAGTTGGCAGGAATGGTGGTTGAATGACGACGACGACCCCGACAACACCGCCGCCGTCATCACCCTCTGGGAGAGCCGCCGCGAACGCTACCTGCGCACCTATCCGCGCCTGAACCTCGAGCACTGGCTCCTCGGCTGCCCCCGCGACCGCCCCACGGAGTCGCCCCACGACCGCCTGCGCCGCCTGAAGGTGACCCGCGAACTCATCACGGAGTTATGCCAGCAGTACCGCCCGCAGCAGTCACTCTGGAACATCATCGACAGCCTGACCGCCGACATCAAGACCGCCCAGGCCGACTGCGACCGGCTCGATGCCGAACTGCACGAGCAGATGAAGCACTCGCAAGCCTACAAGGACTTCCAGCAGGCAGTCAGCGAAACCACGGATTCCACGGA
>JAFUUL010000019.1 GCA_017483805.1 Prevotella sp.
CGGGCCGAGTCGGCATCCTGGCGGACACCCTTGCCGGCATGATAGAGCCATCCCAGATTCAGTTGCGACAGCGTGTTTCCTTGCACGGCAGCCATCCTGAACCATCGTGCCGCCTCCTCGAAGTCCTGACCGACGCCCTGTCCGTCCTTATACAGCACCCCCAGGTTGTTCTGCGCCTCGCTCACCCCCTGTTCAGCCGCCAGCGCATACCATCGTGCTGCCTCCTCGAAGTCCTCCATCCCGTCGAAAGCCAAGCCCACCTTCATCTGTGCCTCCGCATCCCCCTGCTCCGCCTGAGCCAGCAGGCCTTTGTCCACCTTCGGCGACGGCTGAGAGCAGGCCGCCAAGAGCAGGCCCATACAGATATAATATAACTTCCGACTTGTCATAGACTGATGGATTCTGTTGCAAAGGTAGTGCTTTTTCAGGAAACCGCCATTTATTTTGGGGATTATTTTTTTTCGGCTTTGGTTATCAAGTTTGAAATAAAATCATTATCTTTGCACCCAGATAGTGTAACTCAGGTATATTATGATAGCAATAGAGTTAAGAACATCCATTGCAGCAGAACAGTTCCAGCGTGGCAACTCTTGGTATGCCACCGATGAGGAAGTGGATAGTTTGCGTCTGGAATACTTAATGAAGAAGTACCAATGAGACGCTTATTTGTGATGCCAATATCATATCGACCGAACTTAAAACGAAACTAAAGATGATCAACTTCCAGTTCTTTCCGCGTTCGCATGGCATGACCAGCGAAATGCATGATATCGTTGAGTGTTTCAAGAAAGTAGATGAAGAAAAGGATGCTAATGTTCATCTCAAGTCGAACGATATGTTGGCACTGCTTCGCCCAAGCCTGGAAACCTTGGGGTTTAAGGTGGAGACGGGCAAGACGAAGAATGAGCAGATCTATGTGCCAGTCTTGTTCAGCGACAACAACCAGATAGACAAGTTCTTTGCGGCTGATGCTCTTAGCCTTGACCACAAGATTGTCATTGAGGTTGAGGCGGGTCGGGCCGTCAGGAACAATCAGTTCTTGAAAGACATCTTCCAGGCCTGCATGATGTATGAGGTAGAGTATCTGGTTATTGCTGTGCTGAACGAGTATGTTTTCAATTCTGGAGGAAAGCAGGTCGTGGGATACGACTACAAAGAAGTGAGGACGTTTCTTGAGACTATGTATATCAACAGCCGTCTGCAGTTGCCACTGAAGGGCATCCTGCTCATCGGTTATTGAGCGTCCACACCAACTCCCTGAGAATTTCCATTTGTTCCTTTGTGGAGTAATCGTCAAAGTCGATCTCAAATTTTCCTCTACAGGATTCCCTGACGGTGGTGATTTCATATTCGTCTGGGTCAAAATCTTCGTCATCAATAGTTGTGGTGATGATTCCCTCTGACGGATGCTGCCAAATCTGAGTGACCCACGGCATTCCGCTTGATGTCAATCCATAAGCTTCGTCTTCGTACAAGCAAGCCTCCATCTTCACGTGTTTCTCTTCCGATGTGTCCATCAAAAGGCGGGACACATAGTTCCTAATACACTCTCGGATGAAATTTTCTTTGTCGCGTAGAATCGAACACATCTGCTCTATTTCCTCCATAGACCTGTTGAGGGATTCTTCGTTGAATAGTTCTTCCATAATTCATTTCCTTTTGATTTGATTTTGCGCCTGCAAAGTTACTCAAAAGGAAGTGGAAACGGAAAAAACGAAAGAGACTTTAGCCACCATTAGCTTCAGCTAGCTGATGATGTTCCTTGCTTGATTTTCGCGCGCGCGGAAAGTTTTGCAATTTCACTTCCACTTCCACTTTTCTTCTTGAAATGCCGATAAATACAGGTGAATCTGGAAGTGGAAGTGAATTATTTTACTTCCACTTCACTTCCACTTTTCTGGCTTTTTGTGCCATCTTCCGATGTCCTTAGTTGCCACCTTCGCATAGATTCCAGGCACTTCGTCAGCACATTCCTGCCGCTTCGTTGACGCATTCCTGCCGTTTCGTCAGCACATTCCTGCCGCTTCGTCAGCACATTCTAGGCACTTGCTTGATAGAAAGTTGCCGCTTCTTGGTGATCTTAACGTCCACACAAAAAAATGAAAATGACGCGTTTTACAATTTTTTAAGTGCTGTAAAACATCGTTTTACGCCGTGTAAAACGATGTTTTACGCGGCGTAAAATAATGTAAAACGCCATTTAAACGACTGTAAACCAGCGTCTTAACCGAGTGCGTGGCGCATCGGTCGGCAGGAGGTGGAAGTGAAGTGGAAGTAAAACAATTCACTTCCACTTCCTGAAACGTCGATAAACACAGGGGTTTCCGAAGAAAAAGTGGAAGTGGAAGTGAAATTGCTAAAATAATTTATTCCGGCAGATAGAACCAACTATTGGGAACGCTCTGGCGCTCGGGCATCCACTGCTGGTCGGGGTCGACGGCTATGATCATAGGAGCCTCGCCGGCCTTGGGGAACTGGACGGTGAAGACGGCGCCACTGGTCTGCTCGACCTGGATGCTGATGTTGTTGGTGTCAGGATTCCAGCCGCTGATGTTCTTCGAGATGTTCACGTCGACATCCAACTGCGGAGCCACGTCGCTGATGGTGGTGTTGCCGATCTTCAGCGTGAAGGGCAGCGTGCCGCCCAGGTGGCGAATGACGGCCTTCTGGCTCTTGGCAGTATTGGTGATGATGTCGGTGATCTCTGTGCGCTCGCCGGCTTCGTTGGTCTTGTAGGTGCGGTGGTGGGTGTAGGTGACGTTCTCGGTCACGTCGACCACGATGTCGTTGAAGTCGAAGTCGTCCGTAGCACCCAGGTCTTCAATCATGTAGCGCTTGGTGACGTTGGTGTTGACGGTGTACTTCTCGTCCTCGATCTTCTCCGTAGGCGGCGTGTCGGGGTTGCCCACGACGCAGAGCACCATGTCGTTGTAGTCGAAGTCGTAGTCATACTGGTCCTCTATGCCGATGTACTCCACGATGGAGTTTTCGTTCAAGGGCACACCCTCGGGCTTGGCGTCAGCCTTGAGCACGATGGCGCTGCCAGTGACGGTGCTGGCCAGGGGGGCATTGCCGTTGTTCAACTTGTCGAGGTAGATCTCAACGGGGGTGCCTGTGGGAGCATAGATATGCACGCCAGGCATCTCGGCGCGGCGGCTGACGTTGAGCGTGCTGTCCTTAATGGAGTAGTTGGTGGCCATACCGTTGACGTAGGGCTTGCTGTAGTCGCTCCAGAACTTGTGGTAGACCTTGACAGGGTCGGCATCGCCCACCTTGATGCAGAAGTCGTGGCTCCAGGCGCCCTGACAACTGATGGGGTAGATGTAGAAGTCGTTGGACGGAGCCACGAGGATGGCCGATTCGCCGGTGTGGCGCACCTTCTCGGGCAACTTCTTGGGCACGTCGTTGTAGAGGTCGAGATTCTTGGTGAGGGTGTAGGTGTACTTGTTGTTCTCGTCCACCGTTTCTTCCACACCCCAGTCCAGTCCGTCTACCGTCTCGATGAGGATTTCGTCGCTGGCTGCACGTGTGCCCAAGCGAACTTTGTTGGAAGTGAAGTCCCACGTCTGATTGGCATCGATCGTGCCATAGTGCTTCACGAAGTTGTTAGCATAGTCCTGCTTCTGCTTCTGCTCGAGCACGACGGCATCGGGGGTGATGTCGTGGGATGAACAGCCGCTGAGCACCACTGCTGCTGCGGCGGCTACAAAACCATAGGATTTAAGATGTTTCAACATAATGTTTGTGAGTTGTTTGATTGGAATTCTGCTGCAAAGGTAGACAATTTTTATAATAAGTGTACAGGATTTCTCCAAAAGTTGTGGATCGGGGGTGGGAAATTATCACATTTTAACACATCAGTTTGCTACTTTGGAAAAAAAGTTGTATATTTGCAGTCAGAAAACATGATCAACGGTTTTAATTAAAATTACAACGCTTATGAAGAAATTTTTTACCTTTATTTCAATGATGCTCCTCTTTGTAGCAGGAGCATGGGCAGACGAGTTGACATTTGGCCCTGCAGACTTCTCTGCAGCCACAAGTGCAGCCACATCTGCAACGAAGTCGCCTATCACGATTGAGGTTTCAAGTGGTACGATTACGACAGAGCAGATTCGTATTTTCAAGAATCAGACAATCACGATCTCTGCCAGTGGAGTAAACATCACCAGTGTCGTGTTTACGTGTACGGCCAGCGGTACTGCACAATATGGTCCTGGCTGCTTTACGAATGTTGGCGAAACAGGAACTTATGAAGCAAGCGAAGGAAACACGGGCACTTGGACTGGCAATGCTGAATCCTTACAACTGAAGGCTTCATCGAATCAGGTTCGTGCCACTTCGATTGTTGTTACCTATGTGGGAAGTAGTGACACCAAGACTGCTACCACCATCGAGTTCTCTGGTGACTATCAGACCAGATTCACTTATGGTGCCAATGGTGAGAGCGTGGCCCTGCCCACGGCTACCGTCAAGGCTGGCGACACGACCGTCGGTACGGCTGTGGCGTGGGAGTTGACCAAGGGCTCCGACTTCAGAGTAGGCGATGCTGAGCCGGTCATCGACGGAAACGTGGTCAAGCCGTCGAATCACAGTTATGGCAAGTTGACGCTGAAGGCCAGTTATGCCGGCGACGCAACCTATAAGGCCAGCACGAAGAGTTACACGCTGACGGTCTACAAGGGCTATATGAGCCTGGCTGAGGTCGTTGAGGACTTCATGAAGGACAACTCCAAGTTCACCTCTACGGGTATTCCCGTTTCCTACTGGGCCATGATAAACGAGGAAACGGCTGGCACCGCTACCGTCACCTATGCCAACGGCTCTTATACCTACATCAGCGATGGTCAGAACGACCTGCTGCTCTATGGCAGCGGCCTGGGGCTTGAGAAGGGCGACGTGATTTCAAACGACAAGGGTAATGGCCAGGGCTTCGATGCCATCTACGGTATGATGAAGACCTACAATGGCCTGCTGGAACTGGGCACATCGAAGGATGAGATGCAGTTTACGGTGAAGTCGAAGGGTGCCGAGGTTACGCCAAAGACGCTCGACATTGCGAACATCGGTGACGTGAAGAACATGAATGCCTACCTGAAGGTGGAGAATGCGGAGTATGTCAGTGCCAGCGGCAAGAACCTGACCTTCAAGGTGGGTGACGCTGAACTGTCTGTCTACAACCAGTGGAGCGTCGGCATCGATGCTCTCGAGGCTGGTGCCAAGTACACGCTGACCGGCATGGGCTCCATCTATGCAAAGAACGATCAGGTCACCTATCAACTCTACCTGATCGACTTCACCAAGACCGCCGAGCCTGCCGGTATCAATGCCATCCAGGCTGAGGCCCAGCAGGGCAAGGTCTACAATCTGCAAGGCCAGCGCGTGGAGAAGGCCACCAAGGGCCTCTACATCGTAGGTGGCAAGAAGATTGTTGTGAAGTAACACAAATATAATAATTATAGTTACAAGGGGGACTTTCCCTCTTGTAACTTTTGAACTAGAATTAACGATGAAACTAAAATCGATTTTAATGTGCTGCTTCCTGCTGATGGCAGGAACTGTGATGGCTGGTACCGATGGTAAGAAGACCGGGGCACCAGAGGGTGTGGTGGCTGTCGACCTGGGCCTGCCCAGCGGGCTGAAATGGGCGAACATGAATGTGGGGGCTACAAAGCCCGAGGGCTATGGTGATTATTTTGCTTGGGGAGAAACAGAGGCAAAAAAATCCAAGAAATCTATGAAGACATATAAGTTTCAGTATAGCAGAAAGGATCCTAGTGATACCACACCTCCGATGACAAAGTATTGGCCGGATGGTGCAAAAGTATGGATAGGGCTGTATTCATTTCCCTCTAAAGGCGACAATAAGACTGTGCTTGAGCCTGAGGATGATGCCGCAGTGGCTAACTGGGGTGATGGCTGGCGTATGCCAACCAGCGATGAGGCTCAGGAACTGGAGGACAACACTACGCAAGAATTTGTGACTGTGAATGGTGTCAATGGTGTCAGATTCATCAGTAAGACTAACGGCAACAGCATTTTCCTGCCTACTGCAGGACTGCTGAAGTCGACAAGAAAACAAGACTGGAAAAAGCGTGGCACTTATTGGACCTCATCTCTGTTCACGAACGATCCGATTCAGGCTCAAATCTTTGGATTTTATTTTCCCTCTTCTTATTTCTATACAGACCATCAACTGAGCCGCAGTTCGGTTGCCTCTATCCGTGCGGTAAAGAAGTAAAACGGAGATTATCACGGCTTCCGCCAGAAGCGGGAGGTGATGTCTTCGAATTCGCCGGCGTCGGTCTTGCGATAGAGACGCTGGTTGGTGGTTGGCTCCTTCAGTGGCCCAAGGTGGCGAATGAAGGGGCCAATCTTGATGTAGTCGAAGTCGGTGCGGCAGACGACGGCAGGGATGCGGATGCGGCCGCTGTACCAGGCCACCTTGAACTGCGGATGCTCTTCGTGGATATACTGCGCCAGCAGGTTGACGCCCTTGGGGTCGGCATCGCCACCCATGAAGGCTATGCAGGTGATGTCCTGACCGTACTTCTTGACAAAGGCATCGATGGCATCGGTGTCGAGCGGCAGGCCGATGTCTTCCCAGAGATACTGACTGTGGCACCCCGGACAGCGGCAGGGACAGCCGGAGATGTTGATGGCCAGGGTGACCTCGTCGGGTATCTCTTGGAAGACGATGCCTGTGTTGACGTACTTGAGCATGTTTTTCAATTTAGAATTTAGAGTTAAGAATTAAGAGTTATTCTCGCTTCGCTGCGATTATGAATTATAATTCTAAACTCTTAATTCTTAATCGCCGTCAGGCGACAATTCTTAATTCTTAACTCTTAAGTCTTAATTCCTAAGCGCTAGCGTAGAAGCGGCGTGCGGCTTCCTCCTGGCGGGGCTGGGAGAAGTTGCTGACGCGCTTCAGGTAACCGATGATGCGGGTCATGTAGTCGATGTTCTTCGAGCCGCACTTGGGGCACTCGTGCAGATAGCGCTTGTCGATGTAGCCACACTCGTTACACACGGTGTTGGGGATGTTGAACGTGAAGTAGTTGCAGCCCTCCTTGGCGGCCACCTTCAGCAGTTTCAGGTACTGGTCCTTCGAGAGGTGCTCCTCCAGGTTCATGTGCAGGGCCGAACCGCCGGTGAGGTGCTCAATGTAGGGCGCACCGTGGAGTTTGAACTTGTCGAGAATGGTCAGCGAGTCGTCCTCCACCACGTAGAAATAGGAGTTGTAGCAGTCGCGGGGCACGAAGTAGCCGTCCTCGCGGTCCCACTTGGCGTGTTTCACGCCGACGTTCTCGGCAGGGATCATCTCGCAGTTGAACATCAGTTCCTTGGTGCGGTACTGCTTGTTGTACTTCTCGATCAGACCCAGGATGCCCTGCACGAACTGCTTGTATTCGTCGTTGGGGGTAATCTTCAGGCCCATGAACTCGGCAGCCTCCACCAGGCCGTTGATGCCGATGGTCAGATACTGGCGGGCGATGTTGATGTAGCCGGCATCGAAGAGGGGCAGCATACCGTGGGCCTGCAGTTCCTTCAGGTTCTCGTTATAGGCCGTCTGCACCTTGTGGCACAGGTCGATGATCTCGCCCAGATACTCCAGATAGTCCAGTTTGTGGTTGACGGCATACTGGATGCAGCGGTTCAGGTTGATGGTGAGCACCGACTTCGAGCCCGTGCTGACGCCGCCGGCACCGAGGGTATAGGAAAAGCCGTTGTCGGTGATCTCGTTGCGCAGACGGCAGCACGACGAGAGTGAGTCGGCATTGTCGCTCATGTAGGTGAAGAACGAGTGGCCCTCGCTGTACATCTCGGCCGTAAAGTCGCCCCACTCCTGGTCCTTGCACTCGCCGTTTTCGTCCACCAGCAGGGCCATCGTCTCCACGGGGAAGGTCAGCAGGGTCTTGGTGCGCTCTTTGTTGAACCACTTCATGAAGCGCTTCTGCAGCCAGGAGAGGCCGTCCCAGTCGGGCTTGGAGCCATCGGGGAAGTAGAACTCGCCGAAGATGGACTCGAAGTAGTAGCGGTCGTAGTAGGCCACGTTCCAGAACACGGCCTGATAGTTACGTGCGCCTGTGGGCTGGTTCAGCGTGTAGACAATCTGCTCGAAGTAGTCGGTGATGACCTTGTCGATGGTGCGCTTCTTCAGCGAGAGGTCGGCCTGCTGCTCCGGGTGCTGCCAGTAGTCCTTGCCATACTCCTTGCCGATGAAGTAGTTCATATACATCAGGAACTC
>JAFUUL010000139.1 GCA_017483805.1 Prevotella sp.
AAAACCGATGTCGAAAACCTGGAGGCTGAAAAGAACAGCCAACTGACTCAGGTCATTGCCGAGGCAAAAATGACGATAGCAAATCTCACTGAGCAAATCCGTCAGTATGAGTCAAAGGCAACAAATGCAAGAAGCAAGCAGACAGATGCACAACTAAAAGGAACTGACATTTACCATCGGTTTAAGCATCTTGAGACCCATGTTTCGGAGAGTCCTCAAAATGAAGACTGGGAACAATTGGAGATAGCATTCGACACGATTTTCCCTTCTTTCCGAGGAGCGCTGAACACAAGCCACCTTATCCTCACAGACAAAGAATATCGGCTATGTATGCTTGTAAGGCTGAACTTTCCATCCAGCGTCATTGCCAATTTTATTAACACCTCGAAGTCCAATGTGTCAATGCTGAGAAGCAGACTTTTGTTGAAATTATATGGTGTAGAAGGTACTGCCCGTGAATTTGACGAGCGTATCAGGGCTATATAGCAACCATCATAAATCATTGCTTTCCAGATTCTTACGGTTCTTGTGAACTTTTGTGAACTCTGAGGTCGTGAAATAATTTGCTGGCAAAGAAGGAATGACTACCTTTGCACCGCAAATTATCAAAAACACAGTAAGCAATGAAAAAACAACTTTTTGCAATCGCATTGGCGTGCTTCATGCCATTTATGTCTGTATTTGGCGATGAAATTGAACTATCGGTAGGCTTCACTGACGAGACGCCCATTATTAGGATTCCAACAAAGGCTCCAGTCAAACCGATGCACATCAACTTGGAGAATCACCAAATTGAACTCTCCGCACTTCATCCTAACTACACCCTCACCTTATTAAATGAGGATGGAGAGGTGGCTTATAGCACTATTGTTCCTGCCGGCACCAGCACTGTGACTCTTTCCGCCACCCTCACCGGTGACTATGAGTTGCGCCTTTATCCAGATGGCAGTAACTATTATTTCTATGGTGATATCACATTGTAAGTAAAAGATGAAACTAGGAAAGGTACTGGGGGTACTGGCAACGTGCGTCCTTTTGGCAACCTGTCTGCTGGCAACGGTGGATACACACCTGTTTGTGTATCCATCGCTCTCCCGCTATCTTTTCCTTGAGTTAGGTGTTATCGCCCTGACCTCTATCGCGATGTTTGTATTGGTGACAGGCAAGGGTGGGATAGTGATAAACAAAATCGACATTTTTGTCGTTCTGTGGATGGGCTATGTGATCTTTTACGACCTCATCGTCCAACCATGTGAGCATTATAGGGTGTACTATCTCTGTGTTACACTGCTTGTCGTTCCTGTCCTGGGCTACCTGCTTAGGGCCAGGTTGTTGACGATGACTGATGTTGAAAATATTCTTCTGGTCGCTGCTGTCATACACCTATTATATATATTAGGTCAGTTGACAGGAATCGTGGAAAGCGGCAACAAGTATTTCCAATTAACAGGGTGCAATGAAAACCCTACGGTGGCGGCTCTGTTTCTGGTGGGTTGCATTCCTATGCTTATCGCCAGACTCGCAAGGCGGAACAGGCGGATGCTCTATGCAGTCGTACTTCTCTGTGCTGTTTCAGGCATCATCCTGCTTCGCTGCCGAACGGCTTATATTGGCTTAGCCATTGAAGTAGTTATTCTCTTGATGGTCCGCTATCGCAATAGCCTTCAGCAGATTGTCAGACAAAAATTCTATGCAGGTCTGGCCGTTGTTGCGGCAATAGTGATGGTTGCGGCTATCGGGCATAAACTGTATGACATGAAGAAAGACTCTGCCGACGGTCGACTGCTTATCTGGAAACTGTCTGCCGCAATGGTGGCAGAGCGGCCAATGGGCTATGGCTATGGTCTCTTCGAGAAAAACTACAATCTCCGACAGGCAGACTATTTTGCCAACAGCGAATCTACTGCCACAGAGCGGCGCAACGCAGACTTCGTGATGATGGCCTACAACGACTATCTGGAGCAAGCCGTAGAGGGTGGCATACCTGGGATGCTCTTTCTGATTGCTTTCTATGCAGTCATCATCCTGATTGCAATACGCCAGAGGCAGTGGGAGGCCACTGCCGTGATGAGTGCCTTTGCCGTCATGTCGTTGTTCAACTTCGTCTACACCTCCGTCCTACCATGGATGCTGGTTCTGTGCTATGCAGCCTTCGTTGTCAGCAAGGCAGAAACATTGCCTCTGCGAACTCAATCAGTATGCTTTGCTACCTTGTTTATGTCGTTTCCTGTTATTGTCCTTTCATGGGGAGTCATCAGAACGACTATTGCACAACTACAATTGAAGAAATTTGATGAATTCTACAGAAATGGCTCCTCTGTAGATGACAAGCGATATGCCGCTATCGAGGACGCCATCGGCACCTCTGAGGCTTTCTGGACCTGCCGTGCCCGTAACAGCATGAGGGCAGGTCGCTATGCCGATGCCTTGGAATATATTGGTCATGCCCGCCAATACTCTTCTTCCCCTAATCTGTTAGCCGCTGCCTATAAGTGCCTTATCCATACAGGACAGAGTGATGTCGCTATATCGCAACTCGACACCTTGTCACACATGATTCCCCAGAAAACATCAGTCAGGAAATTCCTGCTAAGGCAAGGCTATACACGGCATAAAATGGATAAACGATAAACACTTTTAATTGTTATTTAATAAATGAAGCCTAGATTTTTATTTTCTATGCTCTTTGCCATGTGTCTCATGGCATCTCAAGCGCAGACATCTTTCCGAATCCTTTCGGAAGAAGACACTTTAGATGCGCATTTCAAAGAAATCGTAAGGGAAACCAACTTTGGTGTGCAGGAATGTGAGGTTGCCCTCCGCCTAAAATATAGAGTCCCCCTGGGGATGGCCCATGTTATTGGTCGTTTTATCAGGGAACGGGAATGGCGGAAGGCCTGCTACAACTACATCTATAACGACTCTGTTTTCGCAAGGGTCAAGTGTAAACAAGAGATAGACTCTGTCTATAGGGACTCGCTAAACTTGCTCCTTATCCCCGTCAAAGGAAACAATATCTCTGGGGAGAACATCAGTTTTGCGCTTAGGTGCAAGGATACTTTGGATTTGGACAATGCGCAGTATCAATATATGATGGACAAGGCATTGTCAATGGCAAGGCAACTCTATCAAAACCCCAAAGCCAATGTCTGGAATGAAGAGATGGAAGTTTTGACAGAATCATTGACTCCAGAACAACTGGACAACTTTTTCATCTACAAATACGCTATGAGTATTACTCGGACTTTGTATAATGATTGGAAAAAAATTGTTGATGCCGGTCTGTCTGATCAATTAGACAAAACAGAGGATGTAAATAAAGCATACCGTTATTACCTGGAACAAAGAAAGATAAAGGATGTCTATCGCTACCGCAGTTCTGCACAACGAAAGAGTTTGGCAGAACTCAATAAACGCAAGCCCGATATGGTTAGAATGCTTGAGACACTTGATAAAAATGCTCAAATGGAGAAAAAGAGACAGTAAGTTAATAAAAAATAAGAAAGAAAAATTATGAAGAGTTTTTTACGAACAAACAATGTAAGCATACTATGGTCATGTATGCTTGTCATCGCCACAGTAGTCCTTAATGTGACAAGTGCGTCGGGGCAGATAAGAAGGCAACCATTTTCAAGCCTTACAAAACCAGAACAGAAAAGACTCTGGAAGTCAAGGGTAGAACGTGCCAACAGAGTTTTAAAAGGTATTGATGAGAGCAAAACAAAGGATTGGGCCATTAATGTACTGGAGACAGCCGTTACCGAAGACTCGTCGGCCCTAGCCATGAATAGCCTGGGTATTGCCTATCTGCAAGGCAATGGTGTCAAGGCAGACTCGATACGCGCTGTTTCCTGGTTTGAGAGAGCGGGACAGCATGGATATGCCTATGCCTATTACCATCTTGGTGCACTTTACAGATTTGCCATGTATGGCGTGGAACAGAATTTCAAGAAAGCCTATGATTATTTTTCATTAGGTGCTGAAAAAGGATCTACTGACTGTATGTATGTTAAGGGGATGATGCTATATAAAGGGACAGGATGCCATCAGAACTACACTGAGGCCTTCCAGTGTTTCAAGGATGCATCGGAGAAGCGACATCGTCCTTCTCTCTATATGATTGGCCTGTGCTATCGGAACGGGTATGGCGTAGGGACAGACTCCGATTTGGCCACAGAATACCTTTATCGTTCGGCCATGCTGGGATATCGTGACGCAAAGGAAGAACTGGAACGTCCAAATCCCGAAAACTATTTGGAGAATCTCTACACTGATGGGAACATCCCTGATGAAATGCCACAGATTTCACCCACTGTCAATGACACCAGTTTGATAGCAGGCTGCTATCACGGCTATCTGGCTACGTACGACTGGAGTGGAAAGTATCTCATCGGCGAAAAACCTATGTCGATGATTGTTCGAAAAAAAGGGGCTGAAGTAACAGGACAGATGGTGTTAGGTACAGATACTGTTCCTTTCACGGCTAACCTGACTGAAGACAATCGTCTTGATTTCATGAGCGGCAGTCTGAAAATGAACGATCGGTACACCACCAGCGGTGCTGTGAAATATAGGTTGACCAATGTCTTGTATGATGTCTGGAATGAGAAAATTCGTGGCCGGCTGAACCTCTATTCTCTTTCACAGAAAGAGCCGGAGCGCCCTATGTTCTTCGAACTGAAGCGTGACGGTATGCAGACGTTGTTACAGCAAGACAACAAAAACAACATAGCCATCATGCCCAATCCGTTTGAGAAAAGTTTTACCATCAATCTTGAACTTCAGGAATCATCGCCTGTGAAAGTCAGGATTTTCAATGTCAACGGAATCATGGTGTGGCAACAGGACTATGGGCAACAGAACAGCGGTGCGTGTCAGTTGATAGTGAACCCGGCAATCAAGCCAGGTAGATATGTGTTGAATATCATGGCGGGCATACAGATATTCCATTCTCTCGTTGTCAAGGAAGGAGGTGCGCAATGAAAAGATTATTCCTTATCGCATTATTTATGTTAAATATCTTGCCGGCAGTAATCGACAGCAACATAATAATGGCGCAGAACACGGCAAGCGAAGGAATTGATTTTAGCATTGAAGGAGATGATGATGGTACTTCGGAGCAGGTCTTTATATTTTGGATTGATTGCCCAGTTTGTCACAATTTATTTTCGGATGAAGATTTCCTTTACTTAGTAGATAAGGTTGACAACCATATTAAAAAGATGCATCCAGATATGACCGGGGGAGGTGACTGGCTTGACCATAGCGAAATTTTAAGTGTTGTTGACCTACAGGATGATCCTGGAGGTGATGGATATAGTTACATAATGGATCTAGTAGATATCTATGATGTGGCTTATGCTATGCCAGATATTTACACAGGTAGTAGTTTTATTGAAGAATACGAGGCTTTCTATCATAGTAAACTTAATGATTGTAATGTGGATGTTAGACTTGTAAATAAATTCATAAGGTCAAATTTTCAATTATTGAATATTAGTCTGAGTAAGGCCAAGGATCAATATCGCCCGTTCTTGATGCTTTGTCCTGGTTCTTCTGAGCAATCAGGAGGAGTGAAACGCATATTCTATGAAGTGCGTACCTATAGAAACTTGAATTTTTCTGGTGCATATAATGCTTCATATCTATATATATTCAAATGAACTTTTAATGTGGTATGCAAAAGTATATAATGCTATTTTTACTAATAATGTACACGGCCTCTTTTTCACGAATGCGAGCACAAGACATAGTTGGCAAATGGAAATGTACAGAAGAAGTACTTTCTTCTCTCGGATTCAAATCTGGCCGCATAAGGACGAATGGCTGGTGTAAGTTTAGGAAAGATGGAACTTTTGAGATAAAGATTAATGGCAGGGAGAGCATTTCTTTCATGAAAGATTCTTATTCCAGTCCTCAAAGTACCCCCCTACAGAATAACATATTCAATGTCATTGATTTTCCTTCCAGCCATCGACTGATGACCATCAAGGTAAAAGGAACATATCTGGTGAATGATGACAGCATCTCAACCACGGTTAATCCCGATGGGGTATATTGCTATATTGAAGCAGGGGATTATCCTGAACCTGTAAATGCCAATGACAGTAAGAGGACTATGGAACTGAAGGAAATAGATGAGTACATTTATGAAAACCGCGAATCAGAGGCAGACAGGAAATCGAATGCAATAAAGAAGATTATGTTGAAGTTTTGGCAATGGGAGAAAGAACCAATAAGAATGACAAAAAACCACCTGATGATAGGTTATAAGGTAATGTTGAAGAAAAAATGATGAGAAAGAATATTTTGTCACTTGTTGTGCTCGTCATGACCTCTTCTATAGTTGTTGCCCAGCCTTCCTATCGTGAGAGGTACGCCAATGTGCTTCGTCACTACTCTCAGCATGAGGCCGACAGCCTGAAATACAAAGCAGCGTTGTTCCTCATCGACAACATGGACGGACATCTTTCGCCTGAAGGTGAGCCAATAGAAAAATACAAGAACTATGTCCGCACGATGAAGAAGGCCAAGGGCATACGCGAACTGCAGGCAGGCTGGTATGAGGCGGCAAAAAGCGGCTCAGTAGCCTTCATGCCTGACAGTGCCGTTGTGGATGGTGCCTTCCTGATGGCCAACATCGATGATGCCTTTGCTGCCTGGGAGCAGGCTGCATGGAGAGATGAAATCACCTTCGACCAGTTCTGTCGCTATATTCTGCCCTACCGGGTGAATGATGAACATATCGGAGGGGCGTGGAGACAGGCTTTGCGCAAACAATACGGAACGCTTATAGAGGGAATTGCTGATATGAGGCGCGCTTTTGCCATCGTGAAAGACTCAGTCTTCAAGGCCGTCGTCCTGTCCAATGACTACTGCCCCTACACTCTTGATCCTCTGACCTGCCAGACCATAGGCCGCGCCGAGTGCGGCCAGCGGTGTGTGTTGCTTGCAGCCGTCATGCGGGCACTCTGCATCCCATCGGCCATCGATGTCACCCCGATGTGGGCCGACTACAGCAACAAAAGCCACGCGTGGGTGTCGATGGTGGGCGCTGATGGCTACACGTATACCGTCTGGGAGCAGGACACGGTGGCCAGACAGTTCAATCCCATCGATGCCTCGCAGTTCCTGCCACGCTTCATAATCCGCGAGGAGGACAACTGCCCTTATTCCGTCAAGACCAGCAAGACGCCAGTCAAGGTTTATAGGATCTGCCATGAGGTCTGCCATGCAGAGCGGCATGTCTCCAAGGGTGTGCTTGCCAGTCCGTTCGTCAGAGATGTATCGCCCGAATATGGTCTGACTGCAGATGTCACGCTGCCGATGGACAGTGCGAAACGGGTTTTCCTCTGTGCCTACCTGTCAGGTGCCGATTGGGTGCCAGTGGCTATGGCAAAGGCTGATGGCGGACAAGTCATCTTTCATGGCGTAGGCAGCGGCTCCGTCTGTGTGGCAGCAACCTTCAGGGAAGGCAAGAAGGCATATCAGACACCCCCATTCCTTGTCGGTCAGAACGGTGTGGAGCGTTTTCTTGTTCCTTCGACACAGGAGCAGGAGACCATCCATGTTAACCGCAAGTATCCGCTATGCTCCTACATCACCGACACCTGGGGCTATATGAGGGGAGCCACCTTCGAGGCATCAATGACGGAGGACTTCAGCAATGCCGACACATTGGCCGTCGTCACTACCATGCCATACGGGATGACGACCTTTGGGGTAAATTCGACCAAGAAGTACCGCTACCTGCGCTACCATGCGCCACAGAACAATCGCTCATCGCTGGCTGAACTGCAATTCTACACCACAGATAATAACGGCAACGAGCAGTTGCTGAAGGGTAACTACATGACCGATGGCATGGATACCACAAGGCTGGAGAAGGTGTTCGACGGCAACCCCGCAACGGCAGGAAAGGGTCTGCAAGTAGGCTACACTGTTGGCATAGATCTAGGGCAGGGACATGAGAGCATAGTCACGAAAATCGCTTTCAGCCCCTCCACCGACCTGAACTTCGTGGAGCAGGGGCATCTGTACGAACTGCTATGGTTCGACACGGAGTGGCATCTCGCAGGCCGTGTGTACTCGAAAGGGGACAGTCTGGAGTTCAGGGATGTGCCGAAGGGTGCCCTTCTGCTGTTGAAGGACAGGAGCGGAGGTGTGGAGGAACGGATCTTCGAGTATGTGGACGGTCGGCAGGTATGGCATTAACAACTAAATTATACAAATCAACATGTTTATGAAGAAAAAACTATTATTCTGCCTTTTGCTAGGCCTGGCGGTCTGCGGGGCAAAGGGGCAGTCACGGATACCTTCGGAACAAGAAGACTCCGTGCTGAGAGAACACTACGAAGAACTGAAGGCCAGTGCTTACACAATTTACAATGAGGCCTATACGGCACTCTGTCTTAAGTACAACGTGCCTAAGTCTGCACGGAAACCACTCCGCCACTGGCTGGCACTTAGAGAGGAGAGAAAGGTAGCCCAAAACTACATTTACCCTGACTCCATTGTCAAGAGGGTAATGGCCAAGAATGCACTTGATGAACTCTATCAGGACAGCATTGACATCATTCTGATTCCCTACAACAGTAACATCTCAGGAGAGAACATCAGTTATGCCCTCAAGATTGCCTCTGCTCTTAATCTGGACTCTGCACAGCATGACTATCTCAAAGAGCAAGCCTTGGTCTTCGCACGCCAATTGAGGGAGAATCCTCGGAAAGACATTTGGGACCAGGAGATGAAAATCCTGACCAATACTCTCTCGAAGAAGCAACAGGACAGATTCTTCTCCTTGAAAAACGGCGTAAAGGTCGGAGCGAAGACCAGGCAGACATGGGAGAAACTGAAGGATGCAGGACTGACAGAAGAACTCGATAGTGCCAGTGAATGGGCCAGAACTGTAATGTATTACTCTGAAGAGCAGAAGGTGTGGGACTTATATAAGAAGAACGCCAACTTAAGAAAAAAGAACCTGGCAGAACTGAGTCGCCAGATGCCACCAGCCGTCAGGATGCTGGATGCATTGGAGAAACAAAGACGCTACGAGGAGAAAAAGGGAAATGCCGTTAAGGAATTGGTGTGGTAAATAAATAGCAAAAATGAAGACAATGAGAAGATTATTGCATATAGTGATAGCGATTGTGCTGTTGCTTTCGATTCCCGCTTTTGGCCATGCCAAAGAAGAGAAAGAGGATATAAGGCTTGCCGTCAGGATTCTTAAAGGGTTGGATGACAGCCGTGACAAGGTCTGGGCTTTTGAGACACTAAGGCGGGCAGCCGAAAACGACAGTTTGGCATCGGCAATGAATGCCCTTGGTGTAGCTTTCATACAGGGAGCCGGCATGGAAAGAAATGTCAAAATGGCCATTCATTGGTTTGAGCAGGCCGGCATTCATGGTTACCATGAGGCTTATCATAACCTAGGTATGATGTACAAAAGTGTGAGTGCAGGTATGCTACAGGATTTCATAATGGCCAGTCACTATTTTAAAACTGGTGCAGAGAAAGGATCTCCTGTCTGTGCCTACGACTATGGCTATATGCTTTACAAGGGTTTGGGATGCCAGCAAGATTATGCTGAGGCTGTCAAATTGTTTCAGAATGGTGCGAACTACGATTACTCACCGTCACTCTATATGCTCGGTCTCTGCTATCGCAACGGCTATGGTGTGGAGAGGGACGATGAAAGGGCATCGTTTTTCTTGAAACGCGCTGCGATGCAAAGTTACACTGATGCCATGCAGGAACTGGCTAGGCCACAGGCAGAGAACAGTTGGGAGATACAATACCCAGAATATGCCCAGCAGTTGGAATCGCCCGTCACAATGCCAGATTACGATGCAACTCTTCTGCCTTCTGCCGACTTGACTGGCGACTATCATGGAATGATAGCCACATACGATTGGAGTGGTCAACATATTATCAATGAGCGGCCTCTCTCCATCTCTGTCCAGCACATAGACAGTATTCTGCAATGCCGATGGTGTGAAGGAAGTGACACCGTGTTCACAAGAGCCTATATCAACCAGGAAGGGCGGCTCGTGTTCAGTGAGGGAACCATCAGCAAACAGGAGCGTTACATAGAGGGGCACCCTGTGCTGTATCGTTTTGAGGACGCAGACATCGGTGTAGAAAACGGGATAGTAGCCGGCAGACTCCGTCTCTATTCCTTGGCCCAGCGAGAGCCTGAGCGTCCCATGTACATCACCCTGCGAAAGGCGGCAGGAACAGGACAAGAGCATGAGTCGGATGCCTTCAACAGCATCTTTGCCTATCCCAATCCCTTTGCGCAGCAGGTCACGCTTAGTTTTGAACTTTCAGAAGATATGCCGCAAGCCAAGGCTCTCATCTATAGTCAGTCAGGCATCAATGTTGCCAACTATAGCCTGGGGAACCTGTCTGCTGGTCACCATGCCATCTCCCTGCGCCCTGCTATTCCTGACGGAATGTATGTGCTCTATGTCGTGGCTGGGAAACAGAGATTACAGACAATAATTGTTAAAAGGAGGGGCGCTAAATGAAAAAGATTTTGATGTTTGCAATAATGTTGCTAAATTTGCTCCCTAACATAGAGGACGGAAACATGAAAATCGGCACATCCACTATATCGGCACAAATTCTGGGCTTCGAAGGACTCCCTTATCGATGCAACGATGACGTGATAGGGTGGTACTCTTCACCTATACCATGCGATGACGAGCCCTGTGTTACGGCCTGCCTTGTATATAATTGTGATTGGAGCGGCCCGTGTGATGAACTGGATAGTCACATGGCGTTTGATCATGATTCAGATTCCAGCACAGGCAATGATGATGAAGCAGGTATTGGCTTTTGGGGTGACGAGGGACAAGAAAATGGAAATGACAACAATGGCAATACAGATGGACAAGGTTATGATATATCGGGATGGACACCAGACTGGCATCCGGGAGGTACACCATCCAGCCCATACAAACAGTTTGGAGCATATGACATTGTGATCAGTACAAAACTCTTAAAACAGTATGTAAGACAAGAGAATAGATTTAGTTGTGTGGTTACTACAATGGAATATGCTTCTGGGATTCTTAATCCGAACAATATATATTCTCGATCAAACTTTCGATATACCATGCATGAACTTTATCCTAGTTCCTTCTCATATGGAATCCCATCTTCAGTTGTTGAAAATTTCATGAATGTTGTATTTGATAATCACAGAATTAATACATATGAACAGTTGAAAAATGAAATTGATAGCCATCATCCAGTAATAGGCCGTATCGACGGAACTATTGTTGCTCCATATAATCCGATAGATCATATGGTCCTTGCTATAGGTTACTCTGTAATTAATCCATATAGCATAATATGCATTGATCCTGGTACAGGAGGATACCGTACAATTTCATATTTGGATTTTAATGGGGATTTTTTTGCTTTGACACAATTAAAACCTAACTTCAGATGAGAAAAGTATTTTTTACAATATGCTTCATGTTGATGGCTGCAATAGCCAGTAATGCGCAATCATTTGCTGTTTCCCAACTAAAGAATGCCAAATGGGAAAGAGTTTATCCACAACTAATTGGCGAGGAAGAAGTAATAAACTTTACGAACACCCAGTACATCATAAAACTTATGTATCCAACACTGGATAAGACAATTACCCAGACCTATCCCTACTACTTGTCAGAGACAAAGACCCTTACCTTCGACAACTCTCAGGTGGGTAAAAATACGAAGGGCAAGTATCTTGTGGTGTGGGTGGAACAGTACCAGCAGACGTACTGCTTTAATATCATCTCTGTGTCTAAGGACTTCTTTAAGATTTCCTTTTGCGAGGGTGAAATGGCCGTCTACAAGAAAAAGAAGTGAAAATGTGAATAGGGTATCCGTCCTGACGATTCTTAGTGAATCAGCGGGATAGTTTTTGATTCTTTCCGACAATAAAAAGGCTATTTGTCGCATTTTTGTGAAATCAATGGGGGACGGTTCTAAATGATCACTTTTTGGACAAAAGATTTGGATATATAAGATTTTATTCATACCTTTGCCAGTGCTTACTATCAATGAAAGGTCATCTATGGCACGAATAGTGATCAGTTAGAACCGTCCCCAATGATCCGCTGCATCTGTACCAGCAGATTCTCTTCGTCGTGTAACTCGCTTATGTCCATTTGTGTTATGATATACTTAACAATAGTTCGTTAAAAAATCAATATACGGCGTAACGGCTATGCCGCGCAGCCAAAGAGTTCTTTGAAAATGTGATTAATTAAAGTTTGGTTCGGTCGGTATCGGGATGCGTCAAAAATTCGTTTCGTAAGGAACGTAT
>JAFUUL010000140.1 GCA_017483805.1 Prevotella sp.
CCGGGTGCTGCCAGTAGTCCTTGCCATACTCCTTGCCGATGAAGTAGTTCATATACATGAGGAACTCAGGCGTGGCACAGGCACCGCTGAGCATCGAGGAGACCATGAACACCATGTTGACGAAGCCGCCGGCAAACGACTTCAGGTTGGTGGGAGCCGTCGAGTTGCCGCCGATGGCCGTGGTGCCGCCGATGAGCCAGGGGTACATGGTGATGGAGGCGCAGTAGTTGGCCAGCGAGGTCTCGTCGTTCTTATATATAAAGTGGTGTGTCAGTTTGTCGATGTATTCGTCGGCCAACTGCTTGCCGTACATCTTCTTGATGCGCTCGGTCAGCAGACGGCGGTTGAGGCGGATGAAGTTCGACTTGGGCAACTCGCCGATGAGCGTCGCTATGTTTTTATGTTCAACATTGGCATTGGCGTCGTACTTCGAACCGGTGGCCGCGTTCACCGACTCCATGTATTCCGAGAGGAAGTTCATCTTCTCCAGCGTCTCGCGGTCTTCCGTGTGCTGCTGGCGATAGAGGATGAACGACTTGGCCACCTTGAAGTAGCCCTCGCGCATCAGAGCCTCCTCAACCTGGTTCTGAATGTCCTCCACCTTGATGTCGTCGTGGATGTCTAAGTGGCTGAGAATCTTTGAGATAGTTCCCAGGTCGGAGGGCTGTTCCACACTCTCGAATGCCTTGATGATAGCATTCATGATCTTGTCCAGTGAGAAGCGGTCCTTGCTGCCGTCTCGCTTCGTGATGGTAAAGTTCTTAATCTCCATATCGGCTTTTAGTTTATCTATTTTTGTTACTTGTCTGCTTCAGAAAGTTTTCCGTTTTGGACAACTTTTCTCTTTTTGCTTCTCGAAAAGTTTTCCGTTTTGGGAAACCGAAATCGGATGCAAAGGTAAGAAATTTCCCCGATATAGCCATACAATAGATAGGAAAATTTTTGCTGAAAAGCGAAAAGTTTTCAGAAAGGAATGATTATTCACAAATATTTCGTACCTTTGTGGCCAATTAAGACAAAACAGATGGCAAAGAAAGACGGGGAACTGACCCCGATGATGAAACAGTTTTTTGATTTGAAGGCGAAGCATCCTGATGCAGTGCTGCTGTTCAGGTGCGGCGACTTCTATGAGACCTATTGCGACGATGCGGTGGTGGCTGCCCGCATTCTGGGCATCACGCTGACCAAGCGTAACAATGGGGCCGGTGTGAAAGGCGACGAGATGGCGGGATTTCCCTATCATGCCCTCGACACCTATCTGCCCAAACTCATCAGGGCCGGCAAGCGCGTGGCCATCTGCGACCAACTGGAAGACCCCAAACTGACCAAGAAACTGGTGAAGCGCGGCATCACCGAACTGGTGACGCCGGGCGTGGCCATGGGCGACAACGTGCTGAACTACAAGGAGAACAACTTCCTGGCGGCCGTCCACTTCGGGCGTTCGGCCTGCGGCGTGGCCTTCCTCGATATTTCTACGGGCGAGTTCCTGACCGGCGAGGGCACCTACGACTACGTGGAGAAACTCTTGGGCAACTTCCAGCCCAAGGAGGTGCTCTACGAGCGTGGCAGGAAAAAGGACTTTGAGCGCTACTTCGGCAGCCGCTATTTTACCTTCGAACTGGATGACTGGGTGTTCACCGAACAGCAGTCGCAGCAGCGGTTGCACAAGCACTTTCGCGTAAAAACGCTGAAGGGCTTCGGCGTGGACCATCTGCATAGCGGCATCACGGCCGCCGGTGCCATCCTGGAGTATCTGGAGCAGACGCAGCACACCCAGATAGGCCACATCTCGAGCATCCAGCGCATCGAGGAGGAGAAGTATGTGCGTCTGGACAAGTTCACCATCCGTTCGCTGGAGATTGTGCAGCCGATGCAGGACGACGGCAAGAGCCTGCTCGACGTCATCGACCGCACGGTGTCGCCCATGGGCAGCCGACTGCTGCGCCGCTGGCTGGTCTTCCCGCTGAAGGATCAGAAGCCCATCAACGACCGTCTGGACGTGGTGGAGTATTTCTTCCGCGAACCCGCCTTCCGCCAGTTGGTCGACGAGCAACTGCAGCGGGTGGGCGACCTGGAGCGTATCATCTCCAAGGTGGCCGTGGGCCGCGTGACACCCCGCGAGGTGGTGCAGTTGAAGGTGGCCCTGCAGTCACTCCAGCCTATCAAGGAGGCCTGCTTAGAGACCGACAATCCCGTCATTCAGCAAATAGGTCAGCGGCTGACGCTCTGTGAGGAGATACGTGACAGGATAGACCGTGAGGTGGTGCCCGATCCGCCCCAGCAGGTGCAGAAGGGTGGGGTGATGCGCGACGGCGTGTCATCGGAACTCGATGAACTGCGCCACATCGCCTATAGCGGCAAGGACTATCTGCTTCAGATTCAGAACCGCGAGGCCGAGCAAACCGGCATCCAGTCGCTGAAGATAGGCTACAACAATGTGTTCGGCTACTATCTGGAGGTGCGCAACACCTATAAGGACCGCGTGCCTGCCGAATGGGTGCGCAAGCAGACGCTGGCTCAGGCCGAGCGCTACATCACTCAGGAACTGAAGGAATATGAGGAGAAGATTCTGGGGGCAGAAGACAGGATCCTCTCGCTGGAGGCCCAACTCTTCAATACCCTTGTGCAGGCCATCCAGCAGTATACCGCCCAGATTCAGACCAATGCTGCCATGCTGGCTCGCATCGACTGTCTGCTGTCGTTTGCCAAGACGGCAGAGGAGCACCGCTACATCCGTCCGGTGGTGGAGGATTCTGATGTGATAGATATCCGACAGGGGCGCCATCCTGTCATCGAGACCGAACTGCCCGTCGACGAGCAGTATGTGCCCAACGATGTGCGACTGGATCAGGAGCGTCAGCAGATCATCGTCATCACCGGTCCGAACATGGCCGGTAAGTCGGCCCTGCTGCGCCAGACGGCCCTCATCGTGCTGTTGGCTCAGGTGGGCTGCTTTGTGCCTGCCGAGGCTGCCCGCATCGGTATGGTTGACAAGATTTTTACCCGCGTGGGAGCATCTGATAATATCTCATTGGGCGAATCGACGTTTATGGTGGAGATGACCGAGGCCTCCAATATATTAAATAATGTGACGCCCCGTTCGCTGGTGCTCTTCGACGAGTTGGGCCGTGGCACCTCGACCTACGACGGCATCTCCATCGCCTGGGCCATCGTTGAATATCTGCACGAGACGCCCAAGGCTCAGGCCCGCACGCTCTTTGCCACTCACTACCACGAACTGAACGAGATGGAGAAGAACTTCTCACGCATCAAGAACTACAATGTCAGTGTGAAGGAGGTCGACGGCAAGGTCATCTTCCTGCGTAAGTTGGAGCGTGGTGGATCGGAGCACTCCTTCGGTATTCATGTGGCCGAGATTGCGGGCATGCCCCGGTCGATTGTGAAGCGGGCCAACGTGATACTGAAGCAACTGGAGGCAGAGAACACGCAGGTGGGCAAGGCCGGAAAGCCTATTGGCGACATTGCCGACAGTCGCGAGGGTATGCAACTCTCGTTCTTCCAACTCGACGACCCCGTTCTCTGTCAGATTCGCGATGAGATACTGGGTCTCGACATCAACAACCTGACGCCTGTCGAGGCGCTCAACAAACTGAATGACATCAAGAAGATAGTAGGGGGCAAGTAGTTGTCACCTTATTGTATCGGTAAAGTCAGCACGAAGCGGGCCCCATCGGTGTAGGTCTTGTCGAGCATGAGGTCGCCGCCCAGTTTCTGTGCCATCTTACGGCTGACGGTCAGTCCCAGTCCGATGCCCTGCTGGAAACTGTCACCTTTGACGAACTGCTGGAAGATGCTGTCCTGCATATCAGCAGGAATGCCACAGCCCGTATCGGTCACACTGATCAGCAGGTTGTTGCCCTCTTGTTCGCAGTGCAGTTCTATATAGCCTTTCTTGGTGAACTTCACGGCGTTGTGCACGATGTGGTTGACGATCTTCTCCAGGGCGTCGGCATTGGTGCGCAGGGTGAAGCGGTTGATGATGCGGGTGGTGTAGCGCAGTTCGATGCTGGACGACACCTTCTTACTATAGGCGTAGATGATCTCCTGCAGGAATCTGTTGCACATCACGTCGTCAACCTTGGCATATTCTGAGACGGCATTCTGGTCGGCCACGTGGAGCATCTCGTCCACAATGTCGGTGATGGCCTTCATGTTGTCGTTGATGCGGGAAATCAGGCCTTGGCGCTCTTCCTCTGACAGTTCGATGTCCGGCGTGTTGATGATCTCGTTGAAGCCGCTGATGGCGTTGAGGGGTGTTCGGATCTCGTGGCTGACGCTGCGCACGAATTCCGTCTTCATCCGATCAGACTCCTCGGCCATAGTCAGGGCGGAAGCCAGTTGGTCGTTCTTTTCCTTCAGGTGGCGGCTCATCTTGCGGTGGTTGTAGACCATGAAGGCCAACAAACCGATGATGACCAGTGCTGCAACCATCACGACGAAGAACGTGAGTTCGTGGCTGTGCGCCCGCTCTGCCTGCATTTTGGCGATGCCGGCCTCGGCATTGATCTGGTTGAGGTTGGCAAAGAGCATATCGCTGTTCAGCGAGTCGGCCAGTTGTCCCTTCTGGCGGGCAGCCAGCAGGGCCTCTTCGAACAGTCCGTTGCGGGCCAGGATGAGGATGCGCAGGTCGCAGCGGTCCAGGTCGGTCAGGTCGTTGACAGGGTCGTCCAGCAGTTGCAGGGCTTCGCGAAACTGGCCGTCGAAGGCTTTGCGCGGAATCTCGATGGCTTTCAGTCCGTAGTCATCCAGTTCGGGATGGCTCTTTCTGAAGGCGTGGTATTCCCTGTAGACCTTATCAAACTGCTCCTTGTCGTCCTTGCAGAAGGTGATGATGGCCTCGGTGAAGAGATAGACTTGATAGTAGGGCGGATAGTCCATGCTCTGCTCCTTGTAGCGCTCGTTCCATTTGTGCGCTTCCTCCGGGTTCTTGATCATCAGCAGGTAGGCCAGTCGTGAGAAGGTGCCCATCTGGGTGCCCGGGTCGTCGTCGGGCAGGTTCTCCACGGCCTGCATGAAATAGTGCATGGCGATGCCCGTGTTGCCTCGCGACTCGAAGACGATGCCGAGGGCCGTATAAACCATATCGTAGCGCTGCACATTCCTGCTCTTCATGTCGGCCAGCATCTTGTTGGCTTTGTCGATGGCCTGGTGGGTGTGGTCGTGCTCTGTGTCGTAGAGGCATTCGTTCATCATGAACTTATAGTATCTGTTCATGTCGCCCTTTTTCAGACAATAGTCTTGCAGTTCCTTGTTCACCTGGTAGAACTCGCTGTCGTGCCCTTGGCTGCCATAGTACTCCAGGAACTGATTGTACAGTCGGCTGAACGTCGAGTCGTTCCGCCAGTCTTCGTCAGCATGAACGGATATGGTCATGCCCAGCAGGATGCACAGGGGAAATATGATTCTAAAGGCTTGTCGCATTTATTTTGTCTAAGGGTTAATAGTTGATGTATGCCTCGGTGCAAAGATACTAAAAAAACGGCTGAAACCAAATGTTTCGGCCGTTTTTCACTTTTTTTATGTAAAAAGTCACGCCTTCTTCCATCCCTTGACCATAAACCACATACCAATGATGATGAACGGTATGGACAGGATCTGCCCCATGTCGAAGAGCATACCTTGTTCAAAGGCTTCCTGCACCTCCTTGAAGTATTCGATGAAGAAACGGAAGGTGAAGATGTAGGCCAGGCAAAGGCCGAAGTAGAAGCCGGTGCCCACCTTCTGAGGGAACTTTTTGTAGAGAATCACCATCAGCAGGAAGAGCAGGGCATAGGCGATGGCCTCGTAGAGTTGGCCCGGATGGCGCAACATCACGTCCTTTGCGCCGTCGTGTTGTACAAAGTAGAACGCCCAGGGCAGGGTTTCATCAGTGATCTTTCCCACGATCTCCGAGTTCATCAGGTTGCCCAGTCGGATGCAGCAGGCCGTGATGCCTGTGGCAATGCCGATGTTGTCGAGCACTTGCCACATGGGCACTTTCAGCCGCTTCACATAGAGCAGCAGTGCCAGGATGAGGCCCAGCGTACCGCCGTGGGAGGCCAGTCCCTGATAGCCTGTCAACTCCCAGGAGCCGTCGGCCATGATGCGGATGGGCAGCAGCATCTCCACGAAGCCCTGCCACGAGGTGAGGAAGTGTCCCGGTTCATAGAAGATGCAGTGGCCCAGGCGGGCTCCTACCAGAATGCCCACGAAGCAGTAGAGAAACAGCGGTTCAAACTTTTCGTCGGCTATCTTCTGGTGCTTATACAGCCAGCGCACCATCAGATAGGCCAAGGCCAGTCCGATGAGCCAGCACAGCGAATACCATCTCACGCTGAACGGTCCCAATGAGAAGGCGTCCAGCGAGGGGTTCCAGGTGATATAACTCAGGATATTCATTTTTTCTGGTCTATCTAGTATTTCTAGCCTGGCTGGTTATCAGACATTGAATCGAAAGTGCATGATGTCGCCGTCCTGCACCACGTAGTCCTTACCCTCGACGCCCATCTTGCCAGCCTCCTTGACAGCAGCCTCGGAGCCGTATTTGATGTAGTCGTCGTACTTGATGACCTCGGCGCGTATAAAACCCTTTTCGAAGTCGGTGTGGATGACGCCGGCACACTGTGGAGCCTTCCAGCCCTTCTTGTAGGTCCAGGCCTTCACTTCCATTTCGCCAGCGGTGATGAATGTCTCCAGGTTCAGCAGGGCATAGGCTTTCTTGATGAGGCGGTCCACGCCGCTCTCGCTCAGGCCCAGTTCCTCCAGAAACATCATCTTGTCGTCATACGACTCCAGTTCGGCGATATCTTCCTCGGTCTTGGCAGCGATGACCATAGCCTCGGCACCTTCCTCCTTGGCGATTTCCTCGATCTTCTTGGTGAAGGCATTGCCGTCCTTGGCCTCAGCCTCGCCCACATTGCAGACATAGAGCACGGGCTTGGCTGTCAGCAGGAAGAGGTTGCGGGCAGCATCCTGCTCCTCCTTAGTCTCAAACTCTACGATGCGGGCATTCTTGCCCTGCTCCAGCACCTCCTTGTAGGCCTTCAGCACCGCAGCCTCCACCTTGGCCTCCTTGTTGCCGGCGGCAGCAGCCTTCTCGGTCTTGGCCAGTCGGCTCTCGATGGTCTCCAGGTCCTTCAGTTGCAGTTCGGTGTCGATGATCTCCTTGTCGCGGATGGGGTCGATGGTGCCGTCCACGTGAGTGATATTCTCATCCTCGAAGCAGCGGAGCACGTGGATGATGGCATCCGTCTCGCGGATGTTTCCTAAGAACTTGTTGCCCAGTCCTTCGCCCTTCGAGGCACCCTTCACCAGACCGGCGATGTCCACTATCTCGCAGGTGGCCGGCACGATGCGGCCCGGGTGTACAATCTCCGCCAGACGGTTCAGACGCTCGTCGGGCACGGTGATGACACCCACGTTCGGTTCAATCGTGCAGAAAGGAAAATTGGCTGCCTGTGCCTTGGCGCTCGACAGGCAGTTGAACAGTGTCGACTTGCCCACGTTGGGCAGGCCCACGATACCACATTTTAAAGCCATTATTTTACTTTTTTACCTTTTTACTTTTTTACTTTTTCACCTTTTCATCTTCATACGCCGCGGCCTCGGCTGCTGCGATGATGTCTTCTCGCGACAGTTCTTCCGGATTGTGCGTGATGTCCGACAGGTCGAACTCGTCGATGTCGGAGGCTGGGCTTTCTGGAATTTCCGGATGTTCCGGAATATCCGGTTTATCCGGTCTCTCAGTCTTGATGATAAACTCCTTCTCAGCCTCCAGGTCGGGGGCTACGGCTGTGGGCTCTTCCTCCATCTTGGTGCGACTCGACTTGGCTGCAAAGATGGCATCGATGAACTGCGGCTCACGGCGGAGGCGCTGCAGTGTCTCCTTCGAACACTCCTGCTGCGCTTCCTTCTTGGAATAGCCTTGTCCCTTGCCACCTTCCACGCCTTCTATCAGCACCTGGAAACCAAAGATGGGCGAACCTTTGTCGTCCTTGCCCTGCTTCAGACAGCGGAACTCCATTTTCACGCGGTTCTTCTGCGTCCACTCCAGCAACTTCGACTTGAAGTTCACCTCCTTGTAGGCCACCTTGTCGATGTTGACCATCTGGGCCAGAATGCGCTTCTTCATGAACCGCATCACGGCATCGTAGCCCTGATCCAGATAGATGGCACCCACCAGTGCCTCGAAGGCGTTGCCGGCCATGTAACTGTTATGCGACCGCTGCGACCCGTTGCTCTGTATGAGTTCCGTCAGCCCCATCTCTCCGGCCAGTTTGCCCAACGTCTCGCGGCTCACCAGTTTCGAGCGGGTGTTGGTCAGAAATCCCTCACGCTTTCCTGAGAAATGCTCATAGACGATATGTCCCACCACGGCATCCAGGATGGCATCGCCCAGAAACTCCAGCCGCTCGTTGTTCAGCGGTTTGCCTTTCTCGTTGCGCTGGCCACTGCTCTTGTGGGTCAGGGCCACTTTGTAGTAACCGATGTTGTCGGGATAGAAGCCGATGATGTCGTAGAGAGAAGAAAAAAGCTCCTTCTCCTTGCGGAAAGGGAGCCTTATTCTGCCGATGATGTCTTTAATTCTCATACTTCTTGAATACCACGCAGGCATTGTGGCCGCCGAATCCGAAGGTGTTGCTCAGGGCAGCACGAACGGTGCGCTTCTGTGCCTTGTTGAAGGTGAAGTTGAGGTTGTAGTCAATCTCTGGATCCTCGTCGCCTTCCTCATGGTTGATGGTGGGAGGCACGATGTCGTTCTTCACGGCCAGCACGGTGGCCATAGCCTCTACAGCACCAGCGGCACCCAGCAGGTGACCGGTCATCGACTTGGTCGACGAGATGTTCAACTTGAAGGCGGCATCGCCAAACACTTCCTTGATGGCCTTGGCCTCAGAGATGTCGCCTACGTGGGTCGATGTGCCGTGCACATTGATGTAGTCGATGTCCTCGGGCTTCATGTTGGCATCCTCCAGGGCGTTCTGCATCACCAGGATGGCACCCAAACCCTCGGGGTGGGAAGCCGTGATGTGGTGAGCGTCAGCACTCATGCCGGCACCAACCATCTCTGCATAGATCTTGGCACCGCGGGCCTTAGCGTGCTCCAGTTCCTCCAGGATCAGACAGCCAGCACCCTCGGCCATGATGAAGCCGTCGCGGCTAGCGCTGAACGGGCGGCTGGCCTTCTCGGGCTCATCGTTGCGGGTCGACAGGGCGTGCATGGCATTGAAGCCGCCCACACCCGTTTCGCAGATGGCAGCCTCGGCACCGCCGGCCACAATCACGTTGGCCTTGCCCAGACGAATCAAGTTGAAGGCATCGGCCAGAGCATTGCTCGAAGAGGCGCAGGCCGACGAGGTGATATAGTTGGGACCATGGAAGCCGTACATGATGGAAATCTGTCCGGCCACGATGTCTGCAATCATCTTCGGAATGAAGAAGGGGTTGAACTTAGGACCGTTCTCCTTGTTGGCGCCATAGTAGGTCACCTCTTCCTCGAAGGTCTTGATACCGCCGATACCCACGCCATAGACCACGCCGATACGGTTTTTGTCGACCGTATCCATGTCCATGCCGCTGTCTTCGACGGCCTGCTTGGCTGCAATCATGCCCAGTTGCGTGTAGCGATCCATCTTGCGGGCCTCCTTGCGGTCCAGATAGTCGTTCACGTTGAGGTTCTTCACCTCGCTGGCGAATGTGGTCTTGAAGCCGGTCGTATCGAAAAGCGTAATAGGGGCGGCACCGCTCACGCCGTTCACCAGGTTCTCCCACATCTCATCGGGGGTGTTACCTACGGGCGTCACAGCACCTAAGCCTGTTACAACAACTCTTTTTAATTCCATAATTCTTTTAGTGAGGAATGAAAAGTGAAGAGTAAAGAATTTTCTACCGCTCACCTCTTTTTGGTGAAGTCAATAGCGGTAGCAAATTCTTCACTCTTCACTCTTCACTTTTAACTTATTTATTTTGCGTTCTCTTCGATATAAGCAATAGCGTCGGCAACGGTGCCAATCTTCTCTGCCTTGTCGTCGGGAATAGAGATGTTGAACTCCTTCTCAAACTCCATGATCAGTTCAACGGTATCCAGTGAATCTGCACCCAGATCATTGGTGAAACTTGCTTCGGGCTTAACCTCTGCTTCATCAACACCGAGTTTATCAACGATAATTGCCTTTACTTTGCTTTCAATTTCTGACATAATCTTTTCTTTTTAAAATGTTAATATGAATGTTCTTTGTTTTGAAATCGGGTGCAAAGTAACACATTTTCTTTCACTTACGCAAATTTTTTGGCATAAAACTGCTCTTTGTGTGCACACACAAGGGGTGTTTGTGCAACTTTTTGCCCGTTTTCTTGTCTTTTTGACACTTTTATCTTACAATTCGATGACTCGCATCGAGTAGGGGGGTAGGGTGGTGGGCTCGCTGGTCTCAATCATCTCGGTCTTGGCCTTCTGGTCCTCCACACCGTTGCCGCAGAACTGCTCGCACTTCACCTTGGCGGGAATACGCAACCCCTTGACGTCGATTTTCAGTGTCGACGGCAGGGCATTCACCAGTTTCAGGTAGGTCTTGCCTGTCTTCGTGTCCTTCACCACGCTGGCACCGATGCGGTGAGAGGTGAGAGGTGAGAGTTCAGAATTTAGAATTAAGAATTTAGAATTGACATACCTGTCGCCGCTGTAGACGGAGAAGAGGCGCTGCACTTCGTAGGCCGGGGTGGTGCGGATGGTGGTGTTGGAGAAGTAGATCATGTCTGGGTTCCAGTTGGAGTGGCCGTCCTTGCAGAGCATGGGGGCATAACTGCTCATCTCGACGATGTCGCCGTTGCGCTCGATGTCGGTCAGATAGAGGGCCTCGGCCAGTGCCGTCTCCACATTGGGGCGTTTCGCTTTGGTGCTGGCGGCCCACTCGCCCAGATAGACTTTGGCGGCCTGGCGGTCGTAGTTGTCGTAGTAGTTGCGGTGGTGCATGAACCAACCCGTCGACTCATAGTAGTGCTCATCGGTCATATACTGCAGGTCGGGGTGCTTCTTCGTGAAGTCCCAGCCCTCGATGTAGTCGGCTGACGGCGTGTGGAAGGGACCTACGGTGCCGCAGATCTTGATGTCTGGATGACGCTCGCGAATGGCCCGGCAGATCATCTCGTAGCGCTCCTCGAAGGTGGTGGAGATGATATCCTCGTTGCCTATACCTATATATTTAAGGTGGAACGGCTCCGGATGTCCGGCCAGTGCCCGCTTGCGGGCCCACTCGTTGGTAGCCGGATCGCCGTTGGCCCAGTCAATCAGGTTGCAGAGTTCGTCGATGTAGGCTGGCATCTGGTCCATCGGGATGCCACCCTGCTGTCCGCCGATGCCCTCGCGGTTGTTGGCTGAGTTCTGGCAGGGCACGCCGGCTGCCAGCACGGGCAGTGGCTCAGCACCAATGTCCTCGCAGAACACGAAGTACTCATAGAAGCCCAGGCCGCGGGTCTGGTGATAGTGCCAGATGTTGAAGTCGGGCGTACGGTTCTGCAGTGGGCCGATGGTGTGCTGCCAGTGGTAGATGTTGTCCAGCCCCTGTCCGTGGCTCATGCAGCCGCCGGGGAAACGCACGAACTTGGGCTTCAGGGCGGCTATGGTCTCGGCCAGGTCCTTGCGCAGGCCGTTGCGGCGGTTCTTGAAGGTTTCTTGCGGGAAGAGCGACACCATGTCGATGGCTGCCTCCTTGCTGCCCTGCGGCAGCAACAGCAGGCGGGCCTTGTCGTCGGTCTTCTGGGCGGTGAGCGTCGTTTCGTAGCGCTTCCAGTCCTTGTCCTTGGCCTTCACCTGGCCTTGGGCGATGACGGTGCCGTCGGCAGCCAGCAATTGTATGGCGATGGTCTTCTTGCCACGCACGAAGATGGAGAAATCGTATTTCTTGCCCGTTTCCACGGCAATGCCGTCCCAGCCCTCGTTCCACAGCGAGTCGCAGGTCACCAGGGCGTGGTGTGGGTTCTGTGGTGAAAGCGGCTGACTGTCGGCGATGCGTATCTCGGCTGGCGAGTGCCAGGCGGTGGTGGCAGTCCATTCGCGGCGGTCCTTGGCGTTGTACTCGAAGTCGCGGTTCTGCACCAGTTCGGCATAGAGTCCGCCGTCGGCGGCATAACTGATGTCCTCGAAGAAGATGCCGATGAGTTTGTCGCTGATGGCCTTGCTGTTGCCCGCATCCACGGTCAGCGTGGCCTCGATGGTCTCGGGCAGACTCAGGTTGCGTCCGTCGTCGTGCATCCGCTCAGCGTTCTTGCGCCCGTCCTCGGCCATCGTCTCGAAGTGGCGGCGGACGCACTCCAGTTCCTCATTGGTGAGTTCGAAGGCCTGTCCGGCCTGTTCCTTGTCGCCTATGCTGACCTTCACCTCGCCCTGCAGCACACTGAGCAGTGCCGACGGCACCTGTCCCATCGGCTTGCTGTCGGAGAAATGGCGGAAGTCGGGCGATGCCGACACCTGATAGAACTTGTCGTCCGAGCGGTAGATGATTTCGTAGCCCCCGGCCACAGGATGCACCACGGGCGACAGACAGTTGCGAGTGCTCACTCGGGGATAGTCCTGCGGACGCCACGTGATCAGGTCGCGGCTGTAGGCAGCGGCAAACAGGGGTGAACGCTCGTTTACTTGAAATACCAGTCGCCACGAGCCGTCGCTGTCACGGCACACCGATGGGTGGTGCATCTTCTTCTCTGCGCCCCAGGTACCATAGTCCGACGAGCAGAGTTGGCCCAGGTCCTGCCACGTGCTGTCCTTCTGTAGGGCTGCGATGTGCAGGCCGGCAGAGGGGTGGGGCGAATAGATGAATACTTGGTTCTGTGCCATCAGACCTGTGCTCCACAGGGTGACAGCCACGACGGATAGGTAGTGTCTGAGTCTCATGTTCGTTTCGGGTTCGTAATTGGTCTGCAAATATACGCAAATAATCCGAACTATGCAATATTTTTGAAAATAATCCGATAAATCTTTTCGTTTTACGAAAAAAGGATGTAACTTTGCCGCACTAAGTAAAAAACAAATCGTAAAACTTAAAACAAACAAATGAAAAATGCTGAAGTGAAGCCCGCAACGGGCAAACTGGGAATACTGATTGTCGGCAATGGTGCTGTTGCCACCACGTTCATGACAGGTGTCCTGATGGCCCGCAAGGGTCTGGCCAAGCCCATCGGCTCGATGACGCAGTATGACAAGATTCGCGTCGGCCGTGGTGCCGACAAGCGGTAC
>JAFUUL010000020.1 GCA_017483805.1 Prevotella sp.
GGCAGCGACTATGCCTCCATTTCCGACTTCATCAACGAGTGCCGCCTGGAGTATGCCGTCAACCTGCTCAACGACCAGCCCACGCTCCCCGTCTCGCAGGTAGCGCAGGCCAGCGGCTTCTCCGACGCCAACTATTTCGGCCGTAAGTTCAAGGCCCGCTTCGGTCTCTCGCCCACACAGTATCGTTCCGGCAACCAGCCAGAACCGTCCGGCCACTCGTAAAACTGTCTGGCGAAGACCCGCAATTCCGTCTGCCGATTCGTAAATCTGTCTGAAATCACTCGTAAATCTGTCTGCACTATTGTACGGGCGCAAGGTTTTGGCTAACTTTGCGCCCGTAAACTTTACTCGATAATCAATGAACAAGCAAGACTACGAACAGCAGATAGAGGAGATGCGACAGCACATTGACGTGCTGCAGAAGGCTAACATCGACCTCATCAACCGTAACATGCAACTTGGTCAGCAGATCGACGCCTATTACGACGTGCGCCGGCGCATTCAGATGCTGAAGGAACTGGTGATACGCCACAAGGAACTGCTGCACCAGGCCGACCTGCGCGACGATGACGAACTGATGGCCGTCATTGAGACACGTTTGGAGGAGGAACTGCCCCATGAGGATCCCAATTTCGGACTGAAGGAACTGGCCGACTTCATCGGTGTCACCCAGACACGCATCATCGAACTGTTCCGGCGCTCATCCATCCATAAGAACGTGGATGACTATCTGGACTACCTCCGGCTACTGCGCTCTATGTTCTATCTGCAGACGCAACCCTCGTGGGGCATCGCCGCCTGCGCTCAGGAGGCCGGCTTCAGCGTCATCCGTTCCTACAATCGCAAGTTTCAGGATGCGCTTGGCATGACGCCCCATGAGTTTCGCGAGTTGATTGCCACCAAGCAGCAGGCCGATAATGATGCCTCGTAACAACACGATTGGACAAGAAATGAGGGGCTTCACCCCGATTTGTCCAAAGAACGGACGCTTGTCCACACAACTCTGGAAGAATGACGCAGGAAAACTTGGAAGGAGCCAGAAACCGGCGTAACTTTGCACCAGAGTTAAACAAAAAACAGCAATAACAACTAAAAAATAATGAAGGTTATGAAGACTAAGAATTTCTTTAAGAACGGAATGCAGGCCATGATTGCCTGCCTGTTCGCAGCAGTGATGACGCTGAGTTTCTCAGCATGTTCAGATTACGAAAATCCTGTTGAGCCCGCGAATCAAGCGCTGACCAAGCAGATCCAGGGTCAGTGGATTGCCATCAATGACTTCCAGGGTGATGATGTCAAAGCCTACTTCGACGAAGAGGACTTCGACGACGTCGAGGGCATCGACCCCAGCATCTTCGACGCTCACCGCGAAGTGGTCTATGTGAACTTCGACGAGTTTGGCAACGGTTCGTTCCTCTTCTTCGCTGTCGATAGCGACAACGAGCCTGTGGGCGGCGAGGGCGACGGCTTGCAACTGGCAATGGCCTTCGACTACACCGTCCAGCCCGATGGCAGCATCAAGATTACCTCGAAGGCACCGATTAATGGCTTTGAGGAGAACGATAACTTCCGCTTCCGCTACGAGAACGGCAGTCTGATAGCCGACGACGGCAAGCAGCAGTTCACGCTCCACCGCCTCAGCCAGGCCGAGGACGCCCAGATGACCACCTGGAAGATTGCCCTCGGTATTGGCGGTGCCGCAGCCGACAACTACAACATCAACGACGAGGACTTCACCGCCGAGAACTGGCGCAAGCAGGAGGCCATCTACATCTTCGACGGAAAGGGCATGGACGCGACCGACGCCAAGGGCCGCACGGGCTACACGCTGGTGAACCTGCCTTGGTACGACGGTGAGAAGCAGACCAACCTGCCCTACGGCTTCTGCGACAGAATTACCCCTGAGAACGGATGGGAGTGGGTGCTCAACCGCTGCGGCTCGCGCAACATCGTGAACAACAACTTCTTCGCCGTCTATAACAAGTACACCGGCATCCTGCGCTTCTTCTACTATATGCCCGAGAACTTCGCTACCGGTAACGACCACGTGTGGCAGGTGTCGCTCACAGACGACATCGCGAAGAAGAGCCTCTGGGGCTATGGACTGCCCCAAGACAGGGGAATAGCAGACAAGAGCAAGATTGCGCCTGCCGGCAAGGAAACAATGATCAACTACGTGACCCCATGGGTGGATATGAAGTCTGACGACGGACTCATCGTGCCTAATGCCGGATGGTGGGCGTTCGACGTGGACCTCTCGCAATACAGACCAGGGACCGATATCTCGAAATCAAGCATCAAGTTGCAGATGCGCTCCTGGAACACATCGCACGTATCGCTCTACAGCACGCTCTCCGCATCGATAGACGGTTCGATGAAAGAGGTTGTCAAGAAGGCCGATACGTCGGGCGACGTAGCCAAGGGTGTCATGACCGGACTGCAGGCAGCAGCCACCTTCGCGAGCAGTATCGCCCATTTCAAGGCCGACGAATTTGGCAATGCATTTGGAGCCATTGGCAGTCTCTTTGGATGCGGAAGTGAGTTTGCTGGCATCTTTGGCTCAAACGACCAGCCGTTCGAAGCAGAAATCAGTCTCGGCATGAAGGGAACGATCAACACCGAGGGCGTCATAAAAGGCTCCGTGCCTACAGTCGGAGTTGCCTCGCCCACATTCCAGATGAAGGATTTCATCACGAAAGGCACTCATGTAGGAGAAGGCGTGTGGAACCTCAAGTGGACACCGGAGGTATATGTCTTCAGTGATGTCAAAATCGACGCTTATGTAATTGGAGATGCCTTGCCACAATACTACTATGCTATTCCCTATTTCTTCGACACTGACGTAGAATTCGAACTCAATCCTAACGTGTTCCCGAAAGACCAGATAGAATGGGTACAGTATGAGGCCACCTGCGTTGCAACCAGCGGCAGCGATTTGACAGGCACCGACAAGTATCGCGCAGCATTCGGCATGGATTCGAGAAACCTGGGATCGACGGACAGAAATTGCATTACGAAAACAGTTGCTGGTTCTAGTCTGGATTATGTGATGAAACAAGAAGGTGTTACTGAAGTCTTTAACTTCATGAACTACTACAGCAGTTGGAAGCCGAATAAGACAACATATCCCGTACAGGTCAGTGGAACCGGAAATAAAGCCGAATGGAACGCAAAGTATATTAAAGGATGCGGTGTTAATAACAGTCATGCCTTTGAACCCGCCTTGTTTATACAAAGGAATCCTTTAACTTCAAAGGAAACTGACGCAGTCAACATCGAGATGCCACCCCTTGAGGTGAACGTGACCCTCGTCGTGAAGATGAAAAATATGAATACCCCCATCGAACTCAGCCGCAACTACCTGCCAAAATTCCATCTCTCTACAAGAGAAGTTATGGAGCAATGGGTCAGAAATGTTGCTAACGGCCATATCACTTACGGATTTCCGGTTAATAGCAGCACACTCCAATATCAAAAGGACAGAGTCCAAAAACTCTATGAAGCCATAAAGAAATACTAAGCAACTCCTGCGGACCCCCCGCGAGGCCGCCAAAACGCTCCGGCAGCCTCGCGGGAACTCCGCAAGCAAGAAAAATCGCTCCGGCAACGCTGCGGAAACTCCGCAAGACGGAAAAACTGCTCCGGCAGACCTGCGGAACGTCCGCAAGCGCGAAAAACCGCTCCGGCGGCCTCGCGGAACCTCCGCAAGCACCCCGAACCCTCTCGACACTCTCGCGGGAAGTCCGCAAGCACCCCGAACCCTCTCGACACTCTCGCGGGAAGTCCGCGAGCGACCCGAAACCACAGTTTAAACCCTAAACAGCAAACGACATGAATATCAAAGCCAAACAACTGCTCAGCATCGACCTGACACGCATGGACATCACCACCGTGCTTGGATTCCTCTTCCAAATCCGCGAACTGATACGCAACAACGAGGCCCTGCGCACCGCCCTCTCCACCGTCTGGAGCGCCTTCATCCAGGCCTACGCCGCCTTCGACGAGGCCTACGCCCAGCAGCGCAAGTGGGCACAGACCGAGGAACTCGAGGAACTGGACAAGCAGCGCGACAAGGCCCTCTCCGCCTTCCTGCAGGCCATCAAGGCCATGATTTCGTCGCCCAACGCCGAGAAGGCCCAGCGGGCGAAGTACCTGCAGAACATCCGCGACAAGTACACCCTCGACCCCTCAGCCGAGTACATGAAGGAGACCACCGCCATCCAGCAGATGGTGCAGGAGATGGACCGCAACTACCAGTGCGAACTGGCCCTGAACGCCACGGGCATCAACGACTTCTACGCCGACCTGAAGACGAAGAACGAGGCCTTCCTGGCCAAGATGAACGAGCGCACCGAGGCGCAGTCGTATCAGCAGAAGGGCATCGTGCGCGAGACCCGCATCCAGGCCGAGCAGGCCTACAAGGACCTGGTGAAACTCATCAACGCCCTGGCCATCGTCGAAGTGCCCGACACCCTCGACTACTACGGCATCGTCAGCAACCTCAACTCCGAAATCGATCACTACAAGCAGATTCTCGCCCGCAAGGGCAGCAGTTCTTCATCGGATGAGGACGAGGGCGGCGAGGAGCCGGAGCCGACACCATCGCCCGAGCCGACGCCCGACCCCGAGCCCACACCGGAACCCGAGCCCACGCCCGAA
>JAFUUL010000141.1 GCA_017483805.1 Prevotella sp.
GGCTCAGGGAGCAATTGGCGTTTGTCACCGAGTCGCAGAAGGAACTGCTCTATGCTGTAAGTGAAGAGGGATATACAGTGAAAAGTATTACTTCAGCGTCATTCATCAAGCGCCATCGTCTGAAATCTTCCAGTGCTGTGCAGGCTGCCGCCAAGAAACTATTGGAATATGACTTGTTGACACGCCGTGACGGAACTTATTCCGTTGCAGACCCTTTGATGGCATTATGGTTGAAATCACGAAGGCTCTAATGAAATATTGTGGTTAGCATCGTTAACCTCATAGAATGACCAGTCACTTCATTTTCCACTCGCCGTTGTGCTCTACCATAGGCACGACGATTTCTTCCTGGGTGCTGTCGGCGTAGCTGAGCAGGAGGAAGACCTGCACCAGCTGGAGTGAGGAATCGATGCGGGCCCGCTGGGCATCGGCATGGGCTATGCCGCCGTGGGCCTCGCGCTGCTGGGCCATGAACTGCTTGTAGGCGGTGAGCAACTGCTCGCGATAGCCGTCGGGCATCGAGTCGGTGCCCGCACGGCCATGGAGGAACTGCCAGTAGTCGCCCTGCACCAGGAAGTCGTAGTATATCTGGGCGGCGGCACGGGCATCCTCCATCACCTGCTCCTCGGCGGTCGGGGCCTTGGAGCAGGCGCTGATGAGCAGGATGATAAGGAAAAGAACAGAAGGACGCTTCATCGGACTTACTTCTGCCTGACGAACACGTTGATGGGCGTGCCCGTGAGCTGCCAGTTCTCGCGTATCTTGTTCTCGAGGAAGCGCTTGTAGGGCTCCTTCACGTACTGCGGCAGGTTGGCATAGAACACGAAGGTGGGTATCTGCGTGTCGGGCACCTGGCTCACGTACTTGATCTTGATGTACTTACCCTTGATGGAGGGCGGCGGCGTGGCCTCGATGAGCGGCAGCATCACCTCGTTCAGTTTGCTGGTGCCGATCTTGATCTTGCGGTTCAGGTAGACCTCCTTGGCCGTCTCCAGCACGCGGAAGATGCGCTGCTTGGTCAGGGCCGAGGCGAAGATGATGGGGAAGTCGCGGAAGGGGGCCATGCGCTCGCGGATGGCATTCTCGAAGGTGTCGATCACCGGCTGCGACTTGTCCTCCACGAGGTCCCACTTGTTGACCACCACCACCAACGACTTGTTGTTCTTCTGTATCAGTTGGAATATGTTCATGTCCTGCGCCTCGATGCCGCGTGTGGCGTCGAGCATCAGGATGCACACGTCGCTGTTCTCTATGGCGCGGATGGAGCGCATCACGCTGTAGAACTCCAGGTCTTCGCTCACCTTGTTCTTGCGGCGGATGCCGGCCGTGTCTACCAGGTAGAAGTCGAAGCCGAACTTGTCGTAGCGGGTGTAGATAGAGTCGCGTGTGGTGCCTGCAATCTCGGTCACGATGTTGCGCTCCTCGCCGATGAAGGCGTTGATGATGCTCGACTTGCCGGCATTCGGGCGGCCCACCACGGCGAAGCGGGGGATGCCCTCCTCCAGGTCGTCCTTCTGCTTCTCGGGCAGCAGTTCCAGCACCTTGTCCAGCAGGTCGCCCGTGCCGCTGCCGGTGGCCGCGCTGATGCAGAAGGGGTCGCCCAGGCCCAGTTTGTAGAACTCGTACTGTCCGTAGAGGTCCTTGCCGTCGTCGGCCTTGTTGGCCACGAGCAGCACGGGCAGTTTGGCCTTGCGCAGGATGAGCGCCACATCCATGTCCCAGTCGGTCACGCCGTTCTTGATGTCGCACAGGAAGAGCACCAGGTCGGCCTCCTCGGTGGCTATGAGCACCTGCTTGCGTATCTCCTCTTCGAAGACGTCGTCACTGTTGACCACCCATCCGCCCGTGTCCACCACGGAGAACTCGCGTCCGGTCCACTCGCACTTGCCGTACTGGCGGTCGCGCGTGGTGCCGGCCTCGTCGCTCACGATGGCCTGACGGCTGTTGGTCAGTCTATTGAATAGGGTGGACTTTCCCACGTTGGGGCGTCCCACGATGGCTACTAAATTTCCCATAGTCTGTCTGTTTTTTTACGTTTAGTCAGGGTTGTACCCGAAGTTGTCCAGTTCGCGCTGGCTGGAGCGCCAGTCCTTGTCCACCTTGACGAAGACCTCCAGGTAGATGTGCTTGTCGAAGAATTTCTCCAGCGCCTTGCGGGCCTCGGTGCTCACCTTCTTCAGCGCCACGCCCTGATGGCCTATGATGATGCCCTTCTGCGAGTCGCGCTCCACGTAGATCACGGCGTTGATGTGTATCTTCCGCTCGTCCTCCTTGAAGCGCTCCACCACCACCTCCACCGAGTAGGGTATCTCCTTGTCGTAGTAGAGCAGAATTTTCTCGCGGATGATCTCCGACACGAAGAAGCGGGCGGGCTTGTCCGTCAGTTGGTCCTTGTCGAAGAAGGCGGGGCTCTCCGGCAGCAGTTCCTCGATGCGCCTGAGCAGCATGTCGGTGCCGAACTTGTTCTTGGCCGAGATGGGCAGGATCTCCGCATTGGGCAGCAGCGCGTGCCACTTCTCCACGATGTTGCCCAGCGTCTGCTGGTCGCTCTCGTCGATCTTGTTGATCAGCAGCAGCACGGGGATGGTCATCTTCTGCACCTTCTCCAGGAAGTCCATGTTCTTCTCCGGAGTCTCCACCACGTCGGTGACGTAGAGCAGCACGTCGGCATCGGTGAGGGCCGACTCCGAGAAGGCCAGCATCGACTCCTGCAACTTGTAGTTGGGCTTCAGCACGCCCGGCGTGTCGCTGAAGACGATCTGCATGTCGGGCGTGTTGACGATGCCCATGATGCGGTGGCGCGTGGTCTGAGCCTTGAAGGTGGCAATGGAGATGCGCTCGCCCACCAGTTGGTTCATGAGCGTGCTCTTGCCTACGTTAGGGTTGCCAACGATGTTGACGAAACCTGCCTTGTGCTTCCTGTTATTCTCCATGATGAACTGAAATTTCCTGCAAAGATACGAAAAAAATCGGGCGAATGCAAGTTTTGCCCGACAAATTGCACCGTAGGGTACGAAATTTTGAGGAGAAAAGACACTTTCGTCCTCATGACTTAGTAAGCGATGCCGCAACTCTGCACGGCCAGGGTGCCGGCGATAGTGGTGAGCACGGTGCCAAGGAACTTGGCGATCTTAATGATTTTGGTCCAGTTGATCTTCATCTTATAATTTATAATTTATAATTTAGAGCCTACGGCTCCTGCGGAGCCGTGACGCTCACGTTCATTGCATTGTCGTGGGTTTCCTCGAAGATGACGTCCTTCACCAGCGTCTTGGCGTTGACGTACTTCTGTACGATCTCATAATGTTTATTGTTTAACGGTTATTGTTTATTGTCTTGCGGTTGTTCCGATGGGAAGTCGGGCCCGTTCCGATGGCACTTTACCCCCCTAAAGTGCCATACTTTACTCCCCAGAGTGCCATCGTTTGGTGCCGAAGATGACGTTCGGACGACCCTTAGATGACGCATCTTGCCAGGCCGCTGCCTACTGTTCCCCCACGTCTATGCAGAACTTCTCGGCGATGAAGCGGACGATGTGCGGCGGCAGCACCTTCATGCGGGGTCGCATACCCATAGACTCCAATTCATCCAGGAACGGCTCGCACCAACTCGTCAGGGTCTTCGTGGTCACGCCCGCGCTGTCTGCAATTTGTTGTTTCGTCATTGCTTTCATAGGATTACTTTTTTTATTCTTCATGATTATATATTAGTGACAGATGACGGATGACAGATAGAATTTTAAAAAGTATTCGCGTACATACGTGTGCGCGGTA
>JAFUUL010000088.1 GCA_017483805.1 Prevotella sp.
GATCCGCCACAGAAATAAACGCTCATCAGCGAACGGACTATCTCGCTGAACTGATATCCGATGATACTGCTGCATCTCTGACCCAGTGTTGAGTCGATAACGGGTGAAAGTATGGAGTCAAATTTCTCCATGATAGAAAAATTCCTCCAAAAGGTGTGAGTTTCTCAGATTTTATTTGTACCTTTGCCATGCCTTGTTACGATTTTCGCTTGTTTTCTAATTGCAACACTAAGATAAGTGAAAAATCTGACACGGCAAAATCCTGAGCAACTTTTTGTTGCTCAGGAACTTATAAATTAATTCAAATCAACGTGTTGCGGAATTAAGGATTAAGAAATACGAGGAAGTCATCAAGGCGTTTGAGTGACGTTTTGCAGCATCTCGCTATTTTTGCACCAATAGTAATACGCCTCGGGATTACCACGACGCAGTTTAGCCAATTCCTTGCTGACGACAGGTCTGATTGTCATGTCCTTCACTGCATCGACATTGCCAGAATATTTCTCGATATTGTGTATACCATATTCGATAGCAGTAGCCAGATAGGCTGCTTTGGCTGCATCGGTTATGGCATGATCAAGCGTATATCTGCCAACGTAGATATGGCTCTTCAATTTGTCAACTCCCTCTGCCAGCAGTTCAAAATCATTGTTCGGGTCAACCTTTCCGCGTGTAGCAAGTGCCATTGCTGAATTCCGGATATCCTCATAGACAATGCTGAGGTCGTCACCCTTTCCACGATATGATGACAGTTCAACGACCGCTATCGACTTGAATGTTTCTGCCGTAGTGGCAATGTCTTCTACTGCATCAAACAGTCTTCCAATATCGTGTAGTTGCTTTGCAACATTGATTGTGGAGTTGTGCGTGCCTTTATAATAGGGAACACCGCACGTATTGGGTGCGAAGGCTGTCAGTTTGTCGCCAAGAATATCGGCAACTGACGGTACCCGAATGATGGTTTCAATACCATCATTCTTGATGAATGGATGCAAGAGAGGTTTGTCTTCTATTTGATGATAGTGGTTATCCTCGAAAAGCACATCAAGCAGTACGGAGTCCTCTATCTGGTCGGAATACACCACCTCGAAGAATGACTTGTAATGGCCCTTTGGCACGTTCCCGTTCCTGTTCTCACGTCTGATAGTCTTACAATCAGTAAAGCCATATTTCTCGCAGTTCTGGAGATATTTCTCAATGTCGGTTCCTGGTGGGCATAGAACGTCTATGTCTATAGAGAGCCTGCGGGCTTCTTCACCGAGTATCAGCAGCAGACTGGTTCCACCCTTGAAAGTCAGCGGACAACCTTCCTTGACAAGCATCTCCAATAGCGAGAAGGCACGGATAACCTTCTCTACAAGTTCGGGGTGGCGGAATTTATGCGTCGAGCAAACTTGGTCTATCCATTCCTTTTCAAAGCATTCTCTCTGTATCATTGTATTTCTTTTAAGTCGTTAAGTATAGATTCCTTCTCATTACGACGGTCTGCATATCTCAGCAGGCGAGTCTGATTAACGTCATAATGGGTGATGGCGGTTCTGAGCATCTCCAGATTCTCATAGCCATGCAGATAGTAGAAGTCGGGATCGACCCTGGTATCCACTAGTAGTTTCTCTATGGTTGGAACAGGCACCCTACCGTCAAGCATCAGGGGAGACTCAGTCACCAGAGGCTTCACGATGATGTTGTCCCTGCTAAGATCAATATAAGTCGACGCTATTTTCTTGGTCGGAGAAAGGAAAATTCGCCCTTTATATTTTGGTAGTAGGAGATTGAAAACACTCTCCGTGACATCACGGTTAGTCTCAATGTAAACCGTATTGTTAGGCGTGAGATCATGCAGTAAGGGTGTCATAACACCTCCACTATACACACAGAAGTCTGCAAGAGGGAACTGACGAGATAAAGCATTATACAAAGAACGGGCTTTAGCATTTGCTTTCACCTGAAATGTGTTAGAGACATGTGCTGTGTATATACCACGACCTATTCTGCGCAGTTTACCCTGTCTGCACAGATTACTCAAATGCCAACTGAGCGTATTCCTTGTGATTCCGGCAGTAACCTCTATCGGAATATCGTCAACGGCAAATTGCTGCAGCCCATTGGCATAGTTCAGTATTTTGTCACTTACTCCTTGCATTCTTTCTCGTTGCAGAAATCTCTGCAAAGATAACCAAAAATTGGCAAATATACAAATTATTGCCGTTTTTTAGTTCCTTTTTTAATGTTTGTTGGCAGATGTGGTTGGAAAGCAAACAAACCATGGGAAGATCTGTTTAGTGCCGTAAAGGTTAAAAATGATCAAAAATGGATCCTCGCAGATCGTCCACAGACCGAGTGATCGGCTTTTTTCGTACCTTTGCAGACAGGTATGAAGAATCAAAAAGTATTGACACATAAAGAGGCTGTAAGGAGAGCACTGGAGGAACTTGGCGGCAGAGCCAGGCTGAGGGATATTTATCCTCGGGTGATTCCGTATGTGAAGTACAAGCCGGGCAGCGACATCAGGGCTACCCTGCGCCGACTGCTGCAGACAACACCTGTGCTGTTTCGACGGACGGAGGGCAGAAAAGGCTGGTGGGAACTGGTGTCGTTTCAGGAAGAGTTGGCGGCACGTGACAGGAAAATAGCGGAGTTGAAGCATTCGCAGATCACCAAAGAGGCAATCATCAAGGGCTTCAACGAATACGACACCCTGACAGAACGTATCGATGCAAAGCAGATGATGCAACTGATGTTCCGAGGGAATGCCGCATGGGACGATGCATACAAGGAAATGAAAGATGCGGGATACTTCAAGGAGACTGTGCCGCAGGTCATTCTGAACAACCCGCAGTTCAGGTCGCTTTACGAAGTAACGGGTAATCAGGAAGTGAAGATTGGGAAGTAGTGGTCATGGAGACAGAGAATAAGAAAGTAGCAGGCATCACTTTCAGCGGTGACATCACGGTGAACGGCCCCATGTTCGACATTCACGACAATGAGCACGTGCATATCGGGAGGCCTGCAGAGGAAGCAGAGAACAGGGGTGACAACGGCGTGAAGGAGGTCAAGGTGGAGCGGAACGAAGAACGGTTTCACTTTATTCACATTGAGATTGAGGATGAGGAGGCGTGGCGCATTCACGATGCAATAAAACGACTGGTTGCTAACTACAGTATTCCAGAGATCTGTAGGTATCTAAAAGAGCAGAAGCAGAACGGGAAGTTGATGCTTCCTTCGGATTCAATTGCCATGTATAACGAGTTGGTTCGCCTGGGGATGCCGAAGGGAAAAGGATTCAGCGAGAACCATTTTAGAAACAGTTACACGAAATAGACCACGGTATCGTAGATCGTTATCAAGCATCAGAACTATGGCGGTTCTGGTGCTTTTTTTGTGCCTTGCGTTAGGGATATTTCGGGATGTGGCGGGATATTTCGGGATATGACGGGAAAGTACGGGACGGCCACCTTTAAAGCCAATCACCTTTAGGAATTTATGTCGAAATTTGCACTGTCAAATGATTACAGGAAATAGACATAAGGAAAAGGAAGCAACAAATTCTAAACACTGTTTAAAAAAGAATGGAAGCAACAGTAAGAATTTTGAATCAGTCGGGACTGATTACACGTCAGTACACCGACAAGAAGACGGGCGAACAGAAGGTGATCAACTCTGTGCTGCTCAAGTTGTCGGACGGAACGGACTCTTTCCTCGGAGAGATCACGGGCGAGAGGGCTGTGAACTGTCCGAAGTTCGACCCCCAGCGCCAGTACAAGGTGCAGTGCTCTATGGTGGTGCGTGAGTGGAACTCGCAGCAGACTGGCGAGGCCATGCAGGCTACGACGATCTACGTTGATAAAATCGGGATGGTATGAAGAAGTTGCAGAAGTCGTATAAGTCGAACACGCGCATCTATGATGACGGTTCGATTGAGGTGGACCCACAGGCTCAGGGCGAGCCATCACAGAAAGAGGTTAAGAAGGTGGGCAAGTCGAAGCGGTACGTTACCAACGGCAAGAACCCGCTGACGTGTGTGGAGTTGAAGTGTCCTGAGGACGTGCCCGACAAGGCGGCCTACTTCCACAAGGAGTTGGCGAAGTTGACGAAGGACATTCAGATCAGCGAGCCGGAGATGCCGGAGGGGGAGTTCCTCATCGACAAGCCGAACCTGAAGGTGTGCTTCGCACAGCAGGAGGGTAAGGTGTCGGCATGGCTGACGTTTGAGACGAAAGGACTGTTGGAGATAAGGAGAGAGTTGTACTCATTAACCAGCGAGATTGACAAATGTTTTGTTATCAACGAAACTTTGGTTGCCCCACAGAAGTAGTCACTCAGGAACAGTTTCGGGCGCTCGTAGGGGCGTCTGAAACTCTCCGAAAGGTGAAGGAAGGTCGCGAGGCTTTGGCGCGGGGCGACAAGGCGACCTACGACAAGTTGAAGAAGTCGCTGCCGTTTGTGATTTTCATTGCGACCTACGCCGAGACGCTGTCTGTGAAAAGTCAGAAGATGGGTTGCTGGAGAAAGCAGGCGGCATGTAGGCTGAACGGACTCTGTGTGATAGACTTCGACCATGTGGACGAGGCCTCCCCCAGCCCCTCCGAAGGAGGGGTGAAACGTGCGGTAAAGGAGATCTGGGAGGAAGCCTACGAACGATTGTCAGAAGAGGACCGGAAGCGGATTCTTCTGGTGTATGTGACGCCTTCTGGTCATGGATTGAAGGTGGTGTTTATCGCTGACGCAGCGGTGGGCAACCTGATAGACAACCAGAAAGCGTTTTCTATGAAGCTGGGACTGAACCCCGACGAGGCATGTAAGGATGCCAGCAGAGGGGCGTTCCTGACTACGCATGATGATATTTTATTGATCGACGAAGCGCGGCTCTTCACATTTGAGAATGCTGCCTTCGGAGAGAAGTACAATGAGGCGTATCATCAAGGCAAGTCGCAGCCGACGGTTAAGGCCTCCCCAAGCCCCTCCCAAGGAGGGGGTGTTGGAATACAGGATTCCGCTCCCCCATCTACCTCTTCAAGTAACCAGACATCCCCTCCTTTGGAGGGGCTTGGGGAGGCTTACAACGGCATCCCTCTATCGAAGATTATCGAGGCATGGATGGAGGGCAGAAATCTGGAGAACCATCGGCACGATACGCTGGTGGAGTTGGCAAGCCATCTAAGGTATCTGATAGGCAAGAATGCCAAGAAGATTACCGAGGTGGTGATGTCGCTGACGTGGGTTCAGGATCTTGCTGCCGAGGGCGAGGATGTGGCTGGCACTGTCAGTTCAGTGATGAGTTGGCGGTACACCGAGAAGAAGCCGCCGAAGTTGGTGGAGGCGCTGAAGAAATGTGGTGCGGATGCTCAGACCAACCCTGCCCCTCCTAACTCAGGAGGGGAAAAGAATAGTGATATCTATGCGCTGCTGCCGTTAGACAAGTGGGCAGAGGAATTGCAGGAAATGGCAGGGCACTATCCCTGCATGAAGGAACTCTTCTTAAATGTGCATCCGCACAAACTGCCTGCGGTGCTGTTTTCGAGTGCTGCGCTGTTCGGTACGCTGATGACCCGGGCGTGGTATCACTTCTGGTATGAACCTGAGATCGTTCGTCGCCTGAACTACTGCATCTTCATCATTGGTGATCCTGGTGCGGGGAAGAATGTGATTGAAAAGTTCTACTTCAAGATTGCCGACCCGATGATTCAGGCTGACCAGGTGGGTATCGATGCGGTGAACCGCTACAAGGACGGACGAACCGAAAGGACTACCTCGACGAAGGCCCAGAAGGGTGATGCCCTGAAGAAGCCTGTTGTGGGTATCCGTGTTCACCCAGCCCGCACGGCAACGGGTGAGTTTATCCGTCACATGCTGGCTGCTGTCGAGACGGTGCAGGGCAAGCCGATGAACCTGCACATGTTCTCGTTCGACTCGGAACTGGACAACGTCACCAAGAACAATAAGGGTGGCGACTGGAAAGACCGCGAGATTCTGGAACTTAAGTCGTTCCACAACGAGCAGGACGGACAGATGTATGCCAATCAGGAGTCGGTCACGGGTATGTTCAACGTCTACTGGAACTTCATCTATACCGGCACGCCGTATGCCCTGCATCGAAAGGTGAACCAGCGCAACTTCGGCACGGGTATGTCGACCCGACTTGCCGTGATACCACTGCCTGACAAAGGTTTGGCGCAGCGGCATCAGCAGGTAGACCCGTCAGCCAACGAGACGCTCCGCACGTGGGCTTATCGGCTGGATAAAGTGGAGGGAGAAATCCCCATAGAACCGCTGAACGACGAGACCTACGAATGGCAGTCGGCACACTTGGAAATCGCCGAGTTCAACGGCGACAAGGCAGACCGCACGCTGCTGAAGCGTATTCCGTACTACGGCATCGGCGTTTCGTTGCCCTTTATCCTGATGCGTCATTGGGATGAGTGGCAGGAGAAGCGCAGTCTGACGATGGACGACAGGGACCGGTGTCTGTGCCGGCTGGCCATGGAGATCCAGTACAAGTGTCAGCAGTTCTTCTTCGGCGAGATGGCCTTCAACTACTTCGCCGACCAGAACAAGGAGTTCGTGCAGCGACGCCGCTCCACCCGCTACGACGAGTGCTTCCGCAAGTTGCCAGACGAGTTCCGCACGCAGCAGTTCAAGGACTGCTTCAACACCAACGACTCGGCAACGTCGCGTGCTCTGAAGCGCCTGAAAGCCGACGGACTCATAGAGAAACTGAGTTATGGTGCCTATCGGAAATTGGTTCAGGAGTTGCCGTAATACTGAAACTTGAAACTGCATGGTTTTGCACTTTTGCAGTTTTGCAAACTTGACTTAAAGGTCTTAATTTGATACTATCATGAGTTTACCAAGAGGAATACGACACAGGGGCCTACATCGGGAACGTCAGCCGACTGAACCGTCAGTCGCCGAAGCCGCCCATGCCCTGGAACGAGGGGGCGGGCTCGCGACCCAGGTCGAGCAGCAGTTTGATCAGGGCGCGACGGCGGAGAGTCCAGGTGGGATAGTCGTCGGCACGCAGCACCTTGGGCTCGAAGCCGGGCATCTGCGGCATGCCCTGCATGAACTCCATCGTGCTGGTGGTGATGACGCAGGGCTTGGTCTTGCCGTCGGCCAGCAGGCGGTCGGCAATGGCATCGGCACCGCCCACCTTGAACCAACTCTCCATGGTGTCGCCCTCGCCGGGCACCAGTTGGATCATGCGGGGGATGGTCATCGTGCCACGCGGCATGGGTGAGACGTACCAGGCCTCGGCGCGCTGCAGGTCGTAACTGACGGTGCCGTGGCGGATGTCGCCCTGCGAGGCGAAGTTGAAGGGCGAGGCGGGATTGTCGGCCACGCTGTACTTGAAGCCGCGGTCGGGGGAGAGCCACATGTTGCAGGGGTCGGCCACGGGGGTGCCGTCGACGAGGAAGCAGTAGCGATAGGTGTCGAAGAGATAGTCGCTGAGGGTGACGGCCCACACGCCGTCGGAGTCGCGCTGCATGGCGATGGGGTCGGGCTGCATCTCGCACTGGAGCAGCACCTGGCGGGCCTCAGGGGCCTTGAAGCGGAAGGTGACGCCCTGCTCGCCATAGTCGGGCGAGACGATGGGACGGGGGAAGAGGCGGGCCATGACGCCAGGGGTGAACTGGGGCTCGCTGCCTGTGGCTGCCGGGGCGGGCTGTGCGGAGCGCATGGCGGCCTCGGCGGCCTTCTTGTTGAAGAGCAGGGGCAGGGTCTGAGCGAGGAAGTACTTGGCGTTCATCCAGGTGTGGCCGAAGCGGCCGGTGGTGAGCACCTTGACGCTGCGGATGCCCTTGTCGTCGAGGAACTGCATATAGTCGCGGGCGTTGCCGTAGAGGAAGTCGTCGGTGCCCACGCCGAGCCAGAACAGACGTATCTGCCGGTTGGTCTCGTCGGCATGGTCGTAGACGTCGGGGATGTCGGTGGAGGTGAAGGAACTGTAACTGCACAGGTAGCCGAAGCGGTCGAGATGGGTCAGGCCGTTGTAGAGGGCCTGGTTGCCGCCGCGCGAAAAGCCGCCGATGGCACGGTGGTCGCGGTTGTTCTGGGTGCGGTAGTTCTGTTCGACGAAGGGCATGAGGTCGCCTATGAGGTCGCGGCTGAAGGGGTCGCCGCCGAAGCGCGTCTGGGGCATGCCGTCGCCCTCGGCCCGTGCGGGCTGCAGTTTGGTGGGGTTGCCGTAGGGCATGACGACGATCATCTCCTTGGCCTGACGGCTGGCGATGAGGTTGTCGAGGATATAGTTGACGCGCCCCACCTTGTAGTAGACCTCCTCGGTGTCGGTGGTGCCGCTGATGAGGTAGAACACGGGGTAGCGCTTCTGCTGGTCGGTCTGATAACTGGGAGGCAGATAGATGACGGCATTGTTGGTGCCGCCGATGGCCTTGGAGTAGTAGTGCACGTACTCGATGCGTCCGTGGGGCACGTCGCAGATGTCGTGGGGCAGCGAGCCGCCGCCTGGAATCTCCAGCAGGCTGCTCTTGAAGCCCTCGTTGGGGAAGTACTGCGGATTCTCAGGGTCCATCACGCTGACGCCGTCGACGATGAAGCAGTAGGGATACATGTCGGGGGCGGCAGGGCCGAGGGTGGCCGTCCAGAGTCCGGTGAGCGAGTCGCGCTGCATGGGGTTACGGCCTGCAAACTGCACGTCGACCAGCACCTGGCGGGCGTGGTCGTTGTGATAGCGGAAGGTGACGGTGCCGTCGGCATTGCACACCACAGAGGGGGTGGCCGATAGTTGTGCGTAGGCCTGCAGGCTCACGAGTCCGCAGGCAGCCAGAAGGCACAGAGTTTGCTTCTTGATGATGTTCAGGTTCATATCTTTTCTATAAGAGGGGCACCCTCGCATGGGGGATGCCCTCTCTCTTGTATTCAGAATAATCTCGTTGTATCAGTTAGCCCATGCGCCCCATACCTGGTGCATCTGGTCGTTCACCTCGATGACCGACTGCGGAATGGGCCAGTACTCGTGTTTGTTCTTCACGAACTCCAACTTGACGCCATCCTCGGCAAACGGATGGTGAATCTTGTAGTAGAGTTTGTGAGGCTTGGTCTGAGGTGCGCTGCCGTCAGAAGGATTCCAGTACTCATCCCACTGCAGGGGGATATTGTCCAGCACCTTGTCGTAGCACTCCTTGGCGATGCCCCAGCGCACGATGTCGAGCCAGCGGCAGCCCTCGAACCAGAGTTCATACTGCTTCTCGTCCTGCAGCACCTGGAGGTTGACCTCAGCAGAGATGGTCTGCGACCCGGCACGCTGCTGAATCTTGTTGATATACTTCTTGGCCTCAGCGTTGTCGCCTGTAGCAAGGCAAGCCTCAGCGTAGAGCAGGTAGGCCTCGCCCAGACGAGCCAGACAGAAGTTGGTGTTGTTGCAGTTGTCGCCAACAGCCAGGCCTGCATCGTTGGGGTGCATCATCATCTTCACCTCCATCACGTCGCTGCGAGAGAACGAACCGGCAGACTTGGTGATACCACGGTTGGGGTCCAGTTCCTTCTCGGCACGAGTAGCGAGCGTACCACCAGCCTCAACATCGTCGGCCCAGGGGCACAGGGTAGGATCGTAGAAGAACTCATCGGAGGTGAGGAAGGTAGCCTTACGACGATAACTGTCGCCGTCGTTGGCCAGCATCTTGTGGGCAAAATCCTGGTTGATGGCACCACCGCCCCAACCGCCAGTTGAGCAGATCTGGGGGTTCTTGCCGCCACCTACGATGTCGTCGCCACGCCAGTTGAGCACGTTGGCCACCATCCAGCGGCCACGGTTGTTACCACCACGCCAAGCCTCAGAGCCACCGGCTGCAGCAGTATTAGTGACATAGTTGAACTCGAAGATCTTCTCCTCGCAGCCGTCGCCCTCCACATGGAAGAGGTCGCGGAAGCGCTCACCAGGCACCAGGGCGTAGTTGGGAGACTCGACCAGCGGCTTCAGCATGCTCTTAGCCTTGGCATTGTCGCCACCGAAGAGGGCCGACTTACCACCCACGAACTGAGCGAAGCCCTTCGTGACAACCCAGGCACCCTCCTTGTCGCCCTGACCCTGACGGTCGGGCAGGTCGGCCATAGCCTCTTCACACTCCTTGACACAGAAGTCGAAGATAGCCTTCTGAGACTCGGCATTGGTCGGTTTGTCTGTGGTGATCAGATGATCGATGAGGGGCGGACGATAGTAGACCTGTGCTGCCAGCATGTGGGCCCAGGCGCGCATGACTCTGGCCTCGGCAACAGCCTTCTTCTTGGCAGGCGTGTCGGCAGTCTCACCGAAATAGTTGATCACGAGGTTTGCCGAGTAGATGGCCTTATAGATGTGGTTATAGAGGGTCTTGAAGGGACCGAAACTGGCATCGAAGCGGAACTCGTTGAGTTCGCGGAAGCCCGTGTGGTCAGCCTTGTCGCCACCGGCTGCGAAGACATCGTCAGACGAGTAGTTCAGACCCATGATATAGGCATTCCAAATACCTTCGTTGCCACCAATCTCACCATTGAAGGTAGCATACATAGCCGTCACTGCCGACTCGGCATCTGCATCGGTCTTATAGAAGTTGCCGGTGCTGCTGGTTGCCTTCTGCTCGACCTCGAGTTTATCCTCGCACGACGTCAGCATCATACCTGCAGAAAGCAATGCCAAAGAAAATAATATCTTTTTCATAATTTCTTTTTCTTAATTCTTAATTCTTAACTCTTAATTAAAAGGTCACGCTCAGGCCAAGAACCATCTTCTTCATGTTAGGATAGACACCCTTGTCGAGGCCCGGGCAGTTGTACTCCTGAGTGCAGGTCTCCGGGTCGAGGCCAGGATAACTGGTGAAGGTGAAGAAGTCGTCGAGAGAGATGTATGCACGCACGTTCTCCATGTATGCCTTCTTAGTGATGCTCTTCGGCAGCGTATAGCCCAGTTGGACTTGCTTGAGTTTGAAGAACGAGCCATTGTAGACCATAGCAGACGACTGGTAGAACTTAGCCACACCATGTACGCTGGCAGCATTGGGGAACTTGCCCGACTTGAAGTCATCGTAGACACCCTTGGCAATGTTGTTGTAGCCAGTACGATAGAGACCGTAGTAGACGTCGTTGCCAGCCTGGCCTGCACCGAAGATGGTCAGGTCGATGCCCTTATACTCAGCATTCAGCGTGATGCCGTAGGTCACGTCAGGCAGACCAGAACCGATGTTCATCATGTCGCCATCCTGCGGGTCGTTGGTGGTGCCTCCGTCGCTCGTGTAGTAAAGTGCTGTGCCGTCATCGGCTCTGCCGGCATACTTATAGCCGCGCATGTACCACACGGGTTCACCCTCTTCGAAGTAGCAGCGGATGGCACCAGGGCTGGCACCCTCGACAGTAGCACCCTCGATACGCTCGATGGAGGGATCCAGATAGGTGGCCTTGTTCTTCAGCGTGGCCATGTTGGCAGAAACGCCATACTTGAAGTCGCCGATGTGGTCTCTCCAAGAGAGTTCCAACTCGAGACCGCTGTTCTCAATCTTACCGGCATTGATGGTCATGGTAGAGAAACCAGACTCAGGCATGACAGGAGCAGGAACGAGCAGGTCTTTCGTAGTCTTCTTATACCAGTCGATGCCTACAGTCAGGCGATCGCTCAGGAAGCGCATGTCGAGACCCAGGTCAATCTGCTCAGACTTCTCCCAAGTCAGGTCGGGGTTGGCAATACCGTTAGGCATTGACCCGTAGGTGACGGCATTGGTAGGACCATAGTTGTAGAACTGCGAGTTCAGAGAGATACCAGCCGTGTAGGCATAGTTGTTCAGCACGTTGACATTGCCGTTGGTACCCCATGATGCACGAACCTTACCGAACGACATGATGCTGGGATCGACGGCGTCTTTGAAGAACTTCTCGTTAGAGAATGTCCAGCCAGCGGATGCAGAGAAGAAGTGGCCCCAACGGTTGTCCTTCGACAGTTTGGAAGAGTCGAATGCGTCGGCACGGAAGTTCATCTGCAGACTATAGCGGTTGTCGTAGTTGTAGAGCAGACGACCGAAGTAAGAGAGGGCACGGGTAGTACCAGGAATGCCCTGAATGGTCTTGGTCGTGTTGGCATTGCCGTTGATGCTGCTGAGGTAGATATAGTTGGCCTCATAGGCATTGAGGATGTCAGGACCGTCGGCCTTGCCAGTAACATAGTTGCTGTCCGACTGGCGGAACGACATACCGACCATGGCGCCCACATTGTGCTTGCCGAAATCCTGGTTGTAGTTCACGAAGTTCTCCCACTGATACCAGGTAGAGTTGCTGCTGGTGCCGCTGATGGAGTAGTTGTCGCCGTGGGTCTGGGTGTTGAGATAGTAGGGATACTGCCAGTCAGAACTGTTGGTGAAAGAAAGACGGTAGCCCAGACGAGAGGTGAAGGTCACATATTTAATAGGAGTGATATTCATGAAGACAGTACCATTGACATTCACGCCACTGCTCTTACCCTCAGCACGGTCGCGCTGTGAGAAGGGGTTGGCGCCTGCCAGACGCTGGTTGAAATAAGAGGTGGCATAGTAGCCGTTCTCATCGCCAAAGAGCCTATAGCGAGAGTCACGAGCCTGGATGGCATCATAGTAGTTACGATAGTCGCCCAGCATCTGCCCGGGAGCAGTCCAGTAGAGCGGAGTCAGCGGGTCGATGAGCAGGAGCATTTCGAAAGAAGAACCGTAGCCGTTCTCAGAGACGCTGCGGGTAGACCACTTCTCGATAGAGGTGTTGGTGCCCACCTGCAACCAGTCCTTGATCCTGTAGTCAGCATTGATCTGCCCAGTCAGGCGCTCATACTTATCCTTGTCGCCCTTGACGATACCGTCCTGGTTCACGTAACTGGTGCTCAGGAAGTAAGAACCGCGATCGTTGCCGCCCTGGAAGGTCAGCGTGTGCTGCTGAGCCCAAGAGTTCTCGAAGTACTCGTCCATCCAGTCGGTATCGGTGTCAGGATTCCAGCCGTATAGGTTCTTGGCATCAGCCATGTCGGCCGTCACCTGAGCCTCGCCGAGTTGCATGCCCATCCAGTCCCTGAACTGAGCAGCGTTGAGCAGTTTGCCCACGTGACCCAGCGACTGGTTGGTGAACTTACCAGTATAGTTGATGGTTCCCTTACCCTTGGCACCCTGTTTGGTGGTGATCAGGATCACGCCGTTACCAGCCTCAGCACCATAGATGGCAGCCGAAGCAGCATCCTTCAGCACCTCCATCGACTCGATCATCGAGGGGTCGAGGTACTGGATGCTCGCCACCTGCAGACCATCGACGATGAGCAGCGGGCCTATGTTGCTGGAGTTAGAGGAATAACCACGCACGCGGATGTTGGCACCCATGCCGGGCTTACCAGAACTGTTCAGAATCTGCACACCCGCGGCCTTACCCTGCAGGGCGGCGGCAGCGTCGGTCGTAGAGCGGTTCTCCAGGTCGGCAGCCTTCACCGAAGCCACGGCACCAGTCAGGTCGCTCTTCTTCTGCACACCATAACCAATCACGACAACGTCGTTCAGCGCGTTGGTGTCTTCCTGCAGAACGACAGCCAGGTTCTGGCCGCTGACCTTGACAGTCTGCGGCACATATCCCACATAAGAAATGTTGAGCGTGGCGCCCTGGGCAGCCTGAATGCTAAACTGACCATCGGCATTAGTGATCGTGCCCAGACTGGAGCCCAGCACTTTCACGGTAGCACCGATGACTGGCTCACCCTGTTCGTCGTTGACCGTTCCTTTGACCAGGCTCTGAGCCCATGCGCCCAGCGGCAGCAAACAGAGCAGGAACAGCATCAAAAGTGGCTTTTGAAGATACTTAAAGTTTGACATAAGTTAGTTAATTAGGTTAAAAAAATTGTGCTGCAAAGTTACGACGAAACCCGCCATCGTCTTTTTCTCGTTTGTTTCATTTGATTACCTTTTCACTTTCGATTCAAGCATGAGACAAATAGAAAAGGAAGACGAACAAAAGAGAAAAGTGAGGCAAAAAAGAAGCAGCATCCACACAAACAAGGATCTGTGCGGATGCTGCCCTTAAGTCAGTTTTTATACTAATACATCTGCCAATAGTCCAGACGGACATCGCCCTGAACGGCATCGAAGCAGAAGTAGAGGTCGTGCACGCCGGTGGCTCCGGTCAACTTGGCTGCAAACTGGCGGTACTTCTCCAGCGAGCCGGTACTGCGAACGACGGCCGTGCCGATGATGGGGCCGTCCTGACTATCCAAGCGCAGGGTGACGGTGGCCGTGCCTGTGGCGGCAGCAGCGATGCTGAACCGACGGGCACCCTGGCTGCCACGCTCGGCTTTGCCGCTCTGTCCTGCTGAGAAGTCCACACCACGCAGACGGATATACTCGCCGTCATCGAGGTCGTAGACATACATATTGCGACGGCCCGTTGACTCGGGCATATCCTTTACCACGCCAGTATTCTCGATGCCCATCTTGGCCGTTTTCAGGCCGTAGCCCCAGTTCATGGTCTCTGCCTCCACACGCCGGTAGGGGTTCAGCCAGTGCAACTGTTTCAAGGGTTGCTGGTCCAGCCAGTAGGGCACCGTCTGGATGGTGCCGTCGGTGTTGTACGTAATCTCCGTGGCCGAGACACTGCGACGCTCATGGTGCTGGAAGGTCTCGAGGTGCATCAGGTCGTAGTTCTGGCCGAATACATACGAGTGGCCCTTGAAGTCGCAGATGCCTGGATGGTTGCCGCGGTCGCGGGGCGTGGGACTCATGATGTAGCCCTTCCACTCCCAAGGCCCCGTGGGCGATTCGCTCATGGCATAGCCCAGTGCTTCTGGGCAACAGGTAGAGGCGAAGCCAAGGTAGTAGTGCCCGTTTCGTTTATAGAACCAGGGGCCTTCCTGATAATTTGGTATGTGGGGCAACTTCGTGACATCGCTTTTCAGTGAGATCATATCGTCACCCAGCAGGGCATAGAAAGTGTGGGGATTACCCCAGTACATATAGGCCTGCCCATCGTCATCGGTATAGACCGTGGGGTCGATGTCGAACCAGTTACTCTGGTCCCACACCAGGGGCTTGCCCAGCGGATCGCGGAAGGGGCCATAGGGCGAGTCGCTCTCCAGCACGCCGATACCGTGGCCGTGGAGTGGCGCATAGAGGTAGTATTTTCCGTTACGCTCGACGGTCTGTATGGCCCATGCGCCATTTTCGCGCGAGCGCCAGGGGAAATCTTTCAGCGAGGCCACGGCGCCGTGCTCCGTCCAGTTCACCATGTCGGTGGTCGACCACAGCAGCCAGTCGTACATGAAGAAACCAGCAGAGTTGCGCTCGTTAGGGTCTGGAACATCCTCAGGCGAAGCATCGTGAGATGTATATAAGAACAAGGTATCGCCCACAACCAGCGGCGACGGGTCGGCAGTGTACTTGGTCTGGAAGAGGGGCATGTTGACCTGCTCCAGTGAGCGCATCTCCCACCAGTCGAAGTTAAAGAGTTTCGGGCCTTTGCGGCCTGTGAAGACGAAGTAGAGGTCGTGGGTACCAGAGGCTATGACCGGCAAGTCGAGAGTCAGCGTCTGCCACTGTTCCCATCCGCCCGTGCCAGGCACAAGGAGCGTGCCGAGGAGTGTGCCGCCAAGGCTGTCGGTGCGAATCTCTATCTGACCACCACGCAGACCGCTGGCCACACGGGCCGTGAAGGTGCGGGGCAGGCGATGGCCAAAGTCCACATTCTGCAGTTTGATGTAGTCGCCGTTGTGGATATCGGTCACATAGACGCCCACCTCTGCATTCTGTTCCGTCTTCACACCCCTCGAAAAAGCCATCGTCTCAGCCTCCACCTTGCGATAGGGATTGAAGGTGGCGATGGGCTTCACGCCTTCATCGGTGGGCAGGATGGTGGGGAACGAGCCGTCGGCATTGTATTCGAACTCCTCCACGGCCACGCTGCGACCGAAGCCGCCGCCACCGGGCAACTTGCCCGTGTGGTAGAAGAAGTAACTATGACCCTTGTAGTCAGCCACGCCGCAGTGGTTGGTGAACGACTTGGTATCGCTCAGCGGCATGATCTCGCCGGCATAGGTCCAGGGGCCACAGGGCGAGGGAGCCGTACTGTAGGAGATATGTTCTGGCACGCCGCCTGCAGCATAGAGCAACTGATACCGCCCGCTACGTTTCATCAGCCACGGGCCTTCTACGTAGGAGTCGCGGTAGGTCTTGCCCTGCTCGCGTTCGTTCATCGCTGGCGAGCCAAAGGCCTCCTCGGTCATGGGCAGCATGCCTACCCCACCCTCGTAGGAGATCATGTCGCGGTTCAGTTTCAGATAGTAGACTCTGGGATTGCCCCACATCAGCCACGCCTGACCATCGTCGTCGATCATCACCGTGGGGTCTATGTGGTCCCACTTTCCGTCCTCGTAGAGTGGCTTGCCTATAGCGTCACGGAAAGGGCCTGTAGGCGAATCGCTCACGGCTACGCCGATAGCCATACCATTGGACAGTCTGGAGTGTGCACAGATGTACCAGTAATACTTGCCGTCGCGCTCTATGCACTGCGATGCCCAGGCGCGGTCATCGGCCCATGAGAACGACTCAAGGGCAAGGGGCGAACCATGGTCCTGCCAGTTCACCATATCCTCGGTCGAGTAGACGCGCCACTCCTGCATCCAGAAGAAGTCGGCCCCATCCTCGTCGTGACCGGTATAGACATACATGCGGTCGCCAGCCACCAAGGGGGCTGGGTCGCTGGTGCACCAGGTCTGCACAAACGGGTTCTGTGCGGTGGCTGCCTCGGCCATCAGGGCGACGGCAGCCGTCAGTAGAATCTTTTTCATAAATTATCAATTTTCAATCTTCAATCTTCACAAAGACTGGAATATGCCCTTTGTCGACAGCCGTGGTGACGGTCTGCCCGCCCTCGTAGTGCTGACCTGTGCGGTAGTCGCGCCAGCCGCCCTTGTTGCGGGGCAGATAGGTGGACCACGAGGTAACACCCGGCTCGGTGACGGGACTGATGAGCAGCGACGGGCCGAACATATACTCATAGCGCTGCTGCAGGGCCTCAGGGTCATCGGCAAAGTCGAACACCAGCGGGCGCATCAGCGTGTAGCCCTCGTCGGCCACGCGCCGAGCGCACGCTGCGATGTAGGGCTTCAGCCGGTAGCGCTCGCGCAGGCACTCGGCGATGATGGCCTGCGCCTCGGGCCCGTAGTTCCAGGGCTCGGTGTTGCTCATGTAGCCATGCACGCGCATCAGGGGCAGATAGACGCTGATTTCTATCCAGCGCAGCATACGCTCGATGTAGGCACTGTCAGTGTACTGGTTCTGCGGACGGAAGAAGCCGCCTGCATCGTAGGTCCACCAAGGTATGCCCGCCGCCTGCACGCCCAGTCCGGCCGTGATCTGACGGCGCAGCGTCTCCCAGTCGTTGCCCACGTCGCCGCTCCACAATGCCGCTCCATAGCGCTGAATGCCAGAGAAGCCGCAGCGGGTCAGGATAGGTGCCTTCGTCCCCTCGTACACCGTCGCGTTGACCAGCAGGGGATAGACGTTGCGCACCTGCTCGCCACTCCAGCGGCCACGGTTCACGCGGCGGCCCGCCAGATCGTCGTTCTCAGGCTCCGTGGCATCCTGCCACCAGGCATCAATGCCCAGCGGCACCAGTCGCTCACTGAAGTTGCGCCAGTAGGCAGCGGCGGCATCGGGGTTGAAGAAGTCTATCCAGTCGGTGCCTGGGATATAGTAGCCGTCGGCCTGCATCTGCCGACCGACCTCCGAGCCTTTGTCAATCTTCGACCATACCGACACCATCAGCCGCATGTTCATCTGGTGCAGGCTGTCGGTCATCGCCTTGGGGTCGGGATAGTTGGCCTCGTCGAAGCGCATCGAGTTCCAACCGTACTTGCCCCAGTACTGCCAGTCCTGTACCAGCAGGTCTACGGGCAGTTGCTCCTGGCGGAAGCGGTTGGCCGTCTGCAGGATTTCCTCCTGCGAGTGGAAGCGCTCGCGGCAGTGGATATAGCCCAGCATCCACTCCGGCATCAGGGGAGCGGGGCCGGTCAGTTCGCGGTAGGTGGCTATCACCTCGTCGGCCGAACCTACGAACACGGTATAGTCCACGGCCGTGGCCACGGGGGAGCGCAGCGTGGTCTCTGCCCCCACCTTATTATAATAGAGCACGGGATGGTCGTCGGCCGTCAGTTCTGCCTGCACGCGGTGGCTGCCCTTGTCCAGATGGACAATGCACGAGGCCGTGGGCGGCAGCCAGAGGTTCTGCATCTCGATGACGGCCTGGCCGTCGATGGTGAGGTTGTGGCGGCGGGCCATCTTCTGTCCCACATCCAGCAGCAGGGCATAGTCGCCCGACTCGGGGATATCGAGCGTGGCCTCGAAGACATTGCGCCGTCGCACCTCCTGACGGCCGCCCTCTGTAGAGGTGACATTGACCACCTCGGTCTGCCCCACCCCCTCGTGCTTCTTCAGTGCCACCGAATGGTCACAGGGATTATACTCCGTCAGGCCATAGTTGTTCCACAGCACGCCGTAGCCCTTGCTGGAGAGCAGCATGGGTATGCTGATCTGGGTGTTCACCTGTGTCAGCCGCCGCGAGAGGCCTCGGATGTTGGTGTAGCCGTCCTGAAACTGGCCCAGTCCGTAGAGGCACTCGTCGGCCGCCGACTGAAAGCGCAGCGTGGCCACGCCGTCGCGCATCTGGTGGGCCGTGGCCGTGAAGACCGTGTGGCCCTTCTTGTCGCTCACGCTGACGGTGCCGCGCCAGCGGTCTATCCGCACGCTGATGTCACTGTGCTTCACCTCCGAATGTTTCACGTAGACCCAGTCGGGCAGCGGGTCGGCCGTAGCCCCCACCTCATACCTGATGCGCACGGCATTGCGTGCCACCATCTTGGTGCTGATGCGTCCCTCACCGAAGGCCGCCTGCTCAGCATTTGCCGTCAGGCAAGCCGCCACCGACAGCAGAAGGGCAAAAATCTTCTCGCGCATATTCTCCAGATTATTTAACGACTACCTTACGACCACGATGGATGTAGATGCCCTTGCGCGGATGCTCCACTTGCTGACCGTTCAGGTTGCGGTAGAGACCATCCATCGGCACGGTGGTGATGACGGCAGGCACGGCAGTGCCGACCTTGGGCGTGAGCCAGGCCGCGGTCAGACGAACGGTGCTGCCCCAGTCTACCTTCAGGGCGTTCAGGTGGACAAAGCCATCAGGACGCACGCTGCCATTGGTGTCGTTCATCCGGCTCAGGTCTTCCAGCGGCACGACGATGGCCTGCAGGCTGCTGTCCCAGTAGGGGTCGCTGCCACCGAACGAGACCACTATCTGCTTCCACGGCCCGTGGGCCACCAGGCGGTTGGCCAGAATGCGCAGGCCACTGCCCGACCCCCGCAGCACCAGACGGTCGTACTGACTCAGGTCGGCATACTGGTTGTGGTCTACATTCACGAAGCCGGCAATGGCTCCGCCGCCGCCCACGTCGACACCCATCTGCCAGTCTACGCTGACAGGCTTGTCGAGCGGCTCGGCATCGGCCCCGGTGCCATCCCACTCGCGGAACATCGATGCCGTGAGCGGCGTCCAGTCGGCAGGTGCCTCGAAGTCGTCTATGCTGAAATAGTTTAAGATGCTGCTGAGCAGATAGTCGGTGCGCACGGGGAAGTACTGGGTGAGCAGACGGTTGCGCTCGGCCATATAGTGCTGGTCTACGGTGTAGAGTTGGCCGGCCGTCTGCCAGCGGTGCACGTCGCGCCGATAGTCGCCCCAGCGGGCTGCCTCGGCATAGATGGCGGTCTGGATGGTGTGGTAGAGGCTATCCCAGACGCTGACCACCGACCGCTGGCCCAGCAGCCCGTCGTCGGCCAGCACCTCGCGGGCACGCTCGGCATAGCGGCGGGCAAACTGCTGATTGCGCATCAGGTCGCTGAAGATGCCGGTGGGGAAGCCCCTGCCGCCCGTTTTGCCGAGAATGTTTTCGCGGGGATTCTCCAGAATGATCTCGCTGTCCCAGCAGAGGAAGCGGAAGCCCTGGCTGTCGGCCCCGCGACGGCGCAGGGCGTACCAGTTGTGGTGGTCCCAGTCGGTGTTGCCACCATACTGGTTGATAAGCATATAGTCGATAAAGCCGTCGATGTCGAGCAGCGTGTCGAGTCTTTCGTAGGCAGACTGATCGGTAGCGGCTGCCGCCGTCTGCACCATCTCTTCCCAGGCCGTGAGGTCGCCCTCGCTGGCCTCGATATGGTTGCCGCCCGACTCCTCGATCTTCACCACGTCGATGTCGCTCTTCTGTCCGCCCAGGTGATCCTTGCCATACTGATCGTCCACGCGCTCGGCAATGTTGTAGAGTCCCCAGTACATACCGTTGAGGAAGAGGTTCACGTAGAGGGCATTCACGCTGGTGCGCCCCATCTTGCGCTGCATGCGGCGGGCCCACACATCGCGGGTGTACTGGGCGTTCTGGCGGTTGCCCTCGCTCCAGTGCTGCCAGGCGTTGCCGAAGTGGCAGCGCAGCACCAGTTGGTCGAACTTCTGCGACTCGCCCGCACCAAAGAGCGGATACTTCAGGCTCTTAGGGCCGTACTGCTCCTTGAACACCAGACGGAAGGAGTGCTTGGGGTTCTTCTCGGCCAGCCGCCCATGACCGCCGTGCAGCCGGAGGCCGCAGGTGGTGGAGAAGCCCTGCTCGCTACCGTCAGGAGAGAACATCTCCACACTGGCCGGACGCGTCCAGCCGTGACCGGTGTTGTCGCCCACGGGCGGGCCGGTGAAGATGTAGATGCCGCCGCGGTCAGGGTCGTTCTCATGGCTGAAGAGGTGGTCCCTGTCGGTGACGATGCTGACCACGGGCAGCGACTTCAGGCCCTCGATGATCTTAGGGCGCAGCGCGGCATCGGCGGTCATCTCGGGATCCATCTCATAGTCGGCCTTGGCCCTGCCGGAGATCTGCGTGTAGCGTCCCCACTCCGAGGGATAGCCCTCTGGGGTGTTGCCCTGACGCAGAATGTCTTCTACGAAGAGGTAGGTGGCCGTTGCGATGGGCGTGACGCGGCCCGTGTCGGCCACGACGGCAGCCCGCAGGATGGTGGTGCCGCTGATGGTGATGGGTTGCACGTAGAGAGTGCTCTGCTGCGTGGGCTCACTGCCGTCCAGGGTGTAGCGGATGGGCACGCCCTCGGGGAGTGGCGAACTGCCCTCTGCCTGGGTGATTTGCAGCGAGAACGCCTGGTCGTAGAAGCCGTGGGGCTGACTGAACTGCAGGCTCTGCCCCTGACTGATGGCCGGCCAGGCGACCATCAGCAGCAGCAGGCTCAGCGTCTTCATCGTAGATGGAAGATGGAACATTATTGGCTGTTATCTGATGACTTTCTGAACGGTACCGTCTGCACGGCGGATGATGCTGATGCCGCGTCGCGGCTGGACTGTCCGCCGTCCTTGCAGGTCGTAGACTGCATTGAAGACTGAAGACGGAAGACCGAAGATGGGGCGGATGCCTACGGCCGGCTCGGCGGAGAAGCGCCACGAGAGCACCTGGGCATCGGCACTGAGAGGCAGGGCGAAGTAGAGATAGTCGCAGAGGCCCGTCGGCACGCTGGCCAGATCGACCGCGACGGTCTGCTCCTCCTGCGCGTTGAACTCTACCACGGCCAGCGGTGCGGCTGTCAGCAGGTTGCACTTCACCTCCAGCCGGCCCATGCCCTTCACTCTCACCACAAGGCTGCGGGCCGTCTGATTGTTGGCATTGAAGTTGACGCCACGCACCATCCACCAGTTGTCGGCGGCTACGGCAGCCATCGCGCCCGACTGCTCCACGAAGGGGTTGATGCGGGCCGACGCCAACTGATCCACGCCACTGATGGACACGCCCGACCGCGTGAGCGTGGAGATGCGGCCCGTGCGCGGAGCAACGGTGACGGGGCTCAACTGCAGGTTGCGGTAGCCACCGCTACACCCCATCTGCGACTCCAGCCACTGGGTGTGGTAGATCAGATAGTACTGGCCTGCGAAACTGTGCAGGTGGGAGTGGTTGTTGCCATAGGGATAGCCCAGCGTGCCGGGATTGGGCAGCACCACGCCACCGTAACTCCAGTTGTCGGCCAGGGGGTCGCTGGCCGTCAGATGGACGATGGAGGCAGCACCGGGGGCAGTGGCTGTGCTGCTGTAGGCAGACCAGTCGCTGGCAATGGTCCAGCGGGTGCAGTAAGAGAACACCCACCGGCTGCCGACGTAGTTCAGTTCGTTGGCCTCGAAGTGGCAGGGGGCCGAGATGGTCTTGATGTCGCCGTCGAGGCTGATCATGTCAGCCCCCAACTTCACGATGCGGGCATTGCCGGGCTGCAAGGCGGTGCCCACAATGTCGCCACCGCCGAAGGTAAGATAGGCCTCCGAGCCGTCGGGCTTGATGCAGGCACCGGGGTCGATGATGTTGGAGATGGTGCCCAGCCCTGGCGTAGAACCGTCGATGAGGGCATGGCCGAGGGGATCGGTCCACGGGCCTGTGGGCGAGGTGGCGGTCAGCACGCCGATGCCTGCCGCACCATTGGTGAAGTAGAGGTAGAAGTGGGTCTGGCCGTCAGCCTCCTGGCGGCTGACGATGCTGGGGGCCCACGATGCCCATATCCAGGGGGCTGCCGCCTTCACGTCGATGACGCCGTGGTGGGTCCAGTTCACCAGGTCGGCCGTCGACAGGCACGCCAGTTGGGTGATGTGGCTATAGGTGTTAGAGGAGAGGCCGTCGCAGAAGTCGAACTCCTGCTGGTCGTTGGTGGCATAGACATAGAGTCGGCCATCATACTCGATGGCAGTGGGGTCGGCCATAAACCGGTTGGCCCAGAGGGGGTTGGCGTATTCCGGCTGCTTGGCCGAGGTGGCCAGCACGCTCTCCTGAGGGGTGCCGTCGGCATCCTTCTCGAAGACGAAGGTATAGAACACCCCCGGCAGCAACTTCACCACGGGCTTCTGCGTGCCGTTGCCGAACTTCTCGGTGACGTCGGCCCTGCGGGCATTGGCGGCGTCGCTGGTGGCCACCTGGGTGATGCGGGCCGGGGCAAAGGGCAGGCTGACGGTCAGGTTGTAGGTGTCGGTGGTCGAGGTGTTGAGCACCATCACCACCACGCTGTCACCCTGGGCACTGATGTAGGCAGAGCCACCCTTCAGCACATTGTTGGTAGCCGAGAGCGAGGAGTAGACACGCGTCTTGCCCGTGGCATACTTGGCATAGTGGCTGAACACCCAGGCGCGCTTCCACAACTGAGCGTCGCTGCCGCCGTGGTTGCAGGCAAAGAAGTCGTTGGTCATCGAGTAGTAGACATAGGCCGAGTAGCCGGCCTTCATGGCTTTCTCTATGCTCTCTATCATGGCATACTCGGCACTGAAAGCGCCGCCGTAGCCATCGGCATAGTCAATCAGGAACTCGGTCTCCCACATACGCTTGCCGGTCTTCTTGGTGACGTTCTGCACAAACGACCAGTCGTTGGTGCCATAGAGGTGGTTGCCCCACACGTCGATATTGTCGAGGGCATCCTGCAGGGTCACCAATTTATTATTATAGGTGTGCTGTCCCCAGCCGAAGCACTCAGGGCCCATCACCTTGCACTTGGGATCCAGCCGTTGGCGCAGGGCCTTGCACATGGCAGCCATCTCCGTGGGCGAATAGATGCAACTCTCGTAACTGGCATGCTCCACGCCATTGTCGGTAGCCGTGGGCGTATAGTCGCTCTCGTTCTGTATGGAGATCATGTCGATGGGTGCCCCCTTCTGCTCCATCGTCTGGCGGTAGCGCTCCAGGAAGTCGGCATACTCGTCGTAATATGCCGGATTGATGGCACCGCCATTCGAGCCCTGACCGCCCCATGAGTGTTCCACGAGCGGCCACACCCAGGTGCCGAAGTCGTTCTGATATTTCGTGGTGTTCTGGGTCTTGTATTTCTTGGGGGGCGTCCAGGGTGTGGCAAACACCTGCATACGGGGATTGATCTGCCGCGCCCAGCGGATGGGGTTGCCGTATTCGCCCCAGTTGTTCTCGTTGGGATTCACCCTGACGCGCATGATGTTCAGGCCCACCTGGCCTTCGCCCGTACCCCACAGCAGGTTCACCTTCTGCTGGGTGTAGACATCGCCCCACTGGCCGTTCATGCCCGTACCGCCGAACCCGTCGATGTACTGATACTTCGTCGTAGCCGTCGTTGTCAGCGTGGCAGTCCGATCGGCGGCCAGTGCCTGCCCACCGAGCCCGATGGCCAGCGCCGCAAGCATAATGATAGTTTTCTTCGTCGTCATTGTCATTAGTATGTTAATTGATTCTTTTGTATTCAAAATGGTCTACGTCCACATAGCCTCCCTGCTTCTTGGTGGCATAGCAGAAGATGGCAAACTTGGTGCCCATGAAGAAGCGGCGATAGTCAAACCGCATCCTGTAGTCGGCTGTGCCAATACTGGTCCACTGCTCGCCGTCGAGGCTGTAATAGAAAGTGGCGGCGTCGCGACCGACATTGAAGTCGGCATCGATGCGGAGAAAGACGGTGGCGGCCTTGCTCAGGTCGACCGTCTCCACGACCTTCTCGTCCACACCGGTCACGGCCTTCTCGCGCTCAGTCAGCGAGACCGACTGCTCGCTCATCTGGAGCACACACTTCTTGCCCTGCTTCTTGATGGTCAGCACGCCGCTGTCGCCATTGAAGGCAGCCAGGCCGGCGCAGTCGCCATCGCGCAGGTGGCTCACGTCGAGGGCCACGGCACCCGTACACTTCGGCCCCTCCATGCGCTGGGTCAGCGTGTTGGGAGCCAGATACAGATTGCCTGCCACGCGGCTGGTCTTCAGCCGCAGGAAGCCCGGACGCTCTGTCAGCGACCAAGCCGCATCGACGGGATTGTGGTTCCACTGCCAATGGAGGCCAAGGTCGGCCTCATTGAAATCGTCACTTCGGACGATGGCCGTCGGGGGCTGGTTGCTCACCAGCGGGCGCATCACCTGGGGCACACGGCCGTTCTCGTCGCCAATCATCGGCCAGCCGTCAATCCAGCGGACGGGCGAGAGTGTGAGCACACGGCCCACGCCACCACGATCCTGGAAAATGATGCCATACCAGTCGCCATCCTCTGTGTCGACGATGGTGCCCTGCCCGATGTAGGGGAAGCCGCCGAAGTCGCTCTCCAGGATGACAGCCTTCTCCCACTGGCCGTTCAGGTCGGTGGTACGGTAGCACACCTCGCGGCGATGACGGCCGGGGGCATAGACATGACTGATCAGCAGGGCATAGTAGGTGCCGCGATGCTTGATGACACGCGTGCCTTCCAGCAGGCCGCGCTCGTCGGCCTCACGCTCAAAGTAGTGGCGGTCGCTGCCCTCGACGACGCTCTTCAGGTCGCGTGACAACTGACACATCTGGCCCGTTCCGTAGAACACGTAGGGTGTGCCGTCATCATCGAAGAAGAGCGTGGCATCGTGGAAGTGGCGCAGACGGCTGTGGATGGTCCAGGGACCTTCGGCCCGCTCCGCCGTGCAGATATACGTCTGTCCCATCGGCCCGCCCTCGTTGGGGGCGAAGAGCGCCCAGAAGCGGCCGTCGTGATACTTCAGCGACGTGGCCCACTGGCCGCGCCCGTAGACCGTCCCCTCCTGCATGTCGTACTTCGGCGAGTCGGTCAGCCGGTCGAACACATAGCCCACTGTCTCCCAGTTCTTCAGGTCCTTCGAGGCCATGATGGGGGCACCGGGCATGAGGTGCATGGTGGTAGACACCATGTAGAACGTATCCCCCACCCTGATCACGTCGGGGTCGGGCACGTCGGCCCAGAGCATGGGGTTCTCTATGAGAGAGGGCTGCCGGGAGTCTGCTCCCTGCGCACTGAGCATGCTGATGTTCAGCAGCAGGACGGCGGCTATGGTTAAGATACTGCGTTTCATTCCGGTTCAGTTATTGATTTCACGATGCAAAGGTAGCAAAAAGAAACGAGACACGGAGCAGTCCGTGTCTCGTTTCTTTTAGAATATGTATCTTACGCTTACTTTTTGACGACCTTCTCAGTCTTCACAGTGCCGTCGCTCATGTATTTCTTCACAATCACGATGCCCTGACGAGCCGAGTTGATGCGGCGGCCATCCAGGTTGTAGATCTCGATAGCGCGAACCTTGGCAGGCTGAGCCACGTTGAGATCAATACCATCGGCGATGTCCTGCTGAACCTGTGCATAGGCCGAAGCGTAGTCGAAGCCCGTTGCGGGAGCAGTCAGGTAGATAGCCTTGATCTGGTCGAACATCCACTGTGAGGTGGCAGGCGTATTCATACCAACTGTCATAACGCCATCGGTCACTACGATGTTCTCCATCACCTGATCGTGGTGTCCCTGATACTGACCATAGTAGGTCACGTCTACCGTAGCGGCAAAGTTCACAGCGCGATCCTCCTCAGCACCGTCCTCAACGGCGGGCGTCTCAGAGGTCTTCACGAATACGAAGCCATTGGTCACGTCATCGTCAGCCCAACTTGCAGCATCGAGAACGACGGTGTAGACACCGGCGGGCAGGTCGCTGACAGTCTGCTCGAAGCGTGCAGCCGAATGATACTTGGTGAAGGCCACGTCCTCAGCGATGCCGGGGATGTTGCGCGGCGTACCGCCAACCCACATGGTAGTGATATCGCCAGTGCCGATACTCATGTTCCAACCAGGCACATTCTCGGCCGAAACGCCGTTCTTCACCTGCAGGGCATAGATATTCGGGTTCTTGAAGAACACGCTCATGTCATACTTCGGGGCAATCTCGTTGAGGTCGGCATCTACAGTAGGCTTGAACAGTTCGTTGCCAGCCTCCTTCAGTTGACCATAGACATTCTCCTTGATGCGGAGTTTCACCTTCTCAGCCAGTTCGTCGTCGTCGGTCAGGGCATTGACAGCAGCCTGCACCAGTTCATCGTCTTCAGCGACGCCCAGCGACTTCAGAGCCTCTGCACCACGGCGCAGACGATCAACCAGAACCTTCACGCCGCTGTCGCCAGTAGCCGACACACCTGCAGTGAAGAGTGCGCTGGTGTTGGCCACGATGTCCTTCAGTTCAGCGATGGCAGCCGTCAGATCGGCATCCACCTTCAGTGAATCATAGTTGTAGAACAACTTCCACTCCTCGGCGGTGGGGTCGGCGATGGTGTCGGCCACGTTGCGCCATGCAGAAGAGCCATGATACTTGGCAACCAGAGTCTCCAGTTGACCGAACAACTCGGTAGCCATGAACTTATGCTTCAGGTTGGGAGCACCGTTGTCAGTCTCGGCAGATACCTGACGAATCACGTCGATAGCCTGCTTGATCTGCTCATCATAACTGTCGCAGAGACCACCGTGGTTCTCCAGGGCGTTAGCCAGGGCTGTCAGGTCTTCGGCAGCGGTAGCGTAAGCAGAAGGATTGGTGTAGCCTTCCTTCTCCACCTCGTACTTGGCGATAGCGGCATCCAGAGCGGTGAAGTCAGCGCCTTCATAACGCTCACCGGCATACTTGTTGCGGGCAGCCTTGGCGCTCTCCAGTGTGGCATCCAGCAGACGGATCCACTCGGCACCCGGCTGATAAGGCAGATACTGAACCTTCACATTGCCAATAGCGCTGGCATCGTTGTAGCCGGCAGGCTCACCTGAACTGTCACCGGGAACAAGGCGGATGATGTAGTTACCCTCGACAGTGACGGGGATGATGATATCGAAATCGGTAGACTTAGTGGTAGTCTTGAAGTCGGGCTCAATGGCCTTGCGCTCTTCAACCAGAATCTGAGTCTCGTCAGTGATGCTTCCGTCAGCCACGTTGACAGCAGCCTCGGGCAGCACCTGAACCTTCAGCGTGCGGGCAGCACCGTCGCCGTCCCACTTGGCAGCCTTCAGCATCAGGTGATAGTTCTTGGCCTTCAGGGTCAGTTTGGCATCGTCCTTCGTGCCATAGAGGGCCACACCGCCACCTGCCGTGCCGCGCTGGCCGAGATAGAGGATATCGGCAGCAAAGCCAGCCTGTCCGTGCATCAGACGGCAACCAGAGCCCGAGTTGGCATCCTGCATGCCGCCGGCATCAGAGTTGGTGATCCAACTATTGCCGCTGGCAGCGAAGTCGTCGGTCATCACGGTCTCTTCCACATCGTTGGGATCGAGTTCCACCTTGCCCACGCTGAACGTATAGGTAGTGTCGCCAAACACCTCGTCGCCCAGATGCATCTTAGGATAGATCTTGTTGACAGAGATGGTGTACTCGCCAGTAGTCAGATCGCCACCCTCACGAGTCAGCGTAATGTCTGTGGCAAAGCCAGTGTTAGGAGCAACAGCCAGAGCAGCACCATTGATGGTAGCCGTCAGGGCAGCGCAGTCAACATCCTTGTCGAAGGTCAGTTTGAACTCCTTGATGCTGTTGGGCAGGTTGAACGAACCGTCCTCGGGCTCAGCCTTCAGCACCACCGGAGTCAGATAATCATAAGGATAGCCTTCGTTCTCCTCAACCTCAGCGTTCAGGGTAGCCACCACGTCAGAGAAGTTCTTCACGTCCTGATCCTTCACAGCACCCGAGGTATAGACAATGTGGAATGCCTCGTCGGCAGGATTGTTGAAACTGACCGTCACCTCATCTTTCTCCTCAGCAGCAGCCTCCAGGAACACATAGAAGCGACCATCAGCAAAGCCTTCAATAGAATAGAGGTCCACAGCCTTACCGTTCACCTTCACCGTTGCACAGTCATTGGGGAACAGCAGACGGGGCTTACCACCCTTCTTCACCAGGTCAGCCACATTGGTGTCGAAACCGAAGTCAACCAGCACCACGTCGTTGCTGAACTCAGCAGTCGTACCATACTTATAGATTTCGAACTTGATGTTGTCGAAGTAGTAGGTATTGGCAGCAGTATGGTTGTCGGGGTTCAGGTTGAAGGCAGCAGACTGGAACTGCTTATCAGCCTTCGACTGATCTGCCGACACCTCATCTTCAAGTTCAAAGGTCTGCCAGTCGGTAGTGAAATCCAAATTGCCGAACAACTTCCAGTGGATATAGTCGGAAGGCTCTGCGTGAGCCTGAGTGCCAACAGATGCAGCCTCGTCGGCACGATAGTCGAACGACACCTTATACTTAGTGCCGGCAGGAACAGCCTCATTGAAGCGGAACCAGAACTGGTTGTCATAGTCGTTGGCCGTCTTGTCGCCGGTCTTCACCACGACGCCGCGGCTGCCATCCTTACCCTGGCCGTCCACGATCTCCGAATTCACCACGCTACCAGCGTTGTCGCCAATGTTCACCTTCGTGAAGAACGAACTTGCGTCGTCGCCCTCCATGTTGCTGTTGTTGATCAGGTTGGTCCAGCCCACCTGCTGCACCTTTGCGTCCTTCACCACGACCATGCTGGTGACGGTGGTATTCTGCCAGTTGGCACCCTTAATGGCATGCAGATAAGCAAAGCCCTTGTCCTTCACCATCTGCTTCAGGTCAACGGTATAGACAGTCTCGCCCTCGTTCTCACCTGCAGTCTTCGTGAAGTATTTCTCAGCCCATGTGCCCTCGCACTTAGGATACTCAATCAAGTGCGAATTAGCCTCAGTGGCATCAAACAGGCCCTCGTCCACGTCACGGTTCATCATGATGCGCGGGGTTCCCTCGGTGGCCACCACAATCAGTTTGCTGTACGTTGACAGGTCAGCAAAGTTCTTCACGCCACCGTCACCGTAGGGCTGGCCTGTAGAAACGCCCACATTCCAGTCAGGCGTTGCGGCTGTTGCCTTAGCCTCGTCAAGGCCCCACTTGTCACTGTGGGTCCAGAACGGAACCTCCTGCAGCGAAATCTCCTCTGCGCTGACATTCGTCACACCGAGCATCATCAATGCCAGTGTGAGATACATGCGGAAAAATTTTCTCATGTGCATAATTGTTTTTAGTTAATAATATTGGTTTAATAAATCTTGATTTCTCGGAATCACGCTGCAAAGGTAAAGCCCTTTGCGCAAACGGGCTTTATCGTTTGTTTCATAAGATTTCGTTTTCGTATTACTTACAAAAAACAAGGTGCACTTTCTGCACTTACTACACCTAAAGCCTGTCAAACCACCCATGCTATTCAACACGACAACAGCCATCTTGGCTTGCTTCGGATAACAGTTCCCAGTTGTTCCTCCCGTGGGAACTGACTGTTTCTCCCAAGGAAACAAAGTGTTTCTCCTGGAGAAACAAACTGTTTCCATAGGAGAAACAAATCGGAAACACTTTTCCTTGGGGACGACCAAGTGCAGTAAGTGCAGAAAGTGCAGCATCTTTTCGGTAACTATATATGTGCGCTGACTGTTAATGAACCTGAAAAAGCCCCCGCCGCACATAGCGACAGGGGCTCTCTTAGGATTTTCCTCCCCGAGGGGAGGGGTTAGTTGTTTACTTAATCACGACCTTGCGGCCACCAATGATGTAGAGACCCTTCTGAGCCTTCTGCACCTTCTGACCATTCAGGTTGTAGATAGCACCGTTCTCAGTGCCAGCCTTCACAGCGTTGATGCCGGTGAGGACTTCCTGATCCTGCTCAGCGTCGATGAAGTAGATGTGGCAGCCGTTGGTGTTCTTCACGAGAACATTCACAGTACCCGTCTCGCCAGGCACCTTCCACTCCTGCTCCACATAGGTCTTAGGAGCAGCAACAGCGTTACCCTCGGCATCCTTCAGTTCTACGTCGCCGACAAACAGTTGCACGCCACGAGCATCAGTTGACTTGTGCGACTCAACACCCATCTTGATGGTGGTGCCGGCCTTCACAGCCTTGATGGTCAGAATCTCCTGGCCCTTGCCACCGAACCAGAGGTATGCAGGACCATGATACTCACCAAGACTTGTCTTAGGATAGTTCACGGCGATGGCCAATGCACGGCTCTTAGCATAAGTAGCATTGAACTCAAGACCCTTAAACTCACCAATAGCCACGCCGTTAGCGGTCAGTTCGCTGGCCTCCTCAATAGCCCAGAAGCAGTTGTCCTTAGAGGCTGCATAGGTGTCGCATTCCTTGCTGGGATCTTTCTCGTGGTCAGTCCACAAGGCATCGTTGTCAACGCACTTAGTTATGCCTTCTTTGCCTTCAACAGCAGTTATGGTCACCTTGGCGGCCTCAGCCTTCAGGTTGGCAACGGTCTCGCTGCTCCACTTGGTGAAGTCCCAAGTATGGGTCACCTCAACGGCCTTCTTCTCGAACTGCACGTTCTTGAACGACAGCCAAGAGATGTTGTTGTCGGCAGCGACGATGAACTTGATTGTCAGCACGCCATCAGCAGCAACAGTACCCTTAGCGGCAACCTCCTTCAGATAGAACTGAGAGTCACCAATCTGAGTGCCATCGGCCACATTGACAGCCTCGCCCTCGTTAGCCTGCAGGGTGATGCCAGCAGCAGGAGCCTCGGCACCATTCTTTATACGTACGCGTACCCAAGCGGTCACGTCGTAGTCGCCAGCCTCCAGATTGTTCATGGTGGCGGTCAGGGTCTTCTCACCGAGAGAATCGCCATCGCCGATCCAGTACTCAATGAAGGGAACAATGAAGTTAGAACCGTCGTTTCCACCTTCTGTCGACCACGTGTTCACATGATATGTAGTCCAGTCCATCGGCTCTGCATCCCATACGCTCATCAGCAGGTCGTCAACGGTGTTGGCAGCATGCCAGCCAGTGATGGCGTTAGGATCCTGCAGGGCACTGGCCTCAGCCTTGGTCAGCGTACCGGCCTCATACTTGGCAGCCCACTGTCCGTAGTAGGTTTCGAGAGCCTCTGCTGTGTAGAGGTTGGTGCTCTCGGTGAATGCCTTCATCTTGGGCAGCACCTCCTTGGCAGCAATCGAACCCTCTGCCTTGTCGATAGCAGCAGTCAGAGTAGCGATGGCAGCATTGATAGCCTCAGTGCCGCTCACGTTCTCCGTCTCAGTCAGAGCAGCATTCAGGGCTGCGTCGATAGCAGCAATCTCTGCTTTACCCACCAGGTCTTGGGCCTTCTCACGAAGTTCGGCCAACTGTGCCAGAATAGCACCGTTCTTCACCTGATCGATGGTTGCATCAGCACCATAGTAAGTCAGGACGAAGTTGTCCCAAATGCACCACAGAGCAGTGTTGCCTTCCAGTTTAGCGCCAATGGTCAGCGTACCGCCTTCTGCCACCTCTACAAAGATAGGATCAATCGTATAGAGGCCGTTCTTGAACGATGTGCCAGCATCACCCATGCTATTCTCAGTACCAGTCTTCACAGGGAAGGTCTGCTTTTCATCGTTGGCATAGAAGTAAGGCAGATGTTCGTTATCCGTGCCATCCTGACGATAGAAGCCCTGAGCAGTCAGAGCGTAGATACCCTTGGGAGCATCGGCCAACACCTGAATCAGCGTGAACTCCGAATGGTAAGACTCTGCGCAGTTATTGCCGATAGAACCATTGTTTGCTTCGCCGCCTGAGAGGTTCTTGTTGGAAGCCTCGATAGTCCACTTGCTTACGTAGCGGTTGTTGCGGCCAAAGTCGTGGTCCTCGATCAGCAGAGTGGCATCCATCGGGTCGTCCATCGTAGCATCCCTCAGGGCAGCCTTGGCCTCGTCGAGAGAGACAATAAGCCACAGAGCATTCTCGCTGTCAGCAGGCAGATTCTTGCCCAGCACCGTCGATGTACCATCCCATCCAAAGTAGTTGTCGCCATTGGCAATCGTGTAGGCGTAGACGGGCTGTGTCTCTTCTTCATCAGAATAGCCGTAGATACCTGCACGCTTGATAGTCAGGGCCAAGGGAGAGCCGTTGTCCATATAGTCGCCATTGAAGTAGTAACTGGTACCACCGTTGTTCACCTGCGACTCCATCTTGTAGGTGCCATCCTCATTCGGGTCGAGTTTCACGTATTCGGGATGAGCCACCAGCGAGGCCTGCGTGCCCCAACTATTACCGACGCCCCAGTACTTCTCACTTGCAATATTGGCAATGATATACTTCTGATATGTAAACTCAGCAGGCTCCTTGGGTGCCTCATAGGTCACCAGTTTGTTGCCGGCGTTAAACTCGTAGACAGGATCACCCTCCTTGGGCTGATACTTCGTCATTGTACCAGTGACAACAACCGTTGCGCCAACCTTCACGTCATCAATAGAGGCGAAGTCAGCACCATCGATACCCTTGCCCTGATAGCACTCGAATTGCTTGGTTGTACCGTCATCAGAAATCCAATAGGTGATGTACTTCTTGGTATCATCGAACTTGTCAACCTGCGATACAATACCCTTCACGAATACCACATCGCTCAGAGCCTTGCCTGCCTCGATCAACTCGATAGCCTTGGCAACGGTGTATGCGGTCTCGGCGGTGTTGGCAATCGTAGCGGGAGCCACAGTCTCCTCGTTGGCTGCAGCAATCGTAACCACGATTTTTGTGAGTTGGTTGGTCTTGGTAGGAATAAACTTGATACTTGAAGCATTGCCTTCCCAAACCTTTTCTGTCAATCCCTCAGGATTTGCAGTCAGGCCGAAGTTGGAGCCATTGGCTGTGAACTCAACCTTTGTGATGGCCTTACCCTCGGGGGCAGCCAGAGCAATCACGCTGTTCGAATAAGCACGAACCTGCGGACCAGTCCAGAAACGAGCAGGTGTAGTTGCACCAGCCTGATCAAAACTCAGGGTCACACCCTCTTCTACGATAGGCTCAGTAATATTGCCCTGCTCGGCTGTCTCACCAGAACCACTGCCAAGTGCATGTTCCCACTTGTTTGCAGCAAAGTCGAAGGTCACCTCCGTAGCAGCGGGAGCAGCCTCCTTGTAGAGCAGCATATCGGTGACGATGACACTAGTACCATATCCCTGCGCCTTGATGCAGTGCAGACGAGCAAAATTATAGTCATCAACAATCTTCTTCAGGTCAATGGTAAAAGTCTTACCATCAATGGTCTCATAGGCTTCCGTGGACCATGTGTATTCATTGTTGGGATTGATGTCGAGCATCTTCGAGTCAGCCTTGGTCTCTGCCTGCTGGCCGTTAGCCTCCAAACGATTCATGCAGAAGCGAGGCTTCACTTCGCCTGCCACAACAACGATAAGTTTGTCATAGCCAGCCAGGTCGGCCCATTTCAGTTCGCTCACGTTGCCGTCGCCATAAGGCAGGCCACTAGCAGTAAACAGCACGCAGGGAGCACCTGCTACGGCTGTACCCTCACCAGGTTCTGCCAGCGAGGCATACTGCTTGAACATATCGGCCGACAGGTTGGTGTAGCCATCGGCCAGTGCCAAAGCATCTACGGCATTGTTCAGTGTTTTCATAGCAGAAGTAAGGCTTTCCTCCGTAGCGTCAGTAGCGTCATAGGCTGCCTGAGCAGTGGTAATGGCCGTCTGCAAGGCAGCAAAACTTTCCGCGGTTTTTCCAATACTAGTGCACAGTTTTGCTTTGGCAATAGCCTTCGAAAGATTCTCCTTTGGCAGAGCCAGAGGGTCAGAACTCTTCACCAGATAGACTTCATTTACTTTCACCTTTCCACTGCCATTATAGCCTGAAAGGCATATCTCCTGACAGTCGGTCAGATAAGCCGCATCCATACTAAAATCTGAAAGATTGTACTCTTTCTTTCCAGACTCAGTAACAATAGTCACCCCACCGGCAGTAGTTCCTTTGCTATTAGCATAGAACATAAAGCGGTAGCCATCTCCTTCCAAAATCTCGCAATCAATCACCAGTTTTTCATAACTGGTCAGATTCCCGTTTGGAAGTCCAATGTTGTGCAACTGATTTCCATACGGCGAAGACCAAGAAAAGGTCTTAGCCTCTGAGTCCCATGTAATGCCAGTGGGGCTTTCAAAGGTAGCATAGACCTTGTCTTGCGCATCTACAGTCATCACGCCTAGTACACACAATACAAGCGTGAAGAATAGTTTAGTAAATACTTTCATGTTACTTTGTTTTTTGGTTAATAATAGAAATAGGTGTTTTTATAATGCGATGCAAAGGTAAAGCCCTTTGCGCGAAAGGGCTTTTCCATTTGTATCATAAGGTTTCGTTTTTGTATTACCTACCAAAAACAAAGTACGCTTTTCCGAATAAAGGCTAAAATCACTTGCCGCTCTCGGCGTATTCGGAGGGTGAGACGCCGAAGTGCTTGCGGAAGATGGTGGAGAAGTGGGCCAAGTTGGAGAAGCCCACGGTGTAGGCCACCTGCGTGATGTTGATCTTCTGCTCCTTCAGCAGGCGGGCGGCCTGCTCGAGGCGGATGTTGCGGATGAACTCACTGGTGGAAATGCCCGTCATCTCCTTCATCTTGCGATGCAGTTGAGCACGGCTGATGCCTACCTCCTGAGTGAGCATATCCACATTGAAGTCGCTGTTCGACAGGTTCTTGTTCACCGCCTTCATGATGCGCTCCATCAGCAGTTCGTCGTTGCCCTTCACCTCGGGTGCCTCCACGCGGTCGGCCTGCTGCTGGGCTCCGGTGAACTTGCCCTTCAGCCGCAGGCGCGACTGAATGAGGTTGTCGATGGTCATGTGGAGTTCCTCCATGTCGAAGGGCTTGGCCAGGAAGGCATCGGCACCGCGCTCCAGTCCCTGCAGGCGGTTGCCCACGTCGGCCTTCGAGGTGAGCATGATGACGGGGATGTGGGCTATGTTCATGTTGGTCTTGACCATGCGCAGCATCGTGAAGCCGTCCATCTCGGGCATCATCACGTCGGAGACCACCAGGTCGTAGTCGCTGGTGAGCAGTTCCTTCAGGCCGTCCTTGCCGTTGGCCGCCTTGCCGAACTTATAGTAGTGACCCAGTTCACTGGCAATATAGTTGGCAATCTCCTCGTCGTCGTCGACCACGAGGACGCGCCGCCGGGAGCCGCCGCCGGCAGACCCGCCGCCACCCCCATTCCCGAGCGGCGCTCGCCTACCCGTTGCCTTTCCCTGTGAGGGCGGGGCGTATGTAGTGCTATCGGCAGTGGACTGGGGCTGACCACTCCCCTCCGCTCGGGAATGGGGTTGGGGGAGAGTCTCCATCTCTTCCTCCTTCAGGTGGGCATTGCCCAGCGGCAGTGCGACGGTGAACTGGGCGCCCTGCTGACCGTCGGAACGGTGGGCGGCCTCAATCTGGCCATGATGCATGTCGACAATCATCTTGCAGAGGTTCAGGCCGATGCCCGTGCCCTTGATGCCCAGTTTGCGGGCATTGGCACCCTGATAGAAGCGGTCGAAGATGTGCTTCAGGTTGTCGGCATCGAGACCGGCACCGTTGTCGGTCACCTGCAGGCGAACGGCCCGCTCGTCGCGGGTGAGGGCGATCTTCACGGCACCCTGCTCGCCGCAGTATTTGAAGGCATTGGAGAGCAGGTTGCTGACCACCTTGTCGAACTGGCCGCGGTCCACCCAGGCCTCCACCTCGTCGGCATCGGTCTCAAACTGGAAGTCGATGTCGCGCTCTTTGGCGTTATACTCATACATCTTGCAGATGCTGCGCACAAAGGCTACCATCTCCGTGGGCTGGCAGTGCAGGTGCATCTGCTGCTTGTCTATCTTGCGCACGTCGAGAATCTGGTTCACCAGGTTGAGTATGCGCTTGGCATTGTGCTCGATGGTCACGACCGAGGGCTGGAAGGTCGACGTGTTGAACGACTGCAGTTGGTCGGCCGTGGTCAGGCTGTCCAGGCGGGCATTCTTCAGTTTCTCCAGCGGCGCAAGGATGAGCGTCAGCGGCGAGCGGATGTCGTGGGTGGCGTTGATGAGGAACTTCATCTTCTCCTCGTTCAACTGCTCGTTGGCGCGGCGGCGGTAGGTGTATAGCACATAGGCCAGCAGCGACAGGGCGACGAGGGCATAGATGAAATAGGCCCAGAGCGAGCGGTACCACGGCTGGCGAATGGTGACGAGCACCACCTTCTCGGGCGTATAGTCGTTGCCCTGCTGGGCCCTCACGGCTATGCGGTAGGTGCCAGGCTGCAGATGGCCCAGCGTAAAGTCGTTCTGTCCGGCGGCATTGCGGATCCACTCGCCATTGTTGACGCTGTACTCGAGAATGATGTTAGAGGGATCGTCGAAGTTGAACTGCGAGAAGGCCAGCGTGACGGTGTGGTCGAGATAACTGAGCGTGAAATAGTTGCTCTCGCGAATGGCACGGTCGGTCACCTCTACGCCGTTGATGACGGTGCCCCGCTGCACATACTGGTCGCCCACGCGGAATGCCGTGAGTTTCAGGGGGTCGAGGGCACTCACCTTCTCCTTCACGTCGGCAGGACGGAAGACGGTGAGGCCGTCGTTGTGGGCAAAGTAGACGATGTCGCCATCGGTGTGCATGCCCACGCCATAGAGATACTCCTTCTGCACGAGGCCGTTGCCGGAGATATGACCCACAAACGACTGGCTGCTCAGCCTGTACTGCCAGATGCCCATCGACGAGGAGCACCACAGGTCGCCGTTGTTGGCCTGAACGATGTAACTCACCACCTTGTTCTGGAGGGTCTCGCTGCCAGGGAAGCGCTCCACCTGGCGCGTCTGCGGGTCGTAGAGATAGAGGCCCTGCTCGGTGCCTATGGCGATGCAGCCCTTCAGTGAACGTCCGTCGGGCAACTGACCGGCATGCAGTTCGCACACGTCGAAGCACACCACGCCATTGAGCAACTGACCCCAGCCCTGCGAGCGGAAACTGTCATGATCAGGATCGTAGCACGACACGCCCGAGGCGGTGGCCAGCCAGATGAGTCCCTGCTCATCGGCCGAAAGGCCCATCACCCAGTTGTTGCAGAGGCGACCCTTCACGGAGTCGTCCTCCTCAAACACGTTGTGGTTGAGCAGCGAGCCCGTCTGCGGATTGTAGACGCAGAAGCCGCGGGAGAAGGTGGAGATGTAGAGCCGGCCGCGGTCGTCACTGGTCACATCGTTGAACTTGTCGCAGTCGAAGGTGACCTTCAGTTGGGAGCGCCCCGTCTGGGGGTCGTAGGCAAAGAGGCCGTCGTCGGTACCTATCCAGTAGCGCTGCTGGCGGTCGCGGAAGATGAACTCTGTGGCATCGGGGGCCTGCGGATGAGACACCACGCGGCCCTGGGCATTGAAGCCATAGACGCCCACGCCCTGCACCGTGGTCCACACCATGCCGCCATCGCCCTCGCACACCGAACTGATGGTGCTGCCCAGGCTGACGCCCTGGTCGGCAAAACTCCAGTTGGCAAACTGCATGGGGTGCTGGGGCAGCATGAGCAGGCCCTTGCGGTGGCAGCCCAGCCACAGGTTGCCACGATTGTCGAACACCAAGGCACTGATCTTGGCTGTGGCCTGGTCGATGCCCTGGGCACTGGCCTCAACACGCTCCAAGCGGCGGCCCACCAGCCGGTAGAGGCCGTTGCCTCGCGTACCTATATATATTACGCCATCCTTGTTGATTGCCACACGGGTGAAGATGATATCCTTGCCGGCCACTGCACTCATGTCGAAGCCAGCATCGACAAAACGCCCGTCGCGATAGGCCAGCAGACCATGCATGCACAGCACCAACACCTCGCCATTCAGTTCGAAGAACATCGAGGGAGCACCCAGGATGGACTGGAATTTCTGCACCTGGCTGCCCTCAATCAGGTAGATGGTGTCATCGAAGCCGCTCTTCCACAGGCGCCGGCGACCATCCTCATACAGCCGACTGAAATAGCCATCGGTGCCCTCGATGGCCACAGGCTGCAACTGGGCATCGGCCGAAGCCAGGCTGTAGAGCCCATAGCCGGCAGTGCCCACCAGCAGGGTGCCGTCGGCACTCTGGCAGATGCTGGTCACACGAGGCGTGATGCGGTCGGGGAAAGCATAGTGGCAGAACTGACCGCGCTCGTAGTCGTAGCGGTCGAGGCCCCTGTTGGTGCCCACCCACAAACGGCCCTCGCGGTCGCAGAGCAGCGTGACCATCACGTTGGCCTGCACCGAGGTGGTATCGGCATCGTCGTGCAGAAAGGTCTGGAAGTGGTAGCCGTCGAACCGGTTCAGCCCGTAGTCGGTGGCAATCCACATGGAGCCTTCGCGGTCTTGGCACAGGCTGCAGATGAGGCTGCTGGAGAACTGGTCGGAGGGGAAGAAGTGTCCACGCTGCGCTACGGCACACACGGCAAATAGCAGCAGAGAGGTTATCGTCAGCAATAGTCGTTTCATCGTTGTAGTAAGAGTCTTTATAGTACCATTTCGACTGCAAAGATACTAAATAAAAACAAAACGGCAAATTTTTGGACAAGAAAAAGAAAGCGACCACCGATATTTCACATACAGGCGGTCACTTTCAGAGTTTTGTACCATAACTAACTCTACTACAAAAAATAAAATCAACTACTAACTATTTACTATTCCTTACGAAGAAAAATTACTACAAACAACTTTTACTATTTCAAACTACTAACAATCTTGTCTCGGATTCACGATGCAAAATTACTGCATTTCATCGAAATAGGCTTTCTCATTTGTTTCGCTTTTCTTCTTTTTTGTATATTTTGTTATGGTAAGGGCAAATACCAGTTCTCTGTATCCATCAACCTGGCGCGCAGAGCCTCGTCAGCCTTGCCTTCGCGGCGAGAAACGGGGTCGGCCAGATAGGCTGGATCGTGGCGACGCAGGGCCACACGCATCAGGTCGTAGTAGCGACTTCCCTCGAATGCACCCTCGAGCGCCATCTCGTCGATGATCATATCCTCGACCAGAGGAATCTGATAGTCGACAGTGTCCTGGCGGGTGGCCAGTTCCTGCTCCGGCTGCGGCAGCACATAGTAGGCATTGGCATGGGAGTCGCCAGAGCCCAGTGAGTGGACACCATAGATCAGGCGGTTGCCATTGTCATCGTTGAGCCTATAGACCAGGGGATCGAAGAAGATGAGGTCGCCAGCCTGGTTGCGCTCAATGCTATCCACATTGGCCTTGAGCACATCGTCGCACATACCATGCTTCAGCACGGCAAAGGCCGACTGGGGATAGCCGGCACGGTTGAGGGCTTCGGCATAGCGCAGATAGAGCATGGTGACGCGGTAGAGGGGCACCCGGTCGGAATAGACCTTGGAGATGCCTTGAAAATAAGTGTTATACTCTGAGTACTCGCTCCGGTTGCCCCGTGAGGTGAGACTGAAATTGGACGAATAGCGCAGGTCGCCGATGTACTTGTGGTCGGCAAAGCCCGTGCGGGGCACGTAGATGGTGTCGGACTTGGTGGCAGTCTTCTCTTCTATGCAATAGATCTGGGCCTCAGAGAGAGCGGCCATGGCCGAAGAGGCGGTCAGGGAATAGTAGAAGTTGTTCTCGGTGGTGGAGTTGAAAAGGTTGTACAGGTCACTCACCACGCCGTCGAAGACACGCCGATCCATGGGGATAAAACATATCTGCTCTTGATCGCCACCAGTGAAGTAGCCGTCGTATGGGGTGATGAACTGCGACGAACTGCTCCACGTGACGCGCTGGCTGCTCATCTGCTTGGGGCTGCGCGTGTCAGTGAGATAGTCGTGATACCAGGTAGCGGCCTCCTGATAGCGTCCGGCCCACAGGCAGAGATCGCCCAAGAGGGCACGCATGGGGATGAAGAATTTCTCAGAAGACATATTATTGACTCCGCCATACTCTGGCAGGTTGACATCCACATAGGGCGTCAGGTCGTCAATGAAGGTATTGCAGATGTCCTGAATGCCTCTGGTGGGCTGGTTCATGGCATCGCGGGCTTCCTTCTCGGTCATCAGGGGCTCCAGGACGAGGGGCACCTCGCCATAGTTTAGGGCCAACTGCAGATAGGTCCATGCGCGGAAGGACTTGACGGCGGCATACTCACGCAAGAAGAGGTTGCGGCCACGACGCTCCATGGCCGTGTCGATGTGGGCCAGGAAATAGTTGCAGTTGTTGATGACGGCATAGTAGTCGCTCACCTCGTTGTACTTGTTGGCACTGACGAAGTCGAAGGCGGCCAGATGCTTCAGGTCGGCAGTGGCATCGTCGGTGACGATCATCAGGTCGCCACGGGCGGCACCGAGGAGCACCGAACGGTCAGCCACCGTCTGCAGGCCATTGATGATGCCCATGACGCTATAGACTGAGTCGGTGGCATGATTCAGCGTGTGGTCTTCGGCATACTCCACCAGATCAGACTCCGGTTCCAGCATGTCGGAGCAGGAAACCGCTCCAATAGCCAATAAACAATAACCAACAACCGTTATTGCATCTGTCATTTTCGTTATAATTGATGGTCTTTTCATCTTTTCAATGTTTATTGTTTCACGTATATTGTCTTACAGGTTGATGTTCACCCCCAGAGAGAAGTTACGCCCGGAAGCAAGCACACCGCGGTCGATGCCCTGAGTGAGCACGCCACCAGCGATGGCGCAGTCGGGGTCGCTGCCCAGATAGCGGGTGACGGTGAACAGATTGGAGGCATTACCCCAGATGGTGAGTCCCTGCAGATAGGTGCTCTGAATGGGCAGGTAGTAACTCAGGGTGACCGATGCGAGGCGCAGGTAACTGCCGTCCTCGATCCAGCGGTCGCTGAAGCGGGCGTTGCCCATGGGGTCTTTGTAACTCACACGGGGGATGTCGGTCTGCTGGCCCTCAACGGCCCAGCGGCGGCTGACTGCTTTGGTTTGGTTGACAAAGTAACTGCCGCCCTCAAGGAGTGAGCGCTGATAGTTGAAGACATCGTTGCCCAGAGAGTAGTTGAACACAGCCGAAAGAGTGAGGTTCTTCCAATTGAACTGTGTGTAGATATTACCATAGATGTCGGGATTGGGATCGCCGATGACAAAGCGGTCGTCTGCATCGATGACGCCATTGTTGTCCTTGTCGACGAAGCGCATATCGCCTGCAGCGAAGTACTCCTTCTGGTCGCGTTCGTTCACCTGGTAGTAGCCATCGGCATCAGCATCGGCCTGACGGGCATAGACGCCATCGGTCTTGTAGCCATAGAACAGGCCAACGGGCTGGCCCACCTTGGTCTGGATGGTGGCACCATAGACCTCGGTCTCAAACGGGCGGTCGTTGTCTGGCAGGGCCGTCACCTTGTTCTGGTAGTGGCCGGCAGAGGCCCCCAGTTCCCAACGGAAGTTCTTCAGGTTGAGCACCTTCATGCCCACATGGACATCGAAGCCCTCGTTCTGCAGTTTGCCATCGTTGCTCCAACTCTCCTCCAGACCACTGGTCCATGCCAACTGGCGGAGCGACAGCAGATCGGATGTCCAACTCTTGAAATAGTTCAGGCGGACATTCAGGCGGTTGTTGAGGAAGTTGCCCTCAAGACCGGCCGTGAGGCGAGAGGTGGTCTCCCACTTCAACTCGGTGTTGCCGATGTTGCCGATGACAATGCCCGTTGCCGAATTGCCAAGCATACGGCGCGAGACGAAGTAAGAGCGCGAAGCGATATAGTCGAGATTATCGTTGCCGGTGATGTCGAAACCTGCACTGAGGCGCAAGTAGTCGATGCCCTTGACACCGGCCAGCCACTTCTCGTTGCTCAGCACCCATGCACCCTCTACACTGGGGAACAGCCCCCAGACGACGCCGGCGACTTTCAGGCCGGAGGCATCGCTACCGAAACGGGAAGAGGCGTGGGCCGAGAGACCGGCATTCAGATAGTAGCGCTGGGCATAGTTGTAGTCGGCCAGGGCATACCACTGCAGTTCGGTGGTCTTGTCGTTAGCACCATCGGTGGTCTTGAACAAGAGCGAAGAGGTCATGTTGGGTCGCTTATCGTTAGGCGTGTTATAACCGCTCTGGGAGGTCAGGGTGTAACTGCTGTTGAGATAGCGGAAGCCACCCTTCACACTCACCTGATGGGCACCATACTGGTTCTGCCAGTCCAGACGGGTGTCACTCTGAAGGACGGTCTGGTTGGCGGCCTGACTCTGCACGAAGTTGTGGAGCGTGGTGTTCTCGTCGAGACCATCTACGATGAAGGTCGGCACGCCCTGGATAGGCAGGTAGTAGTTCTCGTTGGTATTGACCAGCGAGAGGGAGAAGTGCTCGCTTACCGACAGGTGCTTGTTGAACTCATAGCGGGGCTTGACTGAGAAGACGATGAGGCGGTTGCCCAGATTGTTGCGGTTCTTGCCCTCGCCATACTCCAAGATACTTCTGGGGTTGGCCAGACGTCCGCGGTTCTGGAACATTCCCTCCAGATAGTCATCGGCCTCGGCCAGGAACTGACCGATCTCACCCCTGTTGTCGAAGGCGAAGGGCGAGAGGAACGGCGCCTTGGCCAGTCCAAGGAAGCCCGGAGAGGTGACCACGCCAGAGAGGATGGAGACGGGAGCACCATCGTCACGCAGGCTGCGGTCCACATCGCTGTAAGAGGCATCGAAGCGTACATTGAGCCGACGTGCAATCTCGATGTCACTGTTCAAGCGCATATTGAAGCGAGAGAAGTCGTTGTTCTTCAGCGTGCTGTTACCCAGAGAGTAGCCAACAGACAGATTGTAGGAGGCCACATTGTCGCCACCCTGCACGTTGATGCCATAGTTCTGAGAGAAGGCATTCTCGTAGACCTCGTCCTTCCAGTTGGTGTTCTGGTGGTACTTGGCATAATAGAAATTGGTGCGGTCGTTGGTGAGATACTTCATCTGATCCATGGAGAGGGTCTTGCCGGCCAGCAACTCCGTGGTGTAGAGGCGGTAGTCCTCGGCACCCATCATGTCGGGCAGGTTAGGCGTGAGTTCGTAACGACCGTTGATGGTCACGTCAATCTTGGTGGCCATCGACTTGTTGCGCTTGGTCTTGATGAGGATAACGCCATTGGCACCCTTGGCGCCATAGAGAGCGGTACCATTCTTCAGCACCTCGACACGCTCGATGTCGTTGACATTGAGGTTGGCCAGCATATTGTTGAAATAGCCATCGTGCAGGGTCGAACGGTCATACTGCATATCCAGAATGACATCGTCGACAACAATCAGCGGGTTGGCATTGGCCTTGATGGAGTTGATGCCCGACATGAGGAGCATGTTGCCCAGGCCAGGAACGCCGCTATGAGACACGGAGCGCAGGTCGGCACCGAGTTGCCGGGCAACCAAGGGATCGATGCTCAACTCCGAAGTATTATCGAAACTGACAGCCTCTGCCGACTGGGTGGCCACGGTCTGGCGCTTGTACAGGGGTGAGAACACTTCGTTGTACAGATAGCCGTTGGCCCTGCCATTGGCAATGGCGCACTGCTGCATGTTGTAGCCGTCGACGCGCATCAACACAGAACGCACGTAGTCGGGAGCCTTCAGTTCGTAGACGCCCTGCTCATCGGTCATGGCCGTGTACTTCGTCTCTCCATAGGCAGACACGATCACACCAGCCAAAGGCTGCTGTGTGGCGGCATCGACGACCCGACCCGTCACTGTCTTCAGGTTATCCTGTGCTGCCATCGTCATGGCAATGAGCAGCATAAAGAGTGAAATGATATACTTCTTCATAGTTATTCTGATTTAGAGGTGCGGGGTTTGAGATAAATGCAGTCCAGATACATCTCACGGGCATAGGTCGACGTCTGGCGAGATGTGATAGAGCAAGTCAGTTTGATGCTGGCACGCTTACCGTTCTGGCCATAACTGCACACGGGGAACTTGAAGCCCTGGGCAATGAGCACAGTGTCGATGCGCTGAGGATCGGACTGGAACTCTGTCTTGTTGTCAGGCGTCGTGCAACTGTAGGTTGCCGTCTTTCCGTTCTGTCCGATGTAGTTGATGGTGGCCTTGAACTTGCAAGGACGCTGATCGGGCGATGTCTGGTTGTAGACAGACTTGGGGAGGATAACGGCATAGACATCGTAACTGCCGCTCAGGGTGTTGTTGACCTGGAACTCGACGCTCCAGTTGTCGGTGGCCTGCAGCGGTGCAATGCGCAGATAGCGGCCTTCGGAAATGCTGTCGGCCGTCACTTGGCGGATATTGTAGACACACTTCTCATAGTCGGTGATGAGATAGGTGCTCTCGCCCTCTACATACAGTTCCTTGAAATAAGTCTGTTCGGGCGTGAAGGGCCACTTGTCGGCGGTGTAGACGGTGCCGTTGCTGCAATCCAGCGGCTGGGCTCCATAGAGGATGCCGCCCTCATCGAAGGGCCTGGGGAACACATGATAGACATGCTTGCCATTGACAATGGACACATTCTCCGCGAGATAAGGAACGGAAATCAGAGAGTCTTTGGGAGACTTCTGGTCAGTCATGTTGAAGATGGCATCCTGAAGCAGGGCACTGGTAGTATAGAACTGCTGAAGAGAGTCCCGCTTCTCCATGTTGTCCTCGAAGTTATAATAGGAAAAGGCCTCGTCCCAGACTTCGTTCCAACCATCAGTGGCAGGCACCACGGCCAGGTAGGTGGAGTCCTCGGCATTCAACTCGCCAATCCGCTCCAACAGACGATTGCGCTCATAGACCACAGAGTCTACATAGACGGGCACACCGTCGACCACGCCACTCGACACAGAGGCGGCGGCATCGAAGACATCCTCGTTGAAGCGGCGCAGACGGGCACCGATGCCCTCCAACTGAGGATTGTCGCACAGCATCTCGTAGATATTGTAGTTATAGGGCAATGCCTTCTGCAACGTATGGAGCACGCCATTGGCAGCACGGGTATTGGCCTTGGCGACGGGCACGCCACCGATGCTGCCGTCAGCCATGCCAATCCGCTTGAGGTTGAGCATCAGCATACGTGCCGAGTCGGAGGTGACAGAAACCAGGGAATGCGAGAGATGGTTCTGCACGAAACTCTTTTCGACCGACGAGTCGCCCACGGCCGTCTGTACCAACTGCAGCAGAGAGTCTTTGTTGAACGTGCCGTTCAGCGGTGCCATCACGGTGAAGGCCTGACCGCTACCAAGGATATCGGCGTAACTGACAGGTTTCTTCTGGTGCATGCGGTACACCTTGGTCTGTTCAAGCACCTCACAGAAGTCGCTCAACTGAGCATCGGCCTTCATCTGCTCCCACAGCGTCGAACCAGACTCCGACACGCCGATGGTGCCCTCATAATGGTCATCCCACTCTGAGCAGGCCGTCATGCCGCAGCACCAGATGCCTGCCAGAAGGATATGCTTTATCATTTTGGTCTTCTTCATATCTGATATCATTATTGTTCGTTGTTCTGTTAATGCTGGTCTTCACCCTCGGGACTACCGTAGACACTCTTAGGACAGAGTTCCAGATAGTCGAAACTCCAGTAGCAACTGGGATCCTTCAGCACCTGACGGGCACGCAGGTAGTAGTCCTGCCCTTCCTCCAGTTGAGTCGTGGTCATGATGTAGCGCAGGTTGTGAATGTGAGAACGGAGCACGTTGGTCTTGTCGCCTCCCTGCCAGTAGCAGTCCATGCCCTTCATATAACCGTGATTGCGCATGGCCTTGTCGATAGCCTTGTTGGCATTGATGGCCTCGGTGGTCTCTCCGCTCACGTCAGCCACCCAACCGATGGTGGGGTCGCTGCCGTAGATACGCAGGTCGGCAGGAATACCGCAAGGCACGCCGTCGAGATAGAACTGCACCACGCCACGCTCCACGCCGACCGTATAGCCGACACGAATCTCATAGGTGCCAGACTTGGGCACGGGCGGCAACTTGAACGTAGCATCGAAGATACCGCTGACAGTGACACCATTGCTCTTATAGTGCGACCACCAGATATCATCACCATGCATGCCGACAACAGCCTGCTCGCCCATCACCTTCCAGTTCTTGATGTATCCAAGGCGGAAGGCAATGACCTGCTCCTTACCGAAACGGCCACGGGCACCGCTGTTCTGGAAGTCGGGACTCAGCACGCTGGAGTCGAAGCGCAGGCGACAGTTGAGCACCTCGTCGCGCACCGTCTCATTGAACTCCAGGATATCATCCAGATAGTGGTACATACCATTGGGGGCCTGCTTGAGAGTGCTGACCAACTCTTTGCCTTGCAGGACTCTCACGCCCTTGACCTGATAGCGATTGCCCAGGCCCTTGCGGTTGATGTAGAGTTGCTCGTTAGGATAGCAGAAGCGCATGATGGTGCCGGGGCACATGGTCTCGTAGAACTCCTCGGGGTCGGCCTTGCTCGTATCCCAACATCTCAGAGTCTCCGAACTGCCGATAATCTCGTCATAAGGCAGAATGCGGTCCAGCAGGTGATAACTGACGAAGCGGTTCAGGGGGTTCTTGCGGCTCTTGAAGTCGTTGTCATACTTGCCTGCATCCTGTGGATAGACGGCATCGTAGACCTTCTTGGCATAGGCAATCAGATCGTTCAGATCATAAATGTCGTGCTCGTTGTAGACTGCATCGGGCTCGATGAAAGCCGTAAACTTGAAGTAGCGCTTCTCCGGCCACTGGGCGGGCACAGCCACGCCACCATCGGAACCCGACTTACAGACGATGCGGTTGTTCCAGGAATAGACAGAGTCCTGCGACACCTTGTCGGCCCCCCATTCGGGATAGGTCTCATCCTCAAAAGCCATCAGAGAGTCGGCCATACCAGTCAGGAACAGAGCCTGAGAGAAGATGCTGATGAGCGAATCGGCAGCAATGACATCGGGCAACTTGTCGCTGGTACGCGGAATAATTCTGTTCACGATATGCACCACGCCATTGGTCACCGAGTCGTCGAACTCTACCATACGAGCCACTGTATTGGCATAGTGGACAATGGCATTGTTGTTGCTGGCGTCATTGGAAACGGACACCTCAATATAGGTCTCTGCCATGTTTTGGCCGAGCGAGCCCTCTGACTTGTCGGTGGTGAAAAAGGCGTTGTCCTTGATGATGTGGGTACGAACCAGTGTGTCTATGACTGCCGAGGGGATATCCTCGATGGTAGCGTAACTGTTTTCGGACAGATAAATGGCTATGGCCTCATTGTTAGGTGCAAAGACCGTATAGTCGCCATAGGTGGAGAGCAGGGCGAAATAGGGCGTCTTCTTCATGATGTCGACAAACGACCCTACCTTCTCAGGATTATCTTCAAGGAACGCAGCAGCCGTCATCTTCTCAGACGTGTATCTGGTCATGGGCACATCGTCGTCGTTGTCGACACACGAAGTCAGCGCTACGCTAAATGACATATGACACATGATAAGCGATAAACCTATCAGAAGTCTCTTTGTTATCTTGGTAATCATAATATACAGTTTTCGATTTTCAATTTACTTCAACTCAGAATCTTCTCCCTTGTTGAAGGCAGGATTCTGCTTCAGCAGAGGATTGGCTTTCAGTTCACTCTTCGCATAGGGGAAATAGATATAGTTGGGGTCGGCCAACTTGATCTTGATGACATTGATGTCCTGACGATACTTGCGGATGGCACAGGAAGCCAAGCGTGTGGTCTCGCCATCGCGGCGCGAAGCCCTCACCAAGTCATACCAACGCTTGCCCTCGAAGAGGAACTCACGCTGACGCTCTGCAAAGAGCAGGTCTTCCATCTGGCTACGCGAGGCAGAATACTTCTCGTAAGACAGACCAGTACCGCTGTCGTCGGGACCAATGCCATTGGCACGCTTGTAGACCGTATTGATCAACTGGAAAGCCTCAGCGAAATCATCGTCGCTACGCTCGATGAGAGCCTCGGCCTTCATCAGCAGCACGTCACTCAGACGATAGATTATCCAGTTGGCATTCTTTGTGGCACGGCGACTTGAAGTTACCGAAACGCTACCAAGTCTCTGCAGGCTGAAACTGGTGTTGGTGCGCACGAACTTGGCTATGGAGTAACTGGTTCCTTCGTTCTCTACATTCTCATAGTAGCGACAGTCCTTCTGCGACTCAAATATCTGATTCTGATCCAAGGTAAACCCGTCAGTCAGACAGTCGGCAGCCCTCAAGTAGCCATTGTGATTGCTGCTTGAACCATAGTACTTGCTGACCCAGTTGTTCTCCTGATTGGAGTTGCCGTTATAATAGATCTCGAAAAGGCTCTCAAACGAGTTCTTGCTTCCGAAAATCTCTGTATAGGCGTTGCCAACTGTTTGCGAGCCCAATTCAGCCTCCAGAATCAGAGGAATCTGATCATCATAGAGTGCCACATCATTGAGTTGGTCTTTCTGCAACAGTTCCTTGTAGAGTTCTTTCTTGTACTCAATGACTTTGTCGCAATTCTCGATCACGCGGTCCCAGTCGCCCTTCCACAGATAGAGGTCGGCCAGAAGGGCGTAGATGGCACTGCGAGTGACGCGGCTGTTGTTCTCGATTGGCACATAGACGCGCTTGCCCTGCACTTTCTCCACATCATAGCGGCGAATAGCCTTGTCCTTCACGTTCTCCAGATCGTTGATCAATGAGTCGAGCACATCCTCGAAAGGCGTGGCCGGCAGAATATAGTTCTGATTATCATCGATACTGGGAGCCGTGGTGTAAGGCACATCACGGAAGGTGCGGATGAGATAGAAATAGCAAAGGGCACGGAGTGTGGTCATCTCGGCTATGGTGGACTGAAGTTCCTCATAGGTGTAGTTAGCATCGTAGGCTTCCACCTCGGGAGCATAGTGGATGACAATGTTACAACGGTTGATCACATTGTAGAATGAAGCCCAGTTGCACATCGAGTTAGAAGGCATCAGGTTCTCTCGGAGAATCTCCCTGATATCATTAGGGGGAACAGAACCATCCAACACATTCTCTGAACGCATCTCACCCCATACACCCATGCGGGTCACTACAGCCTCGTCGGCCAATGCTTCATAACAACCGTTCACAGCACTGGTCACGTCAGCCTTCTCCTTCCAGTAGTTCTCAAGTACAACCTGGTCCATGGGGAGAATATCGAGGAAATCGCTGCAACCGGTGAGCACGACAGCACCCAGCGAGAGGAGGAGGACACCCCTCATGGATTCTTTCACCTTATTATATATATATGTAGTCATCATAACTTCCTTTAATCTTTGTCAATTAAAACTGAATGGTTACACCACCTGTAAACGACTTGGCACGTGGCGTCTTGGCATTATCGGTGACAACGCCCATCGAACCATAGCCCACTTCCGGGTCGGCACCCGAGTACTTGGTCAGGCAGAACAGGTTGTTGGCCGAGACATAGAGGCTCAGTTGGTTCAGACCCAACTTCTTGATGACTTTCGGGTCGAACGAGTAACTGATCTGTGTGTAGTTCAGACGGATGAAAGAGCCGTCTTCAACAAAGCGGTCGCTGCCCAGCCAGTTGTAGCCCATCTGGTGAAGGGCACGCGGCATCTCGGTGATGTCGCCCTCCACACGCCAACGCCAGTTGACGGCACGGCTCTGGTTGTTGTTGGAATACATATTCTCCACATTCATGCGGGCTGCGTTGATAATCTTGTTGCCATAGCGGAAATTGAACTGGTTTTTCCACGACAGACGGCCATAGTTCAACTTGAAGCCGAAACCGCCAGTGAACTTGGGAAGAGAAGAACCCAGATAGACGATGTCGAGTTCGTTGATCTGACCATCGTAGTTGATATCCTCATACTTGGCATCACCGCCAGAGAACTCGTATGGCATAGAGCCACCGGAATAGATGACAGGCTTGGTCATGCCATGCTCATCGAGGATGACCACTCCATTAGCATCGCGGGCCACAGGGGCATCGGGGCCACTGACACCAGGAACCTCCACTTCGGAATATTTACTGTACTGATAGACACCCTTGTAGCGGAAGCCATAGATGCTGCCGAAGGCGCGATTCAGTTCCACGCGGGTCATATAGGTGCCGTTGCTGCCGTTGAAGTCGGGGTTCAACTGCTGGCTGTTCAGCACGGTCTCGTCCATAGCCGTCAACTGGTTGCGGTTATTGGCGAAGGTCACGTTGAAGTCGAACGACAATTTGCCAAGACGGACTATGCGGTTACCATTGATGTTGAACTCCCAACCCACGTTCTTCAGGTCACCCACATTCTGGAAAGCAAGTGCCGTGTAGCCAGAAGAGGTCGGAATGCCGCGGTTGGCCATCAACATATCAGAAGTGTACTGCCAATAGTACTCCACATTACCAGTCAGCCTATCATCGAAGAAACCGAAGTCGACACCCAGATTATAGGTCTTCTTCTGTTCCCACTTCAGGTTCTTCAACTGAATCTTGTCAGGATACATCACACCGCTGCCCATATAGGCCTTACCATTGCCATCAGAGTAGGTGCTGAAATACAGATATTCACGACCTGGTGCACGACCTACGACACCCCAGCCCGGACGGAACGAAAGCATCGACACGAAAGGCAGTGCTTTCTGGAACCAGGGCTCCTTGCTGATGTTCCAGCGCAATGAGAATGCGGGGAAATTACCCCAGCGCTGATCATCACCAAACTGGGTGCTACCGTCACGGCGTACGGAGAAGTCGGCCATATAGCGGCCCTTATAGGCATAGTGGGCAGAATAGGTGAAATAGATGCTGCGCCACTGTCCGCTGCCAGTGCTCATATTGGTGATCAAGCCTTGTGCAGCCGTGCTTTCAATGCTACCGGAAGGCAGGCCCCATTGCGTGGTGCTCTGTGAACTGTTGTTACCACTGGTGAGTTGTCCACGAAGCATCATCGACAGCGAATGGTCTTTGTTCTTGAAGGCGGGCGTGAAAGTCAGCGTGTGCGTAGTGGTCACACCAAGGCTCTTCGATGAACTGGACGTGGTCTGGTTGGCCGTGTGCTGATCGTCATTCCATCCATTGGTATTCAGCGACAGAGGCATGAACTGGTCTTCATAACGGTTGAAGATATTGAACACCACCTTGCCTTCGTACTGCAGGCGTGTCTTATCATCTTCCAAGCCCAGCAGGTTGTAGCGTAACTTGAACTCTGGCTCAATGTTATAACTGGTCTCGTTGTTCTTGGCCAGTTTAGCCAATGCTACGGGATTTCTGTTCCCCAGCATATCATTCAGTTCTCGCGATACGCTCTTTTGGATGGTGTAGTACTCATCCAGATCGTTACCATCCCTGTCTTCTTCATAAATAGAAAGGTTAGGCATACGAACATAAGCAAGCCCCAGGAGGTCACCATTGTTCTTCTTGTTCTTCGTATAGGTCAGAGCAATGTTCGTCTCAATCTTGATGCGGTCAGAGACAAAGTAGTCGAGGTTGACACGCGAGGTGAAGCGGTCGAGTTGCTGCTCAATGATAGAACCTGTCTCATGGTCGTAACCAGCACCAATACGGAAGTTGGCCTTTTCGCCACCACCACTCAGTGAAAGATAGTGGTTCTGGCGCCAACCCACCTGCTTTACTTCTTTCAGCCAGTCGGTATTGTCGTCGTACATACGCCATTCCGAAAAATTAGGCTTGTAACTGATCTCATCGATATTGCTGGCCTCATCACTCATTTCAGGATTAAAATACTCCTCTTTCAGCATCATGGTGTACTCGTCACCGTTCAGCATCTTGTAGCCTTGGGGCTGATAGGTGCCAGTGAGGCGGAACGAATAGGTCACGCGTGTCTTGCCGCGCGAACCACGCTTGGTCTTGATTTCGATGACACCATTGGAGCCTTGAGAACCCCAGATGGCCGTAGCGGCAGCATCCTTCAGCACCGAAATGCTTTCGATGTCTTCAGGATTGATGTTCAGCAACTGTGCAAACTTCTCCTCATTCATGTCACTGGAGATGTCGCCAGCACCTGTCTCCCACACATTGCCGTCGACCACAATCAGAGGCTCATTAGAGCCGATGCTGGAGATGGTGGACACACCGCGCAAACGCATAGAAGTGCCGGAGCCCAGGTTACCCGAATTGGCCACGATATCCAGACCGGCGATACGACCCTGCAGGGCCTCGTCGACAGTGGTGATGGCCAAACCCTCAAATTCCTTCATATCAATGCTCTGACGGGCTGTTGATATCTCGTCCATCGGCACAGCCAAGCCGGAGCCCTGCGCACGGCGCTTGGCCGTGACGGTCACCTCCTTGATCTGAGTGGCATCCTGCAGGCGTACCACGAACTTGGTCTTATTGATAGCAAGGGTCTGCGTCTTACATCCCACATAGGAAATACGCAGTTTGTCTTTCGGATTCTTCAATTTAAAAGAGAAGTTACCGTTCATGTCGGTGACTGCCGAGGCCACGATACGGTTGGCGGCATCGACCTCCACGACATTGGCCATGATCACCGGTCCATAAGCATCGGAAACGGTACCGCTAATGATATCACCGGCAGACTGGGCGTTGGCAGCAATTAAAAAATTAAAGAACGAAAATAATAATATACTCAATCGTTTCATAGTCTGTGCACTTTAGATTTCTTAATTACCATAGTTTAACGGCTTGTCAATCAGATGAATCACAGCAGAAGAAGTGGTGTACAACTCCGTGGCAGCCTCGGCATTGTCGCCGTTATAAAGATACTCGCGGGCCTGAATGTTATAGAGAGGCTGCTCCTTGCCGTTCTCGTCGACGTAGGTCTTCTTCACCACCGTGTGATGCGTGTTATTCTCAATATCTTCGGCATCCTGCACCTGAATCTCATCGTCCAGCAGATCGGCCTTCAGCATATAGAAGCGATGGGTCGCCTGGTTGATAAGAGAGGTCTCGAAGGTGCCCGACTCGGGCTCGGCACCAATGTAGAGTGCATTATCCTGAATGTGATACTTCAGGAAGTTCACAATACCCAGCGAGTCGGCTTCGGCTCCGGCGGCGTCGCCAGCCTCACGCTTCTGGTCGACGATCTCCCATGATGACAACTTGCCTTTGTCCTGCAAATCCTGTATGGCCTCATTAGAAGGCACATAGACCGTATAATGGTAGGTATTGAACAGAGAGAGATTGGTGCCGCCGCAGGCCTTGTTGTCGGCAGCATTGCCCGTACCCAGATTATGGATATTCTCAAACAGGCCACTGCCATCGAGCAGTTCCAGGAACTTCTGGAAATAAGCGGGATGGGCAGCCAGTTGGTCGCGCACGGTCATCCGGGTACCCATGATGGGCTCTCCGTCGAGCACGTAGACCATGCCGTTACCGCCACTGACCTCCTTGCGCTGATCGTAGACACGCGAGATATGCAAAGGCTGACCCTCGTTCATCTGGTAACTGCCCTCTACAGTCATATTGGCAGCATCGCTGGGATTGGTCACACGCACACCGCAACCGTTCTTTGAACGGAAATAGTTGTACTGGCCGTCCCACACCCGGCCAATGACGATATGGGTGTCGAGGACATCCTGCAGGCAGCGCTTAATGCGATTGTAATTCGTAGTCGTTCCTATTGAATCGCGTGCACCTGTCACGGGGTCGTAATTATAAATGACGGCATAGACGCGCTCTTGGTCGTTCTTCACATTGTCATCCCAACGGAAACTGAGCAACTGCAGAGTCTCCTCCTTTCCGTAGGAGCAGGGATCGATATACTCCAGCAGGGCATCGTTTGTGGGCACGAAGAAACTGTAACTGGTGCCAAGGGCATTCAGATAGACATCATACTTACACTGGTTGATGGCCCAGTTGATGATCTTCATCGTGCGGTTGATGAGCGGCGGGAAGAGCACACTGATGTATCTCGTCGGCGAGAACACCTTGTTGGTCAGATAGACGGCACCATTGCAGGCCAGCCACACGGAGTCGACGTCTGCCACATCCACGCCCATCGGGTCGTTGGCATCGTTGAGGATACCATCGAACTTCGAAGGAACTGACGAGATGAACGACGGAAGCATATTCACCTTGAGCAACTGGATGATGGTTTCATCGTCGACGTCATCCCACGAACTGAAGTTCTCGCTCAGCGGCTTGCCGGGGCCATTCCAGTAGGCCTCCATGGCTGCATCGGTGGGAACCATCATCACGGCCATGTCGCGCTGCTCGGCAGCATTACCTTCGCTGGCAGACTTGTAGTTGGCAGAATAATAGGAGTTCCACTCCGGGTCGAACGGCAGCCAGGTGAACACGCCGCCGCCATCGGGCAGGGTCTTTACCTCCACGCCACGCTTCTCATTGAAGAAACGCTTGGTATATACCGTGTCCACATTAGCCTCGTAGAGATAGTTGTACTGCGTGGTCTGGGCGAGATCCCTGCTGTCGGGATAAGGTGCGCAGAAGCGCTCCAGAATCCTGTTGAACACACTGACCTGGGGCTTCTGGGCTATCAGTTCGGCCATATTGGGCAGCGGGGTCACCACTTCCTCGGTGCGATGGATGAAACCGTTGGCACAACGGATGTTCTGCTCAACAATGTTGATGCCATTCACGCTGGCATCACCGCTCTGACGGCTTACCGTGCCGTTGAACAGGAAATTGTAGTCATCGTTCGTGATGCGGTTGTTCACCATCTGAGCCTCAAGGAACAGCAGCATGGGAACGGCTGATCCGTCTTCCATGCACACCATGCTCCTGCCGCTCTCGCGATGGCGCTTCCAGTATTTGTTGTCGGGCATGTCCTGGGGCTTCAGCACGGGCACCGTGTCAAACTCGTCCAAAGCAGAGAAGCGGCGCATGCACTGTCCTTCACGCAGCGGTTTGCCCTGAATGGTAGACAGGCTGTTGATCTGAATGGAGTTGTCGATCATTCCGCCGTAGAGCAGCATCTTCTTCTGTGCAGTCGAGAGGTCTTCGTAACGCTTCACGCCCCAACTGTTGTTTTGATAGAAACGCCCGTAGGCCGCGTCGTCGGCAGCAAAGAGCGTCTTCGAACCAGTCTTGGCCAGCACCTCGCGATAGCCAAGTTCCTCAATAAGCCGCACCGTGTTGGTGTAGTTACCCTGCTGGTCCAGCCAACCATAGATGCTCATGTCCCAACCCTCGGGGACTCGCTCATCCAGGTCGTACTCCGAACATGACAAAAGGGCACCACTGCCTGACAGCAGCACACTGGCAGCCAGCAACCAGTGCCGGCCCCATCTCCAGATTTGTCTTTTGGTTTTCATACGTTGTTTGAGATTTTTGATATTGTTTGGTTTTTATTCTCGTTTAACTTTTTCGACGATGCAAAATTACACATTATTTATGGGAGCGGCATTTTTATTTGTCAGCATGGTTTTTCTGTTCGTCAACACTTTTTTACGTTCGTTTCATCTTCTTTTCTTTTCGTCTCAGGCATCATCTGGCACCCTCGTCCCACATCTTTATTTGGTAAAAAAGGCTCAAAACATTTGGCTTTTTAATGCTATTTATGTAATTTTGCATTTGAATAAGCAACTTCATATCACAACGCAAGATGTTAAGGAAAGTGACCATACTGCTGTGCCTCCTGTCCGCCTTTTCGGCTTGCAGCCAGATTGACGACAATGCAGACGGCAACAACAAGGCTGCCATCATTACCGAAGGTGACCTGCTTCCTGCTTTCACGCTGTCCGGTTCTGACGGGAGCCAAGTGACTTCGGCTTCACTCAACGGACGGGTCTTCATCCTCAATTTCTTTGACACGCGCTGTCCTGACTGCCAGCAGGAATTCCGCGTGTTACAGCAAATCTATGACCATTACGCCACTACGGTTCCCATCCTCAATGTTCCGCGCAGTCAGAGCCGCGACGAGGTGGCCGCCTATTGGAAAGAGGCCGAACTGACTATGCCATTCTACATTCCTGACGAAAAAGACCTCTACTATCAGTTTGCCTCATCCACGATTCCCCGCACCTATGTGGTCGGTGCCGATGGTAGGGTGGCAGCAGCCTTCGATGACTCTCCCATCGCCGACCACCAGACACTCGACGCCCTGCTTCAGCAACTTAAAGATTGTTAAGGAATGGGGATAATAAGGGAAAAAGTAGTACCTTTGCCGACAATCAAGACGTTTAAGTATATCATCAACATGAAGAAAAGGAATCTGACATCGGCACTGCTCATCGCAATGGCCGCACTGACTTGGAGTTGTACGGACAACAGGGCTCTTTCGCTCGATCTCGATGACTATCGACCCATAGACGAGTTCGTAGATGCCTATGAGGCCATCAGTACCGAACGGGTGCCAGGGGCTACCTATGACCTGGAGAAGACCATCAGGGTGGTCAACGCCATCGAACTGGCTCAGATGCGCTCGGAAAACTTCGACGAGTTTCTCGACTTCATGGCCCGGCAGGACTACACTCATGTGGACCCACGCGTCCTCGATGCCAAGCGCAAGTTGTTCCCCATCCTGCAACGCACCTACGAGTTGAAGAGAGACAACGAGCAACTGAGCGATGCCTGGATGCTCATCAGAGGTGCCACCAAGGGCGGTGAGACACTGGTCAAGAATACTTCTGGCAGCGAGGCGCTACGCATCATGCACGGGGACATCTTTGCCCTGCTGGGCATCATCAGTGGCGAGGATGCTGACCAATCGACCAATGAGGCCTTTGCACAATATGAGAAGGACAAAGAACTTAAATCGAAAATCCAGGAAGATCTGGATGAACTGAAGGGTATGTACCGCCAGTATCTGCAGGAATATACTGTCATCTACAATGAGTATATGAACAAGTACGACAGTCTCTGCCTAGAGAAAGACAAAGCCTATCTGGCCATCTATGGCGGTCAGGCCGGCGAGGCATTGCGAATAACGGACAACATCTTGCGGCAGTATCCCAACAATTCTGAGGCCATGCTGCTCAACGCCATGTCGAACCTGCTCATCGGGGCCACCGAGAATGCCCGCAACGGCAACAACCGCACCATCGTCAACAATCCTGAAGTGTCACTGCCCGACTCGCTTCCACAGCCTGAGACACCAGCCATGAACAGATACTTCCGGAAGGCCCAGCAGACACTTGCCCAGTACAATGCGAAGTTCCCCGGCAAGACGGCTCCAGCCAATCTGTTGGAGGGACTGTTGCAGAAGCAACTGGGTAATGAGGCAGCAGCCATCAGATGCTTCAATCTGGCAGGACAAGAGTATCCGCGACAAGCCATACAACTGACCGATATGCTGGACTCCTATAATATGCGCAACTACAAGACGCAGACGGCCGAGGGGCTCTATCTGCGCCGACTCTACGCCTCGACGATGGAGGGTTGCGGTCTGTTCAGTCCCAATCTGCAGAAGGCCAAACTCTATGCCGACAAGGGTGACATGGAGAATAGCAAGAAAGAGATTCACGACCACTTCTTCCGCCGTATCAATCAGGGGGTATACGATGAACTGCTCAGCGATATGCAGTTCTGTGAGGAGAACCTCTACGCCCCATTCAACGACTTGCTCTTCGAACCGTCCTATCTGGATGTGCAGATAAAGCCTGAGAGTGAGTGGCTCTTCTGGAACAGCGACCATGTCATGGACGTCACCATCAGCAACCACTCCGATGTTTCGCTGGAAAATGTGCGCGTCTTCCTCTGCATCCACTACACCGATATGTATCAGGATGAATACGATGTCATCAAAGTGCCTAAGTCTGCCGGACGATTAGAGGCACACTCGACGGCCGACCTCGATACCGTGGGCCTCTATTATCCTGGCAAGACCTACGATGACATTGCCCACATCAGGGCCATCGTTGTTGCCGACAGGGAAATATGCTGGGTAGACAATGTAGGCTACAAGAAAGACCGCATCCTGGAGGCTCTGCGCGGCGGACGGAACAACGTCAGCCAGCAGCAGGAAGAGGCCCGCGAGGAATACCTGCGCCACTATTCTCTCGACCCCAACCGACTCATGGCTACACTCAGGGATGGCATCAAGGTGTTGCCGCCCGAAGATGACCCCGCCGAGGAAAAGGGCTGGTGGGACTCGTTCACCGACTGGTTCAGCAGCCCGGATAACAAACTGAAGATAGAGTTGCCGCGTGTTCTCTCAAAGGCAAATCCAGTCTTCACGCTCAACCCCATCGACCATGAAGATGCCATTTCTCCCGAGTCCAATGAAATCTTCGGCACACGCATCCGTCTGCAGTTCAACTATGAGCCGGCTTACGAGGAAGTACTGTCACTCTATATCTACAACGATGTGCAGAACTACAAGGTCGATATCATTTACCGTGGTGACCGCTCCGAAGTTCGCAACATTCAGAATATTTAGCAAACAGGTTTAGAATATGAAACTCTGCATCTTCTGTTCTGCCAACCAGAACATCGACCCGGAATACTTCGAGAGGACTCAAGAGTTAGGGGAATGGGCTGCAAAAAACGGCCATTCCATCGTGTTCGGAGGCCACGATGCCGGACTGATGCACACCGTGAGCCGTTCGGCTAAGGAGGCTGGCGGACAGGTCATAGGCGTGGTGCCCCGAAAGATTGAAGAGATGCGGAAACTGAGCCCCTACTTGGACGTGCACATTCCCACGGAAGACCTGACCGACCGCAAGGAACTGATGATGGCACAGAGCGATGCCTTCATCGTGCTGCCAGGCGGCATCGGCACACTCGACGAACTATTCACCGTTGCAGCGGCAGCCACCCTGAAATACCATCAGAAGCCCATCATACTTTACAATATGAAGGGCTTCTGGGATTCGCTCATCGCCTGTCTGAACAACTTACAGGCAAAAGGGATGGTGCGCGGCACATGGAGCAGTTACATCCACGTGGTCACCGACATCAGCGGCATCAGCGCCTTACTGTAGCAGTTTCTCGGCCATCGCACGTCCAAGGGCCTCGCACTGGGCAAAGGTCTCAGCCGTCAGGCTCTGCTTGATCTCAACGGGCTGGCCAACGGCCTCATATTTCAGTTTCTCATCGTTCCACTTGGCAATCTCGGCCACTGCCTTCGAGGCCCAGCCATAACTGCCGAACCAGCCCAGGTAGCGTCCCTTGATGTCTTTCTGCGAGAGTTCGGAGAGCAGCACATCCATCTCGTGGTAGAGACCAGTGTTATAGGTCGGCGCACCTACGATGAGACCTTTGTAGCGGAACACGTCGCGAATGATATAAGAGTGGTGGGTCTTCGACACATTGTGCATCACGATGTTCTTCATGCCGGCCTCACTGGCAGCACGGGCTATCACCTCGGCAGCACGCTCCGTGTTGCCATACATCGTGCCATAGCAGATGACGAGACCTGGCGCAGCCTCGTATTTCGACAGACGGTCATAGATGCCGATGACCTTATCTATATACTGATGCCACACTGGGCCGTGGGTCGAGCAGATATAGTCGAGCGGGATGCCGGCCAGTTTCTTCAGGGCCATCTGCACGGGAGTGCCATACTTGCCCACAATGTTAGAGTAGTAACGCTCCATCTCGTCCCAGAAGTAGTCACAGTTCATGTTCTCGTCGATGATGGCACCGTTCAGCGCACCAAAGCAGCCAAAGGCATCGCCACTGAAGAGGGTCGTACCGCACAGGGTGACCATCGTCTCAGGCCAGTGCACCATCGGGGTCAGCACGAAGTTAAGTGACAGGCCGCCCAATTCAATGGAATCGCCATTTTTAACCTCTTTGAGCCCAGTAGTAAGATGATAGAAACCCGACATCATGTCGAAGGTCTTCTTGTTTCCAACAATCTCGATATCGGGATAGAACTGGCGGAGCAACGCCAGCGAACCGCTGTGGTCAGGCTCCATGTGGTTGACCACCACGTAGTCGATGGGCCGCTCGCCCAGCACCTCGCGAATGTTCTCCAGGAAAGGCATGAAGAAGTCTACCTCGACCGTATCGATCAGGGCTACCTTCTCGTCCACAACCAGATAAGCATTGTAACTCACGCCATTGGGAAGAGGCCATAGTCCTTCAAAGAGGGACTTGTTGCGGTCGTTCACTCCCACGTAGAAAATCTTGTCTGTAATCTGTTTCATAACTCCTATATTATCTTTACTTTTTCACCTTTTTACTTTCCCCAAACTCCATGTCCACATAGTTGTCAATGCTCTGACAGACATTGGCCGAGAACTGCATGGCACAGTCAATGATGCTGTCCCACTGGCTCTCGCTGAGTCCACGCTCTACCATTTGGCGAGTAATGTCGTATTTAATCAGACCATAGACCAGACCGGCATTGAAGTTATCGCCAGCACCAATCGTGCTCACCACCTTGGACGTTTGTGGTACGGGATACTGTTTCCTCAGTCCGCCGTCAGCCCGAAGTTCCACAGGGTTGGCACCATTGGTGCAGATGAACTTCTTTGTGTAGAAGGCTATCTGCGAACGATAGATGGCATCCGGGTCGGTCTTATGAAACATCACATCGAAGTCTTCCGTCGAGCCTCGCACGATGTCTGCCAACTCCAGATTCTCCAGTATGTTGGGTGTCAACTTCACCACCTCGTCCTTATGCGAGGCACGGAAATTCACGTCATAGTAGAGGATAGCCCCATGCGAACGGGCATACTCCAAAAAGCCCTGCACCTGAGGTCGAATGACAGGATTGATGGCATAGTAGGAGCCGAAGACCACGATATCGTCTTCGTTCACCTCTGGATAATTAAAGTCCAGACGGTCTTTAGGGTGGTCTTTATAGAAGATATACTCCGCGTCATTCCTGTCGTTGAGGAAAGCCAGCGACAATGGCGACTTGGAGTCAGGATAGACATTTACGCCAGATCCGTCAATACCATTTTTCTCGATGAAATCGATGATTTTTCGCCCTACTCGATCGTTGCCAGTCTCACTGATGAAGGCAGCCTTCACGCCACAACGCCCCAACGAGACCAGACAATTGAAAGTGCTACCGCCTGGCACCGCACTGATGGGCTGGTCGTCCTTGAAGATGATGTCGAGAACCGTCTCGCCTATTCCTATGACTCGTCGCATAATTCAGATTAGATTGTTTCGAGTTGCAAAGATACGAAATAAGTGAGAGAAAACAAAAGAAAAATCGCGATTTTCTTTTTGTTTTCCCAGCGAAAGGTCGTACCTTTGCACCAATGAATTACAATACCTATCAATTGGACAATGGTCTGAGGGTCATTCACCTGCCCTCTGAGTCGAAAGTCATCTACTGCGGCATCGCCGTCAAGGCCGGCACTCGCAACGAGCAGCCTGGCGAAGAGGGTCTGGCCCACTTCTGCGAGCACCTGTCATTTAAGGGTACGGAGCACCGAAGCGCCGTACAGATCATCAATGCCATCGAGGGACTGGGCGGCGAACTCAACGCCTTCACCAACAAAGAAGACACAGTCTTCTACTGCGCCATACAGAGCAAGCACTTCGTGAAGGCCGTCGATGTGCTGACAGACATCGTTTTCCATAGCATCTATCCTCAGCATGAGGTAGAGAAGGAACGCGAGGTGGTCTGCGACGAAATAGAGAGTTATGAGGATTCACCTGCCGAACTTATCTACGACGAGATAGAAAACATCCTCTTTGAAGGCCATCCCTTAGGCCATAACATTCTGGGGAGCAGCGAGCGGGTCCGACGGTACAACAGCGAGGATGCCCGCCACTTCACCCGCCGCTACTACCGCCCTGAGAATTGTGTCTTCTTTGTCAGTGGCGACATCCGTTTCAAGTCGCTTGTCCGTAGGCTGGAGGCTTTGGAGTGTCCAGCGTCTACAGACCAGCCTGCACAGCCCAGTCACAAAGACTGCGCAGACAGCCACACTGCCCAAGAGATCATCCGTCATCGCGGCACCCATCAAGCCCATGTCATCGTGGGCACTCGGTCTTTTGCCGCCGAGGATCCTCGTCGCTGGTCCCTCTACCTCCTTAATAATATAATAGGTGGCCCAGGTCTGAACTCTCGGCTGAACCTTGCCCTGCGCGAACGAAACGGACTAGTCTACAGCGTAGAGAGCAGCATGGTGTGCTATGGCGATACGGGGGCGTGGTGCATCTACTTTGGATGCAATCAGGCAGATGTCAAGCGTTGTCTGCGACTGGTACGCCGCGAATTGGACAAACTGATGCAGACGCCACTCTCTGCCAATCAACTGACCAAAGCCAAACAGCAACTGCAGGGCCAACTGGCCATCGCCTGCGACAGCCGCGAACAGTTCGCCCTCGACTTCGCCAAAAACTATCTGCACAGCAGCCGGCAGCGCAACCTGAACGACATCATGCGCCACATCGACAGCCTCACTGCCCAAGACCTGCAGCAGGTCGCCCAGAGCCTTTTCGACCGCCAGCGTCTCACCACCCTGATATACGACTAAGTAACATTTACAATTATTACTGTCCGCTAAACCATGACATGTTCGCGTACGTGTGCGCATGAGGAAAAATTGGGCTGACTCTCGCACGAGAATCAGCCCTTTTGGTTATCTTTGCAGCTGCGAAACTCAAACGATAACCAAATCATGGGCAA